>DATJRT010000195.1:0-9940 GCA_035504495.1 Occallatibacter sp.
CAAGGCGCCCGCCGCGCAACTGCACAAGGGATTGGCGCTGCTGGCGGAAGATAAGCGCGAGGCCGGCATCCGCGAGCTGCGCGAGCTGATCGGGCGCCATCCGCAAACCCCGGAGGCGCGCGTGGCGCGCAGCAAGCTGAACGGCATGGGCGTGCGCATCAATCCCAACGAGCCGCGCTGACGCGGCCCGCCTAGAGGTCCTCTTCTCGCAGCACGGAACGCGTGGGGTCGCGCGGGTCTACGTGGACCTTGACGGTTTCGTCTTTATAGGAATTCGCCCAAGCCTCAGCGTCTTCCTTTTTTCTAAAATCACGGCTGTAGTCGCCCATCTGCTGTTCGGGATTGCGGTAGACATAAGTTAGTGTGGCCTTTTAGTGAGACGAGTCCAGGGCATAGCGCGCGATAGGATCCTCGACAAAAGTGATGTTCACAATGTCAATGACGGCAGAAACTGTCGGCCAGTCCCTGCCGTGAAAGCGTTTAACCAATCCGTCTACGGTGTCCCAGCAGGTACTCACGAGCAGACCGATCCCCACGACCAGGAAGAACCATTTGACGTCGGAGCGGGTGAGTGGGCCGCCGCCGAAGATGAGGATATTGGCGAATCGCGGAGTTATTGTCCGGCACATTCGCCTTAGAGTAACATCAGGCGGGGCGCCCCATCCTGAACCTCCGCCGCGGCGGACGTTTATGGCGGGAGAGCACGGTCCGCGGGCTGCTGACTTCAGTTCAATGCGGTTTTGCGCCTACTGCACCTGCCGCGCCTCGGCTTTGGCGATGCTCTTGTGATGGCGCACGTCCGCGCCCTGCACCCAGAAGATCACGTCTTCCGCGATGTTGGTGGCGTGGTCGGCCACGCGCTCCAGGCTGCGGCAGATCATCAGCGCGTTCAGCGCCTGCGGCGCCAGGTGGCTCTGCTCTTCCATTACCTTGGTCAGGGCTTTGTAGGCGGCGCGGTTCATCGCGTCCACGGCGTCGTCCATGGTGAGCACGCCGCGTGCCAGCTCGGCATCGGCCTCGATGAACGACTGCAAGCTCTTGCGCACCATGTCGGCCGCGAGCGACGCCATTCGCGGAATGTCCACCGGCAGATCGGCCACGGCCATCTGTTCCATGTGGCGCACGCGGTCGCTGATGCTCTTGGCCGAGTCGCCCACGCGCTCCAGATCGGCGTTGATCTTGATCACCGAGAGAATGAAGCGCAGGTCGATGGCCATGGGCTGCTCCATTGCCAGCAGGTCCAGCGCGGCCTGGTCGATATCGCGTTCCATGCGGTTGATGGCGATCTCGCTGCGGTTCACCAGGTCGCAGATCGAGAGATCCCGCACCCGGTAGGCCTCGATCGCGCGCTGGATGGCCTGCTCAGCCAGGCCGGCCATCACCAGCAGATTTTCCTTCAGGTCTTCGAGACTTTGTTGAAAGCGTATGCGTGTCATCCGAACCTGCCCGTGATGTAATCTTCCGTGCGCTTGTCAGAGGGGTTGGTGAAAATCTTATGCGTGGAGTCGAACTCCACCATGCGGCCGTTGAGAAAGAATCCGGTTTTCTCCGCCACGCGAGCCGCCTGCTGCATGTTGTGGGTGACGATGACGATAGTGTACTGCGATTTGAGCTGGAAAATCAGGTCCTCGATCTTCGAAGTGGAAACCGGGTCGAGCGCCGAGGCCGGCTCGTCCATCAGCAGCACCTCGGGATCGACCGCCAGCGCCCGCGCAATGCACAGCCGCTGCTGCTGGCCGCCGGAGAGGCTGGCGCCCGACTTCTTCTTGAGATCGTCCTTCACCTCTTCCCACAAGGCCGAGTTCCGCAATGATTTTTCCACGATCTCATCCAGCGAGCGCTTGTTCCCGTATCCATTCAGCTTCAGCCCCGCCGCCACGTTGTCGTAGATGGACATGGTGGGAAAGGGATTGGGACGTTGGAAAACCATGCCCACGCGGCGGCGGATCTCCACCGGCTTCGCGTCCGAGTAAATGTCGAGCTCGCCGATGCGCACCACACCGGTGACGCGGGCAACGGGGTTGGTCTCGTGCATCCGGTTCAGGCAGCGGACAAAGGTACTCTTGCCGCAGCCGGAGGGCCCGATCAGCGCCGTGGCGTGGTTGGCCGGAATGTTCAAATTAATGTCCTGCAGCGTGTGGTTGGTGCCGTACCACGCGTTCAGGTTTTGTACCTCGATGCCGACGCCCACGTACCCACTTCCCTTTCTCGATTACCGGCTTCGCCGCCAGGCTTTCCGGGCAATTCTCTCAAAAAACTGCGATTTGCAAATGAATCGACCGGCAATCCGCAAAAAAACGCAGTTCAGCTTGTCCCTTTCAGCACCCCGCGGCTGGTGACGTAGCGCACCAGCGAAACCGAAAGCACGATCAGCACGATGAGCACCAGCGCTCCGGCCCATGCCAGGCGATGCCAGTCGTCGTAGGGAGATTGCGCATAAATCCAGATCTGCAGCGGCAGCGCGGCGATGGGCTGGTTGAGGCTGGTCGACCAGAACTGGTTGCCGAGTGCGGTAAAGATCAGCGGCGCGGTCTCCCCGGCTACGCGCGCAAAGGCCAGCATGCATCCGGTGATGATGCCCGGCGAGGCGGTGCGCACGGTGATGGAAAGCACCGAGCGCCAGTTGGGCACGCCCAGCCCCAGTGCCGCTTCGCGCACCGCGTGCGGCACCATCAGCAGCATCTCTTCGGTGGTGCGGCACACTGTGGGAATCATCATGATGCCCAGGGCCACGCCTCCCGAGAACGCCGAGAAGTGCCCAGAGAACGGAATGTAGAAGTGCCTCTGGCTCACAATCAACCCGTAGACGCCCACCCCCATCACGATGGAGGGCACGCCGTTAAGCACATCCGCGGTAAAGCGCACCGCATTGGCCAGCTTGCTGCCGCGGCCGAACTCGGCCAGGAAGATGCCGCCCCCAATGCCGATGGGAATGCCGATGGCGCTTGCCAGCAGCAGCAGGATGGCCGAGCCCAAGATGGCATTGGCCATGCCGCCTCCCAGCTCGCCCGGCGGCTTGGGCACGTTGGTAAAGAAGGCCATGTTCAGTGAGGCGCCGCCCTTGTAAAGCAGGTATCCGAAGATGGCCAGCAGCGGCGTAACCACCAGCACTGTGGCCAGTATGGCCAGCGTGGTCACGGCAACGTCGGTGGCTCCGCGCAGGCGCGACCGGAATTGGAATTGGCCCCTGCTCAACCGCTCCTCCTCAGTGCGCCTGCGACGGCGCTCCCCGCGTAACCGCCCACACCAACACCTGCGCCAGCGCGTTCACGATGATGGTGACGATGAACAGCGCCAGCCCGATCTCGATGAGCGCGCTGCGGTGCAGGTCGCTCACCGCTTCGGCAAATTCGTTGGCGATCACCGAGGCCATCGAGGAGCCGTTCGAGAGCAGCGATTTGTGAATCTCCGGGGTATTGCCGATCACCATGGTCACGGCCATGGTCTCACCCAGCGCCCGCCCCAGGCCCAGGATGATGCCGCCCACGATGCCGATGCGCGCGTTGCGCAGCACCCCCATGCGGATCATCTCCCAGCGCGTGGCGCCCAGCGCCAGCACTGCTTCGCGCTGCGAGTGCGGCACCGCCGTCATTACCTCGCGCGTGAGCGAGGAGATGATGGGCAGTATCATGATGGCCAGGATCACCGCCGCGGCCACAAAGCCCAGGCCGGTGGGATTGTCGTCGCTGAAAAATCCCGTCCAGCCCAGCGTCCTGGTCAGCAGCGGGTTCACCTGCCCGCGCAGCAGCGGCACCAACTCAAAGAAGGCCCACAGCCCGTAAACGATGCTGGGAATCGCGGCCAGCAGCTCGGTAAGAAACGCGAGCGGGCCGCGCAACACGCGCGGGCACATTTCGGTGAGAAAAATGGCTACCCCGATGGCCAGCGGCACCGCGATCAGTAGCGCCAGGAACGAGGAGACCAGCGTGCCGTATACGAACGGCACCGCGCTGAACTGACCGTTCACCGGGTCCCAGAACGAGGTCTGCCCGGTATACGCGTCGGTGTAGGACTTATAGAAGAATCCAAAGTGAAAGCTCGCCCACGCCAGGTGCGAGCCCTTCAGCAACTCCCACACAATGAGCACCACAATCCCGAAGATGCTCAGCGCGCACAGCACCATGAGCCAGTGAAAGCCCAGATCCGCAACTGCCGAGTTGCCGCGCGCAAGCAGGAAGCGCCGCACCGGCGAATGGGCCTCCGGGCGCCCCTCGTCGCTCGCTTCCCCAGAGCCCTTTTCGCGCCGATTCGCCGGTTCCGGCTGAGTTTGAACTTGGGGAACGCGAATTTCGGGCACTTTGACTTCCACATGCATGAGGCTACCGAGCCAATATGAATATCAGGTTACAAGTGCGCGAAATCAAGCGCATACAGGCGGAAAACCCGGGCTTCTGCTGCGGTTGCGCGCCTCTGGTTTCGGCTGCGCCGCCGCTGGTTCCGGCCGGCCCGTTCAGGACCTGCTGCCTGCCCGGCGCAGATTCGGCGAAACCCTCCCCAACAACGCCGGCTTTCGCGCCGACTCACGCCTGCGCATCCGCGGTTCCCTTCAAAAGGGATGCAGACGCGCACAAGAGCGTTTTCGGCCCCGCCCCAAACGTGTTACAACTCCAACATGGCAAAGGGAAAATCGGCGAACCGCTCCGGGCATGTGAACCTGCGCATGCTCGCCGAGCATCTGGGACTCTCCCAGACCACGGTTTCCCTGGTCCTGAACAACTCGCCCTCGGCCAAATCCATCCCCCAGGAGACGCGGGACCGCGTGATTGAGGCCGCTCAGCGGCTCAACTACCGGCCCAATTATTTTGCCCGCTCCTTGCGGCAAAGCCGATCCATGAGCGTGGGCGTGCTGGCGCCCGACCTGAGCGAGGGCTACTTTACCCGTGTGATGAGCGGCGTGGTGGAGGAGCTGACCGCGGCCCATTACTTTTACTTCACCGCCTGCCACGACTGGAAGCCGGAGCTCATCGAAATGTACCCGCGCATGCTGGTGGAGCGCGCCGTGGATGGTTTCCTGCTGCTGAACACCGCCACCGACGACCTGGGCGTGCCCGTTCCCGTGGTCGCCATCTCCGCGCACGTTAACGCGGAAAACGTCACCAACATCGTGCTCGACCATCACAACGCTGTGCTGCAGGCCATGAGCCACCTGAGCCAGCTTGGCCACAAGCGCATCGCCATTCTGCGCGGCCCGCGCGCCATTCCCGACGCCGAGTTTCGCTGGGAGAGCTGCCAGCGCGTGGCCCACGAGCTCGACCTCAAGCTCGATCCCGGCCTGGTGGTGCGCATCGACTCCGCCGGCTGGTCGATGAAGACCGGCTACCACCCCATGGCCCCGGAGATCGGCTACAAGCCCATGAAGTCGCTGCTCGAGCGCACCCGCGACTTCACCGCCGTCTTCTGCTTCAACGATATCGCTGCCATCGGCGCCATGCGCGCTCTCAAGGAGGCCGGCCTGCGCGTGCCGGAAGACGTCAGCGTCGTCGGCTTTGACGATGTGCTCTCCGCCGCCTTCGCCACCCCCTCGCTCACCACTGTGCGCCAGCCGCTCACGGAAATGGGCCGCCGCGGCGCGCAGATTCTCCTTGAGCGCATCGCCCACCGCGACCGCGCTTTTCCCGCTGAATTGGTGATGAGCCCGGAGCTGGTCGTCCGCGAGTCAACCGGCCCGGCGCCGCCCAAGCGCCGCGGCTGAGCCGGCTCACCCGCTAGCTGCAAAACGACTCCATCCACCGGCTGATGTACACCTGCGCGTGGGCTTCGCCGCAGTAGTGGCGCGCGCCCGATGCGTCCGCTTCTTCCTGCGACCACTTGAAGACCGTGAGCCGCGCCGAATTGCAGTGAATCACCAGCCATTTCACCGGCGCCTCGCTCTCCTCGCCGCAGATTTCGCACTTGTAGATTTTTCCGATCACCGCGCCTGCCTCCGCAATCCTGCTCCCTCGCTCCCTTGCCCCTTGCTCCCGGCATCACTCCAGCATCTGCAAATCCAGCGGTTCCACCAGCATGCAGTCCATGGCCCGCACCGGCTCCAGCGCGCGCCTGAGCGCCGACGACCTGCACGGTTCCACGGTGACCACGAACGGCAGCGCGTCCGCCGGGTAGCCGGGCTTCTGCAAGATGGCGCGGATGTTGATCTGCTCGCGAGCCAGCGCGCCTGTAATCGCCGCCACAATGCCCGGCCGGTCCATCACCAGAAAGCGAATGAAATGCGGCACTTCAAACTCGCCGCCCACCTGCGCCGGGGCGGAGGGTATCTCCACGCGGCGCGAGCCGTGCGCCAGCGCCAGCAGGTCGCTCACCACGGCCACGGCCGTGGGATGCCCGCCCGCGCCGTGCCCGGAAAAAACCACGTCGCCGCCGTAGCGCCCGCTGGCAATCACCATGTTCTCCGTCCCCTGCGACCAGGCCAGCGGCGAGCGCCGGTCCACCAGCATCGGCCCCACTGTTGCTGCGAGCCGTCCTTTGGTTTGCTCGGCGCGCGCCACCTGGCGGATGGTCGAGCCCAGGTCGCGCGCATAGCTGAAGTCCACTGCCGTGATCGTAGTGATGGGGCGAGGGACAATCTGCTCCGGATCCACCTGCACGCGCAAGGCAAGGCGCATCAGGATGGCCAGCTTGGCCCGCGCATCGAAGCCGCCCACGTCTTCCGTGGGATCGGCCTCCGCGTAGCCGCGCTTCTGGGCTTCGGCCAGTACCTCGGCATATTCCGCGCCCGCCTCCATCTTGCTCAGGATGAAGTTGCAGGTGCCGTTGAGAATACCTTGCAGCCGCTCGATGCGGTCGCCGGCCAGTCCCTGCTCCAGGCCCGGAATCACGGGAATGCCGCCGGCCACGGCCGCGCCGTACTTCAAGTGCCCGCCGTTGGCCGCAGCCAGCCGCTCCAGGTCCACGCCGTGAAAGGCGATGAGCTTCTTGTTCGCCGTCACCACGCTCTTGCCGCGCTCCAGCGCGCGCCGCACCCACGCGCCCGCAGGATCGAGCCCGCCCACGAGCTCCACGACCACGTCGGCATCGGAAGCCAGCACCGCCTCGGCGTCCTCGCTCCACACCACGCTCGCGGGCGTCCAGTCCACTCGCTTACGCGCCACGCCACGGTTGAAGATGTGCGTCAGCTCCAGCCCCTCCGGCCTGGACTCACCCAGAATCCGCGCCACCGAGCTGCCCACCGTGCCAAAGCCGAAGAGAGCGATGCGCAGCGGACGGTCTGTCGCTCGGCCCGCAGCCAATCCCTCGCCCGAAGACAGTGCACCCTCAACCCGAGACACGCAGGTTCTCCCTTTGCCTTGAACTCAGAGGCCCGAATGCAAGCACATCTTCGATGATACGCGACGCCCGATGCGCGGAGAATGAGCGCTGCTCCTGTCTTTAGGCCGCCATCCCGCCTGTGAGGCTGGCCACGCGCTCCACATGGTGGCTGCGGCACCACCCCTCGAGCTCCTTCACCAGCCGCTCGGTGGCGCGCGGATCGGCGTAGCTGGCCGTGCCCACCTGCACTGCGGTTGCTCCGGCCAGCAGGAACTCCACCGCATCTTCCGCGGTGACAATGCCGCCCATCCCCAGGATGGGAATGCGCACCGATCTGGCCGTCTCGTAGACCATGCGCAGCGCAATGGGCTTGATCGCCGGCCCGGACAACCCTCCGGTCACGTGGCTGAGCCGTGGACGCCGCGTCTCGGGATCGATGGACATGGCCAAGAACGTGTTCACCACGCTCAACGCGTCTGCGCCCGCCTCGGCCGAGACCTGCGCCATGCGCGCAATCGAAGTTACGTTGGGCGAGAGCTTCACCATCAGCGGCCGCTTCGCCGCCTTCTTCGCCCGCTCCACCAGGTTAGCCAGCGAGTCCGCGTCGGCCCCGAAGGCCATCCCCCCGGCGTGCACGTTGGGGCAGGAAACATTCAGCTCGTAGGCGGCAATCTCCTCGCCCTGGTTGAGCTGCTCGATCACGCCGATGTACTCGTCCACGGTGTAGCCGAAGACGTTCACAATCACCTTGGCGCGCGGGTAGCGATTGAGCGCGGGTAGCTTTTTCTCCAGGAACTCCTTCACGCCCACGTTCTGCAGGCCGATGGCGTTCAGCATGCCGGCTGCGGTCTGCACCAGGCGCGGCGCCGGATGGCCGGCCATGGGCTCGAGCGAGATGCCCTTGGTGACAAATCCGCCCAGCCGCTCCAGCGCCACAATCTCTTCGAACTCGATACCGTAGCCGAAGGTGCCGCTGGCGGCGATCACCGGGTTGGCAAACTCGATCCCGGCCAGCGAAACTTTCATTTCCGGTTTCACGGGGGCGGCCATTCTCCTGCGGGCCTAGGCGCAACGCGCCGGAGCCCTCGGGTTCCATCATAAATTGGCATAGGGACGGGGTGCCCCAAACGCGCGGGAAATGCGCGACGCGTGGCGTACGCTGCCCGAAGCGGACGCGTCTCCTAAAAAAGAAAAAGGCGGCCCGCCCGGGACTGCCCGCATTTTCGATTCTTGCGCCCGCTTCAGGCGGAGACTGGCTCCGTCGCGGCGGCATTCACCTTCACCGGCGTCAGCCAGCCAAAACGGTCCGGCTTCAGTCCGTTGGCGATACCGAAGAATTCGTCGGCGATGGCCTTGGTGATCTCGCCCGTCTTGCCGTCGCCGATGAGCACGCGGTCCACCGAGCGGATGGGCGAAACCTCAGCCGCCGTGCCGGTGAAGAAAACCTCGTCGGCAATGTAGAGCATCTCGCGCGGAATGGGCAGCTCCATCACCGGGTAGCCCAGGTGCCGGGCAATGGTGAGCACGGAGTCGCGGGTGATGCCGGAGAGCGCGGAGTTCGCGAGCGGCGGCGTATACAGCACGCCGTTGCGCACCACGAAGACGTTCTCGCCCGAGCCCTCGCTCACCAGGCCGCTGGTGTCCAGCGCAATGCCTTCCTGGTAGCCGTTCTGCTCTGCTTCCATGTGGATCAGCTGCGAGTTCATGTAGTTTGCGCCTGCCTTGGCCAGCGCCGGCAGCGTGTTCGGCGCCAGCCGGTTCCAGCTTGAAACGCACACGTCCGCGCCGCCATGGCCGGTAATGTATTTACCCCACGGGAAATTGGCGATGTAAACCTCGATCGGCGAGCCTTTGGGGCTCACGCCGATTTCGCCGTAGCCGCGCAGCGCCACCGGCCGGATGTAGCACGGCGTTACCCCGTTGGTCTCCACCGTGTCCACTACGCCGGCGCACAGCTCTTCGAGCGTAAAAGGAATTTCCATGCGATAAATCTTGGCGGAGTCGAGCAGCCGCTGCATGTGCTCGGGCAGGCGGAAAACCGCCGAGCCGTGCGGCTGCGCGTAGCAGCGAATCCCTTCAAACACGCTGGAGCCGTAATGCACCACATGGCTCAAAACGTGAATCGTGGCCTGTTCCCAGGGAATCAGGGTTCCGTTGTGCCAGATTTTTGCAGTGGTCTGGATGGGCATGGGAAGGTAAAAAGCTCCTTATGGGCGCAAGTAGGCGGGCTGTGATGCGCGCATACTCTTAGGGTATCGCGAATCCTTGCGCCCTGTCACGGCAGGGTGTGGAACCCGGCGTTCGCGCGGTTCCCGCTTTGACACCCCCGGCTCAGGCGTCAACATCGCACTGGAAGCGCGGTTCGGCGCCGCGCCGCCCCTCAGGCCTCGCAGGCAGACGAGGAGGATCGCGATTCGGATTGCGGGGCGCGCACCGTCCGGTTGGCAGTACGGCCGCGTGCAATCAGCTCGCCAATCTCCTGAAGCCAGTGCTTGGGCGGCGTGAGCGAATCGATCACCAGGTCGAAGGTCCCGGGGCTCAGGTCGCCGTGCGAGCGCCGGAAGAGCACCAGCGGCGCCGGCGAGCAGGACCTGGCCAGCGAGATTGCATCCCCCTCGAGATTGCTTTCGCTCTCGGTGATGAACAGGGCGTCCGGTGTCCCGCCTCCGGTGAGCGCCTCCCGGAACGCGCGCAG
>DATJRT010000196.1:0-6030 GCA_035504495.1 Occallatibacter sp.
TATACGATTCCGCTGGACGCATCGCCGCAGACCTGCGACTGGCCGCGCTTTCTGGGTACGGCGCCGCAAATTCCCTTCAGCGCGGAGCAGTTCTTCCAGTGGCGCAAGTGGAAGGCTTACGGGAGCGGCGTGGCCGGCGACTTATTTGTGCATCTTTTCAGCGGCACGCACTTCATCACCGGCTCCAAGGGACCGACGCGGGGCATGGCTACAGGCGGATTGCGGTTCTGGAAAGACGGGCGCGACGTGCCCGATGTGATGCTGGGGCTATTCGATTATCCGGAAGGGTTCAACCTGAGCCTGCGGGTGAATTTTGTGGACGGCGGCGAAGAGAGCGAAGGGCTGACCTTTACCGGCTCGGAGGGAACGATGGAGATTGCCGGCAACGCGGTGAGCGTGAGCCGCGTACCGCGCGAGAAGGAGCCGGGGTATACGATCGGCACGTTTACCGAGGCGATGCAGGAGCGGATTCTCGCGGAGTATCGAGCCAAGTATCCGGTGAGGCATCCGGAGGGCGAGCCTGCGCCGGGTTATGAAAAGTACGAAGGGCCGGCGGATTACAGCGACAGCTACGACCATTTCCGGAATTTCTTTGCCGCGGTGCGCACGCGCAAGCCGGTGGTGGAAGACGCGGAGTTCGGCTTTCGCGCGGCGGGCGCGGCGCTTTTGAGCAACGTGAGCATGGAGCGCGGCGCGGTGGTGGAGTGGGATCCGGAGACGATGAAGATGGCGTGAGACGCCTCGGCTGTGCCGGATGGGAAAGGACCGGTGAGATTTTTGCTTTCCCACCCCCAGCTCTTAGCTTCGTTGACGATGCACGAAACGCGACCGCAGATTCCCATTCGACCCCAGGGCGCTCGCGATTTCCGCGCAGGGCAGGCTCTCAGGCACAGGGTGAGAGACAGCCGCAGATGCTTCGACTTGTTCGCTGAAGCGAACTTGGCTCAGGGTGACATGGGTGAGTTGGGGCACGTGCTCTCCGAGCCTTGTCCGGAAAAAGCAAAGACACGAACCAGGATGGGGCATCCGATTTTCCCAGGTCCCGGAATCGGAACCTGGGGTACCCATACCTTATCGGAGAACGGATTGCGGGTCAGGCCGTGGCGGGGAAGTAGGCTTCGAGGGCCCGGGTGAGGGCCGGGCGGTCGACGTGCGGCGGCCTGCCCTCGTAGCGCGCGGCCCAGCAAACCTGGTTGACGATGTCGCGCGGATAGCAGGAGCGGAGTTCCTGGCCGAGCGAGATGCGAATGTAATTGATCAGGTCGTTGGGAATCTCCGGATCGTAGGAGACGCGCTTTTCATGGGCGAAGCGGCGGAAGATCTCGCAGAACTGTTCGTCGGAGACGGCGCCGATTTTAATTTTGGTTTGAATGCGGCGCAGGAAGGCTGGATCGACAAGGTCGGAGGGGTTGGTGTTGGAGGCGAAGACAACCAGCATCTCGAAGGGAATCTCAATCTTCTTCCCGCCCACCAGGGTGAGGAAATCGATGCGCCGGTCGAGGGGAACAATCCAGCGATTCAGCAACTCGTCGGGGCGGATGCGCTGGCGGCCGAAGTCGTCGATGATGAAGACGCCGTTGTTGGCTTTCATCTGCGCCGGGCAGACGTAGAACTTGGAGATGGGGTTGAACTGCATGTCGAGCATTTCCGCCGTGAGCTCGCCGCCGACAAGCACAGCCGGACGCCGACAGTAGGCCCAGCGCATGTCGTGGTCAGCGGGCGCGGCCTCGGGTGTATCCAGGTGTATCGCGGGATCGAAGACGGTGATGATCTGGCCGTCGGCTTCGATGGCGTGGGGAATCCAGATTTCATCTTCGGCGAGAACGCGCGAGAGAACTTCAGCGAAAGTGGTCTTGCCGGTGCCGGCGGGACCGTAAAGAAAAACCGAACTGCCTGAGTTGAGAGCGGTGCCGAACAGGTCGAGAGTGGATTCATCGACGACCAGATGCTTGAATGCGCGGCGGACGTCGGCCGGATGCACTTCGACCTTCTGCACGCTCTGCATTCTGGTCTGGGCTACATAGCTCTCAAGCGAGACCGGCGCGGCGCCGGCGTACTGGCTCTGCTGCAGCAGCTCGGAGGCGCGGGTGCGGCCCTGCGCGGTGACGGCGATCTGGGGAACGTTGCCGATCATTCCGTTTACCTGAACCAGGGCCTGGGCGCGCAGCTTGCAGAACAGCTCGTCCGTAACCTCATAGCTCAGGCGGATGCGATCAGAAAGCTCGACGGTGGAAAGGGCGCCGGCGAGATAGAGGATCTTGACGGCCAGATCTTCCAGGATGGCCTGGCGCACATCCATGTCAGCGAGGCGGCGCGGCTTATGAGCGGGACCGGATTCCTTGGTCGATTTGGCCGGCGAGGCGATGCCAAACTCGCGCTCGAAATCTTGCATGGACAACAATGTTGCCATTTACTTCTCCTGCGGGTGTTTACTAATCTAGCGCCTCCCACAAAGTTTTTGCGTCCCCCGTTGGGGTTTTGCCGTTGACGCTTTCGTCGTATGCAACACGCGTCAATGCAGAGGATTAGCAGAAAAAACATTACCTGGGTTACGCGCGCCGGTAACGAAGAACGCATATCATTCCCATTTTGCGAAAGAGTGCACGGCGTTGCGACGGGGGCAACTCATGCTGCGCAGACCCGGAATGTGGCCGGGCTTATGCGTTGACCACTGTTTGCTACACTGCTCGGAGACTGTTTCAGGGTTTTGCGCGGTTCGGTCCGGAAGAAATCACGGCGGGAGAATGCATGGCAGTCGTCGAACTCGAGGGTGTAACCAAGGCGTACGAGGACAAGATTGCCGTGAATCATCTGAGCCTGAAGATTGAAGCGGGGCAGATGTTCGGGCTGCTGGGTCCGAACGGAGCCGGTAAAACCAGTTCCATCCGCATGATGATGGGCATCACCATGCCCGACTCGGGACGCATCGAGCTGTTCGAGAAGCCTTTCGTGCGCGAGAGCCTCGACCGCGTGGGCTATCTGCCCGAGGAGCGCGGACTCTACAAAAAGATGAAGGTGCAGGAACAGCTTGTTTTTTTCGCACAACTGCATGGCGTAGAGACCGGAGAAGCCAACAAGCGCGCGGTGAGCTGGGCCAAACGGCTGGAGATTGCCGACGTTCTGGACAAGAAGACCGAGGAGCTCTCCAAAGGCATGCAGCAGAAGATCCAGTTCATTGGAACGGTTCTGCACGATCCGAAGCTGATCGTGATGGATGAGCCGTTCAGCGGGCTCGACCCGGTGAACGCGGTGCTGCTGGAGCGCACCCTGCTTGAGCTCAAGGACCAGGGACGGGCGGTGCTTTTTTCCACGCATCGCATGGACCAGGTGGAGAAGTTGTGCGATTCCATCTGCCTGATCAATCGCGGCGAGGCTGTGCTTTCGGGGCGCGTGCGCGAGATCAAGAAGCGCTACGAGCGCAACCGCGTGATCGTGGAGTTCGAGGGCGACGCCGGATTTCTGCAGAGCGCGGAAATTGCCGAGGCGCGCAATTTTTCCGGACATGCCGAGATTCGCCTCAAGCCGCACGGCGATGCGCAGAAGCTGCTGCATGAGGCGAGCGGCATGGCTGTCATTTACCGCTTCGAGCTGGTTGAGCCGTCGCTCGAGGAGATTTTCATCCAGACGGTGGGAGGCAAGGCCGATGCGTAACATGCTTCTGATTGCGCAGCGCGAATACAAGGAGCAGATCAAGGGCCGCGCCTTCCGCCTGTCCACCATCGGGCTGCCGGTGCTGTTCGCGGCCATCCTGGGCATCGCGTATCTTTCGAGCCGCGGGCTGGGCGCAAACAAGCACCTGGTCATTGTTTCCGCGGACCGCGCGCTTTCCGACGCCGTGCGCGAGCAGCTGCTGGACGAGAAGGGGAAAAATGCGATTGTGGACGTTGCCGCTCCCAGCGGACCGCAGACGCGCGCACTTCTGACCGAACAGGTGGCGAGAAAATCGATCGACGGCTTCCTGTGGATCGACGACTCTGACGGGGCATTGCCCAAGGCGAGCTATACCGCGCAGGCGGCCGGCGACTTCATGACCACGGAGCGGCTCAAGGAGGCGCTGGACGATGGTTTTGTTGCCGAACACCTGAGCGCGACGGGCATGGACCAGGAAAACGTGAGCTCCGTGGTCAAGGGAATCGACATCGATACCTACCAGGTGAAGAAGGCCGGCTCGCAAATCTCCGTGGTCAAGATCAATGCGCAGGCTTCGTTCTGGAAGGGGTACGTGATGGCGATCCTGCTCTCGATGACCACGATGATTTACGGAATGAACGTGGCCCGCTCCATCATCCAGGAAAAGACGTCGCGCATCTTCGAGGTGATGCTGGCTACGGCCAAGCCGAGCGACATGCTGGCGGGAAAACTGATCGGCGTGGGTGCGGTGGGCCTTACGCAGATTGCCATCTGGCTAGCGGCGGGAGCGGCGATCGTCGGCTCGCCGATGGCCGCGGCCATCCTCAGCGGGCAATACTCCATCCATTTTTCGTGGGCTGAGGGCATTCTGTTTCCGGTGTACTTTCTGCTGGGATTCCTGCTCTACAGTTCGCTCTTCGCCGGCCTTGCGGCCACGTGCGAAACAGAGCAGGAGCTGCAGATGTACATGCCGCTGGCAGCCGCGCCAACCTGGCTGAGCTTCGCCATGATCTGGCCCATCATTAACGATTCGAATTCGGTGTGGTCGGTTTCGGCTTCGCTGTTTCCCCCCACCGCGCCCATCGTAATGTTCCTGCGCATGGCCTCCGAGATCCCTCCAGTGTGGCAGTTTGCCGCCTCCATCGCGCTGATGGTGGTGAGCATCTGGGGCACGCTGTGGGTGGCGTCGCGGCTTTACCGCGTGGGCATTCTGATGTACGGCAAACGCGCCACGCTGCCGGAGCTGCTGCGCTGGCTGCGCTATAGTTGACGGGGCGAAGTTGAAGGGCTCAGGCGGCTAGGGCTCTCCGCGCGAAGGAGCGTCGAAGTGAGAGAACTTGTTGCGGACCTCTTTGTCTCTCTGGACGGATTTGCTTCCGGCGCAAACGAGCCGCCGTTTTTCGGTTACTTTGGCGACCAGCTGGGCGCGTGGATTCAGCAGGAGCTGGCCGTGCCGCAAGTGCTCATCATGGGCCGCGTAACTTATGAGGCGCTGGCAGAGTTCGCGCCGGCCGCGCAGGATCCCATCGGCCTGAAGATGAGCGAGCTGCCCAAGCTGGTATTTTCAAGCGGATTGCAGGAACCGCTGGCGTGGAGGAATGCGCGGCTTTCGCGAACACCGGCCGCGGACGAGATTCGGACGCTGAAGGCGCAGGAAGGCCCGCGGCTGCGCTCGATCGGCAGCATCCGGCTGGTGCAGAGCCTCATTGCAGATGGACTTGTGGACAGGCTCCGGCTGATGGTTTTTCCCCTGGTGCTGGGCAGCGAGGGCAGGGAGCGGATCTTCTCCGATTTCTCGCGGACGCCCCTGACGCTGCTCAACAGCCGGTGTCTCGACTCACGCATCAAACTGCTTGAATATGCGCCCCCAAAGGGCTAGCGGGCGTAAG
Source organism: Occallatibacter sp. (assembly GCA_035504495.1). Classification (GTDB taxonomy): domain Bacteria; phylum Acidobacteriota; class Terriglobia; order Terriglobales; family Acidobacteriaceae; genus Telmatobacter. The sequence goes on from DATJRT010000196.1 coordinate 5,520, forward strand.
GAACGTGCGATGACGGCAACCGGAATGACGCTGCGGAAGCGCGTGCGGATTGGCGGCAGGCGGTCGCCGCGCGGCTAAAATCGATGCAGAGTGAGCCGCGAGATTAACCCCAGCTTCACACTAGGCCAGCGCATGGTGCTGGCGCTTGCGCCCCGCATGGTATGGGCCCTGGTCTCGGTCCTCGGGCTTACATGGCGATTTGACACCGTTGCCGAAGAGGGCGCGACGCCGCTCGAGCACGGAGCAGGCGCGGGCGCGGAGATTTTCTGCTTCTGGCACCAATGCGTGCTGCCGTGCGCGGTTTATTTCCGGCGAACGGGCGCGACCATTCTCATCAGCCGCAGTTTCGATGGTGAGCTGATTGCACGTACGCTGGCCCTGTTCGGCTATCGCGCGGTGCGCGGGTCAAGCTCGCGCGGCGGACGCGAGGGATTGCTGGGATTGAAGAGCGTGATCGATGAGGGCGGCCCGGCGATCTTTACCGCCGATGGTCCGCGCGGGCCGATTTACC
>DATJRT010000197.1:0-7303 GCA_035504495.1 Occallatibacter sp.
GAAGCGGCACGCGGTCTTGCGGGCGCAGGCGAGCAGGGAGCCGGGAGGGCAGGTGTCGAGGAGGGGCTCGTCAAGCAGAATCACGGCAGGCGAGTGGAGCTTGAGAAGACGGACGAGCTGACGGCCGGACGATGTGGCGGCGGCAAGTTCCATGTCCGTCTGGTTGTTGATGACGATGCTCCAGGCCATGCGATCGAGCTCCGCAGCCATGGCAAGCACTACGCGAATGGGCGCGGACGTGAGCGCGCCAGCGGATTCTGCGGACTCTTCTTGGCCTTCGGGCGTGCCGGCGGGGAGGGGAGATTGAGCCAATGAATCGGAGTTTGCCACGAAGAATCCTTCAAATCGAATCGAATCCGCGCCCAGTCCGCGCCAGTGTCGCGCCGGGGGTGGAACAGAAGGGATGATAGCGAGACGGGGGAGAAAACAAATCCGCCGGAAGTAGGATCGGCGGAGGAACAGGTTGGGCGGAATGAAAACGGGCACGCGCCGCGCATCCTCATGCGGGCATTGATTGTTTTCATTGCGTCACGGTAACCGAGATGGCGACCGACTGGGAGAGATTGCCGGAAGAACCGACGGCGGTGACGGTGACTGTGCCGGTCTCCGATTTCGGAGGCGGGCTGCCACCTGAGGCGCCACCTCCGCAGGCGGCGATGCCGATGGAAGCGATGAACAGCGCAAGCACCAAGAGAAAGAGCCCGCTGCGCAGGCGGCGGAGAGCGCGCTTGCGCGCAGCGGCGGCAAAGAGAAGACAGAATGCGCCGGAAGGGAAACAGAGCGCGGCGGGAGAGATGGATTGCCTACCGTTGCGGTTACGCGAGGATAGGCCGGCGATGGTTGCGGGCGCGGTAATGGTCACGGAGCCGGAGACGGAGGCATTGGTGCCGGGCAGCGAGTAACTCGCGGGGTTAAAGGAGCAGGTGAGGCCGGAGAGCGTAGAGGCACAGCTCATCGAAACCGTGCCCTGGTAGCCGCCTGTGGGCGCGAGGGTGAGCGTGACGCTCGAGCTGGCGCCGGTGTTGAGATTGAGGCTGCTCTGGCTGGCGCTGACAGTAAATGTGGGGTTGGGCGGAACGGTGGTCGAGCCTTCGGTGATATGGATGGGCATGACCTGCCAGAGCTGAGTGGAGTTGGCGGGCGTGATCCAGTCGAGGCTGGTGCTTGCGGGCGATTGCTGCTGGATAGCGCCGGCCGCGGTGGCGGCGAGGACGAGGCCGCTGGCTTTGTTGACGAGGGTGTACTGGCCGCTGCCGGCGGTGACTAGGTTCCACTCCTGCGAGGCGTCGCCGGACGATGCGGAATTGAGCACGACGGCGCTGCCGGAAGCGGTTGAGCCGGCGTTGTCGAGCACCTGCGCGGGCGAGCCCTGGGGCACATCGAGATTGGCGATCTGGAGATAGCCGTCGCCGTTGCTCGAAATGGACCACTGCTGGCTGAGGGTTGCGCCGCCGTCTCCGGCCGCGACGCCGAGCGGCGTGCCGGTGTTGACGGCTTCGCCGGCAGTCGAGAGCAGCTCTCCGCTGGCGACGTTGACCAGCGCATAGCTTAGTGTGGGATCGATCTTGCCGCCGAGAGCGTCTGCGCCGGCGAGGATGGCGGAGTAGTTGGCGGCGGAGGTCTCGGTGGCGCCGGAAGCGTCGGCATTATCGAAAATCGTTAAGCCGTTCCAGATGTAGGTGGCGTTGACGTCTCCGTCGCCATTGGTAAAACCACCGCCGGAAGCGGGCGTGTTCACGCCTTCGGCGTCCCAGTAGTCCATGCCCATGCCGAGATGGTTGGGAAGGCCCTTGAGCACGGTGTCGAGATCGATGAGGAACTGGCGCTGGCCGGCAACGGTGGCGGGATACCAGGGGTCATTCGCATCGAAGCCGCTCTCGTAGTGCTCGCCGGTTTCAATGATGAAGATGGGCACGCCGATGGAAGTGGCCGCGCTGGTGAGCACGGTCTGTTCGACGGGCTGATTGTCGGGATTGGAGGCCGCGGCCTGCGCTGCCGTGAGGGGACCGTGATAGAAGGGGTAGTAGCTCTGGCAGATTGCGTCGAAGGGGATGTTGTTGCTGGCGGCCTCAGAGAAGAAGCTGCTCAGGTTCCACCCCGGAGTGATGTGAATACAGCGCAGCGGAGGAGGAATGGCGGGACCGATCGACGTATCGGAAGAGGCGTCGAGGACGGCCTGCATGGCCTGGTTCTCGACAGCGGCGAAGTTGGAGAAGCTGGTTCCGGGCGAGGCCAGGGAGCCGAAGAGGCCGGTGTCGACTTCGTTGCCGATGGAAACCAGGTCAGGCATGACGCCGGCCGAACGATAGCTTTCGATCTCAGCTTTTACATACGCGTAAACGTCGGACTGGAGCTGGGTGAGATTGTCTGTGGACCAGGCGCCGGGGACGGACGAGGACGAGCCGCCGTCGAAGAAGAGCGTCAGTTCGATTGACATGCCGAGTTGCTTGGCGCGCTTGGCTACGTTGAGGTCGGCCGAGTCCACTTCGGCGTAGCAGCCGTTGCCGGTGCAGGTGGCCGGAATGGCGCTGGATCCGTTGAGAGTGAAGGTCTGGTAAGGTGGCGTGGATGTGGGGCGGATGCGCAGCAAATTGACGCCGTGATTTTTGAGGATGGCGAGCAGGTCGGCGGTTTGGCCCGCGTCCTGCCACCAGGGCGTGTTGAGCACAACCCGGTCGGCTTCCTGTTTCTCGAGAAGAGCGGCGTCGACGCCGCGGAAGAAAACGGGGCGCAACAACCAGAGCTGGCTTTGCGTGGGCGAGGCGCCAAGCGCCGTTTCGACGAGGACGGAGCCGGAGGACGACGAGCCGCCGGAGACATCGAGGACCAGGCCGGTGCCGGCGTTGGTGAGTGTGGCGTAACCGTTGGTGGCGGCGGTGAGCGTCCACTGCTGCGAGGAATTGGAGAGCGCGCAGGCGTTCTGCACGGCGGAGTTGTTCGCGCCGCTGGTGACGGTGTCAAGGCACAGGCCGGTGGAGAGATTGCTGATGGCCCATTGGCCGCCGGGCAGATGCGTAAGTGCCCAGCGCTGCGTGAGGCTGGTGAAACTGCGCGTGGCTACAATGGCCGCGGCGCCGGCTGTGGCGGACGCACTGCCATCGAGATCGACCTGCAGGCCGGAGAGCTGATTGATGAGGTAGTAAGTTTCGCCGTTGATGGGAGTGGGGTCGACAGGCTCGGAGGGCTGCTGCGCACGCGCTGTGGGAGCGCAGGCGAGGGCGAGGGTGAGAGCGGGGACGAGGGCGCGCAATCCAGAGGGAACCATTGCAACGGGCAGCCGCGGAGCCGAGGCTCCTCTGCGTCCTTGAGGATACGAAGATGGAGGGACAGCCGCATCCGACAAAAGGCGGATTGGGTCCAAAGACGGACTCGCGACTCTGCGCGCGGAAAATGAGCGAGACGGCCGAGGGAACGGCAGCGGGGACGGCGGAGAAAAATGCGCCTGCATGGAGGAAAACAGGGCGCACGCGAACCTGGTTGGGAATGGATTAAGGCTAGTATTTGGAGGGACTTGGCGAGAGACGGGCAAAACTCGGAGCCAATCCGACTTTTGTCGGATGCATGTGCCTTGATTGAAAGCATACCCTCCACGACGTGTTGAATTTTGGGGGGAGGTCGATCGGCAATGCGGTTGAGCTCGAGATCAATGAAAAGGTTTGCTTTTTTGCTCGTGGTACTCGGCACAGGGGCGGTTCAGGCGGGGTTTAGCCAGAACACAAACTCCGGAGAGATCAAGGGCACGGTCACGGATGCGAGCGGCGCGGTGATTGCGGGCGCGAGCGTGACGCTGGTGAATACGGCGACAGGCGTGACCACGAAGACGGAGACCAACGGCGTGGGCATCTACGATGTGCCTTCGCTGCCCACCGGGCCGTACACGATCACCTTCAGCAAAGGTGGATTCCGTGACGAGGTGCGCAACGGCATCATTCTGCAGGTGGCCACGGTCGCGGTGGACGCGGCGATGCAGATTGGCACAGCCAACCAGCAGGTGGTGGTGACGGGCGACGTGCCGCTACTGCAGACCGAGGACTCGGCGCAACATCTCGACCTGAATACGCAGGCCGTTCAGAATGCGCCCATCGTGGGCGGCGTCTGGTACAACGAGCTGACCAACGAGCTGCCCGGCGTGAACGGCGGCGGCGGGCAGGATGCCTCGGGGCAGGGAATCGGCGTGAATGGAACAGAGGGTTACTCGGGAACATTCCTGATCGAGGGCGCGCTGGCGCAGGAGCCGCGCGACGCCAACGCCAGCGACAACTATCCGCCGATCGACGCGATTCAGTCAGTCAACGTGGAGACCAGCAACTTCGGCGCGCAGTACGGCAACGGTGTGGCTGCATTCAACGTGCTCGTCAAGAGCGGCACCAACCATTTCCACGGTTCGCTCTTCGAGTTCAATGAGAACAACGATTACGACGCCAGGAACTATTTCAATCCCGCGCCCGGACCGGTTGCGCCACTGCACTGGAATGAGTTCGGCGGGAGCATCGGTGGGCCGATTCTCAGAAGCAAGTTATTCGGCTTCTTCACCTACCAGAGGAACCCGAACACTTCGTCGGGGGTCTATACCACGACCGTTCCCACGACCGGGCAGAATGGGACCACCAATATGGTGCAAGGCTGCTTCCCCGTTGCCATCGATAATCCCAGCACGGGAACGCCTTACCCGAACAACTGCATCAACACGGCCATGGACCCCGTGGCGCTGGCGATCCAGAAGTATTTCCCTGCACCCAACCTGGTGGGAACCAATCCTTATGTGAATAACTACAGGGTGGTTCAAACCACGCCGACGACCTCAACATGGTACGTGGGCAAAGTGGATTACGACATCAGCGCGAAGAACCGCATCTCGGCATCGTATCTGGATTTTCCCATCGGCCCGCTGACCTATAGCGTGGACGCCTTCTGCTCACTGGGCTTCGATTGCACCCTTGGCAACAACTACAACATGGATGGGCAGATCAGCGATGTATGGACGATCAGCCCGACGATGGTGAATGAGGCCCGCATCGGCGGCGTGCGCGAATTCGACAAGTACATTCCGCCAACGTACGGCAAGGGCTACCCGACCACGATCGGGCTTGAGCCGACCTACGGCACCGACGCGCCGGCAAATATCTTTCCCACGGTTACCGTCAACAGCAGTTCAGCCATCGGGGGGATTGGCATTAACGGCGGCGTGCACGCGTTGCTGGCGGACGGCGCGATTGTCGAATCGGATATCTTCACGCTCATCAAGGGCAGGCACACGATCAAGATGGGCGGCGAATTCGACAAAAGCTACCAGAACTACACCAACTGGGGCGACGTAAGCTCGGGAAATTTTGTCTTTGACGGCGTGGCCTCCGGCCAGCCCTACGCCGACTTTCTGTTGGGCGAAGTGTATGGCTGGTACGTGTACGACTACGTGGAGACGGGCGCGCGCATGTGGAACATGGGCGCTTTTGTGCAGGACGACTTCAAGCTGAACTCGAAGCTGACGCTGAACCTGGGCCTCCGCTACCAGTACCAGGGCGGATGGAGCGTGGTAAACAATCTGTGGGGCACCTTCAGCCCGACGGTGGTCAACACCGGGGAGTACGCGCCTCCCAACACGCTGGGAGCCATGGTCTACGGCGGGCAGGACGGGCGCACGCATATCCAGAATGGCGACAACCAGTGGGTGCCGCGCGTGGGATTCTCATGGGCCCCGGTGCCGAAGTGGGCGTTCCGTGGCAGCTACGGCATCTCCGATCAGCCGTGGTCCGTCGATCCCTACACAGCCGCGCTGGGCATCGGCCTGAACCCGCATGGGAGCGAAGGGTACGGCGACTCGCCGGCATTCCTCTTAAAGGACGGACCGGGGCCGGGAGCGGTGGCCTATCCGAGCCTTTCCCAGCTCACCAATTCCCAATACAACTACGACGACGTGTCTTATTACCCGGTGCACCGGCAGAGCGCGTACTATCAGGAATTTCTTTTGTCCGTCCAGCATGAGCTGCCTTTCCAGTCGCTGATTGACGGCAGCTACGTTCACACCAAAGGCACGCACCTGGGATTCACGCGCGACATCGACCAAAACCCGGCGAGCAAGATGACCGCGAGCACCGATTGCTATTCCGGTATTTCGGAGTATCCGATCTTCTGCTCCATTTCGGCAGCACTCTTCGACGGATACTCGAACTATGACGCTTTGCAGCTGCGGGTGGAAAAACGCTCGTCCTTCGGCTTGTACGGACTGTTCAACTACTCGTGGTCGAAGGAGCTCGACACCGGTACCGGCTCCGGGAACAATGCGACCGCCGACGTGTGGCAGAACGCCTTTGACATTCGCGCGAACTATGGACTTTCCACCCTCGATATGGCCAACTCGATCACCGGGTCCCTCTCCTACGAGCTGCCCTTTGGAGCGGGCCGGCGCTTCACGCTGCATGGCGCAACCGACGAAGCGCTGGGCGGCTGGAGGGCCAGCGGGATCTTCCAGGTTCACAGCGGAATTCCGTTTACGGCGACGACATCTGTAAACGGCCAGGATGAGAGCGGGTCGGGCGCCAACCAGTGCGGTTGCGGCTATGCATGGCTGCCCAACGTCGTGGGGAGTCCGTCGGTCGCGAACCCGGGAGTGAACGCGTGGTTCAATACGACTGCTTTCACTCCGCCGAGTCCGGGCACGTTCGGCGATGAGCATCGCAACACGCTGATCGGACCGGATTGGCGCGACCTGGACCTGAGCCTGGGCAAGGCATTTCTCTTCGCCGAAGGAATTCGTTTCGAGATCCGTGCCGATATGTTCGATGCGTTCAATCACCCGAATTTTTCGCAGCCGAGCAACGGGGCTGGCGCGGGCGAGGCGCAGATTACGAGCACTGTGAACGGCGGCGAACGCAATGTGCAACTGGGAGGGCGGCTGACGTTCTAATTTTTCTCCGGACCCTTCGGTCGAAACCGTATGAGCCGGGTAGGGCGCCGCAAGAGGGGCGCTCGCCCGGCTTTGTTCTTTTCCGAGCGAGCCGCCGCGCACTTTGCGTCTTACAATCAGTTGAGCAGGCATACCCTATGTCCACTCGTCGCCAACCGGCGTCCGCGCGCGGCACGGCGCTCTTGCTTCTGCTGCTCCTTGCGTTCGCATTCCTGCCCCGTTTGGGCGCGCAAATGGGTTCAGCGCGGGCCGCGCTCGCCGCGGATCTCGAACGCGGGCAGGCGGCGCTGAAGGCGAAGGATTCAGCGGCCGCGGCGGAGGCGTTCCGCGATGCGCTGCGGATCGATCCCACGAATGCGGAGGCGCACGCCAACCTGGGCGCGATTGCGTTCTTCAAAG
>DATJRT010000198.1:0-11061 GCA_035504495.1 Occallatibacter sp.
GGCGAAAGACGCCGTAAGGCAGGTTCTCGAGCGGGAAGTCGCACTCGGGGTGATTGGCTGAGGCGACCCAGCTCGTCGAGCTCATGCGCGGGCCTCCCGTGTACAAGGCATCTGCGGATTTTTGCGGGTCGAGCGGTGAACCAAAGCATCCCTCGGGGGCTGAGGCCCCATTTTTTGAATGAATCCCGCAGGGGCTAACGCCCCTGTTTTTCTTTTTGCGGCTTTGCGGCCCGGCTGAAGCCGTGCCCTTGTTACAAAGCTGCGATTGTGCGGCACGGGTGGGCCGTGCCCTTGTTACAAAGCTCCGTTCCGATGCGCTCCGCGAGCGGCTCATCGTTTGGTCAGCTCCGTGTCAAGCTCCGCGCCGGTGAAGCGTTTTTTCAGGCCCTGCCAGCACTCGAAGTACTCGTGCTGCAAGATGCGCGTGTTCATGGCGAAGAGCGTGGGCCGGATGGCGAGCTGGGTTTCAAACATGAAAGCGAGGGTGTTGGCGAGGTATTGCGGGCGCAGCTCGGCGTTGGAGGCGCGCTCGAAGGTCTCGGCATCGGGACCGTGGCCGGCCATGCAGTTATGCAGGCTGGCGCCGCCGGGCAGGAAGCCTTCGGCCTTGGCGTCATAAGCGCCGAAGACCAGGCCCATGAACTCGTTGTTGAGGTTGCGATGGAACCAGGGCGGGCGGAAGCTGTGCTCAGCCACGAGCCAGCGTGGGGGGAAGATGGCGAAGTCGCAGTTGGCTGTGCCTGGAGCGGCGGAGGGTGCGGTGAGCACGGTGTAAATGGAGGGGTCGGGGTGGTCAAAGGAGACGGTGTTGATGCAGTTGAAACGCGCAAGGTCGTACTTGACGGGCGCGTAGTTACCGTGCCAGGCCACGACGTCGAGCGGCGAATGATCGATGGGCGCGCGCCAGAGCCGGCCGAGGAATTTATTCACGATGCGGAAGTCGCCGTCGCGATCTTCGAAGGCGGCGACGGGCGATTCGAAGTCGCGCGGGTTGGCGAGGCCGTTGGCGCCGATGGGACCGAGCTCGGGCAGGCGGAAGGTGAGGCCGTAGTTCTCGCAGATGTAGCCGCGGGCCTGGCTTTCGAGCAGAACCACGCGGAACTTGACGCCGCGGGGGACGATGCAGATTTCGCCGGGAGCCGCATCGAGAATGCCGAGCTCCGTGTGGATGCGCAGAGCGCCCGCCTGCGGCACGATGAGCATTTCGCCGTCGGCGTTGGAAAAGAAGCGGTCGTGCATGGAGACGTTGGCGCCGTAGAGATGGATGGCGACGCCGGACTGCAGGGAGGGGTCGCCGTTGCCGCCCATGGTGACGAGGCCGTCGACGAAGTCGGTTTCCTTTTCCGGCAGCGGGAGCGGATCCCAGCGGAGCTGGTTGGGGGTGGTGGGCGTCTCATTGAACGGGCCGCTGCGCAGGAGGCCGGTGGAGATTTCTTCGTAAGGCCGGTGCGTGACCGAGGGGCGGATGCGGTAGGTCCAGGTGCGGCGGTTCACGGCGCGCGGCGCGGTGAAGGGCGTACCGCTGAACTGCTCCGTGTAAAGGCCCAGCGGATGCATCTGCGGTGCGTTCTGGCCCACGGGCAGGGCACCGGCGACCGCCTCGGTGGCAAACTCGTTTCCGAATCCGGTTTGGTAACGGGATTCTTCTGAAGGATTTTCGTAATTCATGGATTGCCTCTCAATGCTTGTTTCTCTGGGCGGGGCTTCTGTTTCTGAAATCGTCTTGCGGGGGCTGAAGCGCCGTTCATCATTCTTTTGCGGTTGTGCGGCACGCGACCCGCGCGCCCTGACGCTCCGTGCCTCTTCTTACGCCCGCTCAAGCGGGCTTGCGGGGTTGGGTTGAATGATCGCGACCCCAGGCTTGCGCCTGGGGCTACCTTCCTTCGCCCGCTTCGCGGGCGTCCGGCGCAGCCAAAGCCGTGTCGCGACACAAGACCGCCGGGCCTGAAGGCCACGCGATTTGCTTCCCATTTCAGGGGCCTGAAGGCCCCTGCTCCCTCCGCACTGGCTAAAGCCCTGAGTTTTCTGTTGACCCGACTGCGGCACGACTGAAGTCGTGCCCTGACACGAGACCGTGTTGCGCGGGCTTTGTGCTTTCCCACCCAAAACGCAAAGGGCGCGTTTTGGATGGGGCACCCGGCAACCGGCTCGAATGCTTCGTGGCTCTGGCGGTGATTCATCGGGTTCCTTCAAACAAAGCTTTCCGTCAGAGTTGGCCGGTGAGGGCCAGTTGCTCGGCTTCGCGCATGGCCTCGTAGATCTGGTCGAAGCTGCTTACGGCGAAGAGCAGCTTGTGCAGCTCGTCGACTTTGACCGGCGTGGCCAGCACTTCATCCAACGAAAACGGATGAATGGCGCAGTGGCCGCCGACCACATTGCGGCACTCGCCATGGGAGCTGATGAGGCCGCTGCCATAGACCCTGGTCTCCTGCCCTTCGCGAATGAGGCCGAACTCGACCGTGTACCAGAAGAGACGGCCGAGCTTTTCGAGCACGGCAGGGTCAGAGATGGCGGCGCAGACGCGGCCGTAGTGCTCGAGGAAATCGGCGAAGACTTTGTGCGCGTGCATGGGCACGTGGCCGAAGACATCGTGAAAGATGTCGGGCTCGGGCGTGTACTCGAGCGACTCGCGGCTGCGCAGCCAGGTAGTGGTGGGGAAGTTGCGGCTGGCGAGCATTTCAAAGAACGCGGGCGCGGGCAGAAAGCCGCTGACGGGAGTGGAGTTCCAGCCAGTGCGCGGGCGAAGGCGCGCGCTGATGGAGGAGAGATTGGGCAGGCGATCGCGCTGGAGGCCGATGATGTCGAAGCCCTCGAGATATGCGCGCGCGGCGTGTTGCTCGAGCTCCGGCAGGACGCGGCCGACGAGCTCGGCCCAGACGCTGTGCTGCTCTTCGGTGTAGGCGGAGTAATCCTGGCGGATGATATAGGGCGCGGCGGCGGATAAAGTTTGCGTGCTCATTTCGCCTCTTTATATGTTTCTTCAAGTTCCTCAGAGGTTAAAGCCCCTGTATTTCTTTTTGCGGCTTTTGCGGCCCGGCAGAAGCCGTGCCCTGATTACAAAGCTCAATCGATTCATCCGGCTCAAGCCGTGCCCTAATGCAAACCGCGACGCGCGGCGCGTGGGCAAGGCAAATCAAAGATTGCCGCGCAGTTGCTGTTCGCGCTCAAGGGCTTCAAAGAGCGCCTTGAAGTTGCCCTTGCCGAAGCTGCGGCTGCCTTTGCGCTGGATGATCTCGAAGAACAGGGTGGGCCGGTCCTCGACGGGGCGAGTGAAGATCTGCAACATGTAGCCCTCATCGTCGCGATCGGCGAGGATGCCCAGATCTTCGAGCTCGGCGACCGGCTCGTCAATCTTGCCCACGCGGTCCTGGAGCTCGGTGTAGTAGGTGTGGGGAACGCGCAGGAACTCGATGCCCTGCTGCCGCAGCCGGTTGACGGTGTGCAAAATGTCGCCGGTGGCGAGAGCGATGTGCTGCACGCCGGGGCCGGCGTAGAAGTCGAGGTACTCCTCGATCTGCGATTTCTTTTTGCCTTCGGCCGGCTCGTTGATGGGGAACTTGACGTAGCCGTTGCCGTTGGACATCACCTTGGACATGAGCGCGGAGTACTCGGTGGAAATGTCGTTGTCGTCGAAGTGCTGGTAGAGGCGGAAACCCATGACCGTCGAGTAGAAATCGACCCACTCGTTCATCTGGCTCCAGCCCACGTTGCCCACCATGTGATCGACATGGAGCAGGCCCACGGGACGGGCGACGGGGTCAGAGTCAACGGCGCGAAAGCCGGGCAGGAAAGGCCCCGAGTACGCGCTGCGCTCGACGAAGGTATGGACGGTGTCGCCGTAGGCGCGGATGCTCGAGAGGACGGCCTGGCCATGCTCGTCGCCGAGAACGTGGGGCTCGGCTACGCTGACGGCGCCGCGGCGCGTGGTTTCGCGCCAGGCACTGCGCGCGTCGTCCACCCAGAGCGCGATGGAGCGCACGCCGTCGCCGTGGCGGTGGATGTGGTCGGCGAGGAAGTTGCCGCTGCGCAGAGGCGTGGTGAGCACGAAACGGATCTTGCCCTGCTGGACGACATAGGAAGCGCGATCGCGCTGGCCGGTCTCAGGGCCGGCGTAGGCCACGAGGGACATGCCGAAGGCGGCGCGATAAAAATACGCGGCCTGGCGCGCATTGCCGACGTAGAACTCGATGTGATCGGTTCCCTTGAGGGGCAGAAAATCGGTTTCCGCTGCGGCCGGGTCGGCGAAGGCGGAGCGAGGGGAAGCGCTCATGCCGATACCTCCTGATGCCGGAAGCGCGCAGGGAGAACGAGAACGCGCTTCCGGCGGCCCGATGGGCCAACGCAACGAGCATAGGACGGAAATTTGGGCGATTGAAGAGGATTTGAAAGGATTGGGCGCGTCTGAACCTAAGGAGATTCGGGACTAGGCACCTGTTGAAACAACTTTGTTAAGTCACCCATTGTGACCGTCCGAATTCAGGTAAGGCGGATTGTCCACCGATTCCCGGTATTCCAGCCGTTTGCCGTCAAGCGCCTTCACTACTCGGCTCACGCGCTCCCCATCGTCCAGCTTGCGCGTGTTCCAGCGGAACTGAAACTCATTCAGATAGTTCGGCAAGTGTTTGCGGCTGACGCTGTGGAATGTCCCCATCACGCCGCGCTGTAGAAGCGAGAAGACGCCCTCGATGGTGTTGGTGTGAACATCCGTGCCGGGACGCACAAACTCTTCGTGGCTGTGCGCAACGGTTTCGTGACCACCTGCGAAGTACTTCCCCGGAGTCTTGTAAATGCCGTACTCATCCGTGATGACGCGGCAAGTCTGATCTGCATTCACTGCTAATGCACTTGCGATTCGATCCATCGTCAGCCGCTCCATCATGTGAAAGCGCACATCGCCTCCGCGCTGTACCATGCCGAGAACAGGAGTCTTTTCCGTTCCACGTCCCGTGATTCCAGTGCGGCGATAGCGAGGGCGACCACCAATGTAAACTTCATCAACCTCAACGGTGCCGGTTAGCTTTGTTTCGGACTCCTCTTGCAGACCGTGACGCAGACGGCGCAGCACGAACAGCGCCGACTTGTGCGTAATCTCCATCTCCCGCGAAAGCTGAAGGGCGCTGATGCCTTTCTTGCTGGACGCTGCCTTCCAGATCGCGTAAACCCACACGCGCAAGGGAAGCCGCGTCTCTTCAAGCACGCTCTTCGTGCGAACGCTGTACATCCTCTTGCACCCCTTGCAGCGCCAGCGGTAATCCTTGTTCCGCTGCTCGCCGCTCATCATGCGGTACACGTCAGCCGCTCCGCAGTTCGGGCAGTGTGGTTCATTACCCCACCGCTGATTCTCCAAAAACATCACAGCTTTGGCCTCATCAACCGCCGCATTTCGCATCGCTTCTAGCATGATCGACTTGTTCTTTGTCATGTGTTAATAGTACAAGGAGTTTCAGCAAATATCAAGATAAAACTCACGTCTTATTGCCGAGTCTTGGGAATTCAAGTCCTAAAGATTCCTGTTTTCTGAAGAAACCAATAGATTTACGAAGCTTTGAAATTTTGTCTTTGCAGGCGTCGATTTCATGTTCAGCGTCGACGATAAGCTTAGACCATGTTATGTCTACAGGCGATGACTTCTGGATTTCATCTTTTTCCTTGCAATTGTCTGTGCTCATGTATAGCCTCGATTCATGTCTTTTGAAACCGAATACGATACGGCGTGGGCGACGCTGTACCAGAAGAGAGTGGTGCTTCTTGATCGTCGTTCATCCCTCGAAGCGGAACTCAGCGAAGTGAAGACTCAAATCGATCATCTGAACGATATCCTCAGTCACCTCGCTCCTCTGGCTGGGATTGCTGGCGGAACGAACCTCGCTGCATTGGGAATCACGAATGCGATTCGATGGGTTCTGGAGCACTCTGAGAGCTGGATGTCGCCGACGGAAATCAAGGACAAGCTCGAAGAAAAGGGCTTCGATTTCTCCTCGCTCAGCGTACCAATGGCTTCGATTTACAAAACTCTCAGTCGCCTGGCAGACGCCGATCCGCCCGAGATTATCCGCGAGAAGGAAGAGGATGGGAAGGTCTTTTATAGCTGGAAGCGACCAGAGCCAGAAATTACCGACGACCAAATTCCGTTTTAGCCTGACGGAGGAGGGATTTAGAGCGCGGGAGTTGAGGGCATTCCGGGGTCCGATCCCAAGAATGCCCTCACAATGCGGGCGTAGCTCAACTTGGCAGAGCAGCCGACTTTGAATCGGCAGGATGGGGGTCCGATCCCCTCCGCCCGCACTACCTTTTGCCCCAGTGCTGGAACTGGCAGACAGGCGCGATTTGCAATCGCGTGCCCATTCGCGGCGTCCGGGTCCGATCCCCGGCTGGGGCATACCCCATCCAAGAAACCGAGGAGATAATACTACCCTATGAAGACGAAGAAGCAAACAGTACGTAAGCCGAAGCTTAAGCGCGGACCAAAAGAAGAACGGCTCATTATCCGCGATCCGCAGAAGGCTGTGGACTCGCTCTTCAAGCCCAAACCGAAACCCGAAAAGGTCTAGCGCATCCACCAATCCCGCCTCCATATCCTCACTTAACGATGTGTTGCAACAGATACCTAGTCCCGAGGAGATTAAGCTAAAGAAGAAAATGACTTAAGGAATGGGGTCAAATGACGCACCGTACTCGTCCGAATGTGGTCGAACTGGATGGAATCGCCTGGAAGCTCCTGGAGTATCTGCAGCAGAACGCGCGGCAGACGTTTGCCGAGCTGGGCAGAAAGGTGGGCCTCTCGACGCCGGCCGTGGCGGAGAGGGTGCGGCGGCTGGAGGAGGCGGGCGTAATTACCGGCTATCACGCGTCCCTGAACATGGCCAAGCTGGGCGCTCCCATTCGCATCCTGGTGCGGTTGACGATACCGGGCGGCGACCTGCAGGTGAGCCGCGCGGTGAAGGCGATCAAGAACATGAGCGAGATTCGCCGCTGTCATCGCATCACCGGCGACGAGTCGTTCATCATCGAGGCAGACGTGGTTTCGATCAAGCACCTGGAATCGCTGATCGACCGGCTGTCGCCGCTGGGCGCGACCTCGACCTCGACCGTGCTCTCTTCGCCGGTGGAACGGCGCGAGTACAGCGCGGAACAGATGGAGACATTCGGCAGGTACGCGTAGCGCCGGGCGCGTTCGGGCGCGATGCGGATGCCTTGCCACTTCGGAAACTCTGCTCTCAATTTGACTGGCCCATTGGCTCGCCGGCCGCGCTCTCGGCCATGGGCAGCGCCTCAAGACCGGACGACGGGGCGGAGTGCGCGCGCGGCAGAGAAGACTCGCGCGGGGGCGCGACGCAGGCCAGGGCCGTGGCGGCAACGATGCGGAGATCGCTCCACAGCGTGGCGCGGCTCATGTAGCGAGCATCGATGCGCGCCTTGATGGGCTTGATGTGGCGAAGATAGAAGTCCTCCACCTGCGCCGGGTGCACGCGGCCAAGAATTTCCTCTTCGCGGCGAAAGGCGAGCGTGGCTGCTCCGGTAATTCCCGGCCGGTAAGGCATGTTGACGATGGCGTGATACCTGGGCAGCTTAGGCCGGGGGCCCACGACGCTCATCTGGCCACGGAGAACGTTGAGGAACTGCGGCAGTTCATCGAGCTTGAGCCGGCGCAGCCAACGCCCCAAGGGGGTGACGCGGCAATCGCCCTTCCGCGTCAGGCCGATCGCGGAAACGGGGGAATGCCAATCCATGCTGCGGAACTTGTATACCGAAAAAAGTTTGCCCCTGCGGCCCATGCGCTTTTGCGCAAACAGAGCGGGGCCCGGCGAGGTGATGCGGATGCCAAGCGCGATGAAAAGCATGGGCAGGGCGCATACGACAAGCACGGCGAGAGAGAAAGCCATATCGAAAAACCGCTTGCCGCGCGAGACCGACCACGCGCTGGCGGCGGGACTGACGAGGCGCAGCGGGGAGGCGGCAGCCGGCAGTGCGCGCGCGGGCAGGACGCGCGCGGGCAAGGAAGGAGCGGTGATCGGTTTCGATCTGGAGGGGCCTGGAACAAGTTGCATGAGAGCAAACCTCGAGCGGGCGGCCCCGCTTGAATTTCCGGAGCCGGCGGTTTCTGCGCGGCGTGCGGCATGGATGCACAGGCGCCGAGGCGCGGCTCGGCGAGGGATGTAAAGCTCTATGGAAATCGTGAATCAGAATCAGGAAGATCGAGCGGTCTGCAGGCGAGATTCCCGTGGGCGCGGGGGCAGGAATGGAACCATTCCCGGAATTAGACAGAAGGTGAGAATTCTCTGATGGCGATGGCGCAGAAGTGCGCCGCGCTGTGGCAGCACATGCGCGAGAGCCTCAGAAGTTGTGGGGATGATCGAAGAGGCCGGCTGCCCGCGCTTGCTCGGGCTGGGGCGCAGCCTCGGGAACGGATGCGGTTGCCTCCGTTTGCTCGCGGACGCGGGCCACGGCGAGCCAGTTGTCTTTATAGGGATGGTCGGGCATCCACGGCGGCAGCGGCATGTTCAGGTAGCGCGCGAGAGCTTCAGCGTAGCCTTCGTAGAGTTCGCGCATCTCGCGCAGCCGCTCCACGGAGTGAGCATCGCGGCAGACATTGACCCCGCTCCGGCAGAGCAGGTCATAGAGCTGCGCAGAGCTTTCGGGCGGAAGGCGGTTGGGCGCGCCGGCCACCGGCTTGCGCGAAAGGATCTGCGCCAGGTCGACCAGGGCGTGGCGGGCCATGGCGAAGGTGAGTTGGGCCTGGCGCGCCTCCTGGCCGCCCACGCCGGCGATGATGAGCGCCGAAGCGTCGAGGATGGCCGTGAGCGCGCTCAGCCAGCTCTGGTTGCCGTGCTGGGAGCGGAAGTAACAGAGCAGCGGATAGGAGATGTGGCTTTCAAGCAGCTCAGCGGACCAGCGTTCCCACTCGACAAGCAGCAGGCTGAGCGCCTGATCGGCGCCGGGATAGGAGTGGCGGCGCATGAGCTCGGCTGCTGTGGGCGGCGAGCCGGCGCGCGCGTCGAGAAGGGAGATGCTTACCTCGCGGCGGGAAAAGGCGCTGTAGAGCACGGGGAAATAGCCCATCACGATGGCGAGAAAACCAAGGCCGGTGCCGGACTCGAGAATGACGATGGCGCGCGACCAGGCGCTGTGCGGGACAATGTCGCCCAGGCCGAGGGTGAAGATGGTGGTGCCGCTTACGTAGAGGTCGGAGCGGAAGCCGGCGTGCGCCGCGGTAGCGTCGTTGAAGGGACTGCCGAGGGCAAAGTAGATGAGCGCAAAACCCGCGACCATGGACGCGGCCCAGACCATGAGCAAGAGAATGAGAGAAAGCGGGCCGTAGTAGCTTAAGAAGGTCTCGCGCCGGCGCGGATGGCGGATGCGGCGCGCGAAAAACCTCCAGGGACGCCAGGTGAGGATGTAAAAGATGCGCGTGATGCGAAAGCGGCCGGTGGCGCGGCGGGGCAGGATGATGGTCTGAAAGGCGTCCAGAAGGACGGTGAAGAGGCAGGCAATGCCGGCAATGAGCGCGACGACCCGCATTGTCCCAGGCCTCCCCCGGAACGCGCCGGCTCGAGCGACGGCGCTTTCATTTGCCATTATCGCAGCGGGGATGGGAGAAGCAGGGGTCAGGTGTCAGGGATCAGGGAACAGAGAACAGAGAACAGGGAACAGAGAGCAGGGAACAGGGAACAGAGAGCAGGGAACAGAGAGCAGGGAACAGAGAACAGAGAACAGAGAGCAGGGGTTAGAGTTCACATCCCGGTGTAGAGCTGGAAGGGCGCCCAGAAGAAGGGATCGCGATAAGCGCCCCGGCCGTGCAGAAGGGCGAGCTTGGCCCGGCGCAGCGCGGCGCTGGGCGGCAGGCCCTGTTCGAGGCCGGCATAGAGCGAGTCCATGAGCGCGGGGGTGGAGTCGTCGCTTACTTCCCAGAGGGCGCCGATCACGTTGTGCGCGCCGGCGCGGAGAAAGGCCCAGGAGAGACCGACGAGGCCTTCGCCCGCGTAAGCGCGCGTGCCGCCGC
The DNA here is from genome assembly GCA_035504495.1 of Occallatibacter sp. Classification (GTDB taxonomy): domain Bacteria; phylum Acidobacteriota; class Terriglobia; order Terriglobales; family Acidobacteriaceae; genus Telmatobacter. Next base: position 10,001 of record DATJRT010000198.1, read on the forward strand.
CGTAGCAGGAGGAGATGGTGACGAGACGCGCGTGGAGGGGATGCCGGATGATGGCGCGGGCGTAGAGCTTGAAGGAGTCGCCGTCGGCGGCGGAGCGCGAGAGAATGATGGCGGAATCGAGGGGATCGGTGAGGCTGGCCACGCCGTGGGCCACGAAGTGAATGTAGGCGAACTGCTGGGGCGCGCTGGCAGCGTACGCGCCGGGACTGGCGCCCTGACCGGCGAAGACGGTTTCGTCCTGCGCGGGGAAGTGGCGCTCGATCTCATGCATTTCGACGGCCGCCTGGGGCAGCGCGGGATAGTCGGGATCGGGCGAGACGGCGTCGCCGAGCAGCAGCAGCCTACGTCCGCCGGCCGCGGAAGGCTTGGCGGAGGCGAGCATGGTGAGCGAGGGCGCGGAGATCACGGTGGCGTCTTCGATCCAATAGTGCAAGTGGGGCGCGGGGACAAGGAGGGTTTCAAAGTTCAACTGGCTGAGCGCGCCGTCGGCGAGGATGACGACGTTCGAGCCGGGTGTGATGAGCGGTGCGGCGGGCGCAACGAGGATGCGATAGAGAGCCTGGCCGTCGGGGTTGGCGGAATCGAGCGGATCGTCGGGGCCGAGCAGGGCATCGCGGTAGCGCGCTGCGGTCTGCGCGATTTCCGCGGAGGGCGGCAGCGGGAAGAGCGTGGTTTTTAGGGGGGTGATGGCCCAGAGATAGGATTGCGCTTGCCCGAGCCAGTAGAAGAGCAGCGTGGCGCGGGCCTTCTGCGCGATGCGGCCGGCATCGAGAGCGACGGGCTGCGCGGGGATGGCGAGGCCGAGGCCTGCGGCGAGGGTGCGCGCGCGGCTGTGATCGGCTACGGCGAGAGCCTGGCCGGCGCGGCCCTGCCTGACGAGGAGATGGATGTAGTCGTCGTAGATGGGCTCGGCGTTGGCGAGGAAGGGAAGCTTGGAGTCTTCCTTCTTGAGCTGGCTGCGCGCCTGCTCGAAGGCGGCGAGCGCGGTGGCATACATGCGATCGGCGGAGGCGAGGTCGCCGCGGCGCTCGTCGAGCCTGGCAAGTTCATGCTCGGCGCCG
>DATJRT010000199.1:0-6173 GCA_035504495.1 Occallatibacter sp.
ATGAGCCGTTCGCGCTGATCGGTGAGCTGCGCGGTCATGTGATTGAAGCTGCGCGCGAGCACGCTTACCTCGTCGCGTCCGCGCTCGCGCACGCGCACATCCCAGTTGCCGGCTGCCACTTCTCCGGCGGCGCGCGCCAACTGCTCGATGGGCCGCGAGAACCGCGCCGCGATCCAGAGGCTGAAGACGATGGCGAGCAGGATGCCGCCGGCGGCCACGCCATAAGCGATCTGGCGAATATGCTGCTGCGCCTCGACCATGCCGGCGCGCGAAAGAGCGACGACGAGCACAGCCAAAACCTGGCCGGATGCGCCTCTGAGCGGAATGGCGGTTGCGTTCAGGCTGTCTTCGCGCCTGCCCGTCGGATCCACGATCCCGTTTGTCTCCGCTCCGGACTTGAGCGCAGCGTCAATCAGGCTTTCGTAATGCACGGCGCCCTGGAGCGAACTATTCGCGCCAACGAGCCGGGCCGGATTGAATGCGCCCGACGCCGCGTCAGCTCCGGGCGTCGCGCCCGCAATGGAAGTCGTCGAAGCGTCGCTGTAGAGCCCGACTGTCATACCCGGCGCAACCGGCAAATTGGCGAGGAAACTTTCATCGAGCCGCTCGCCGCCGACGAGCTTGACCTGGGCGTCCGATCCGCGAACTGCGCGAACGGCGAAGAGTCCCAGGGCGGTCGAGCCATCGGGCAATTCTTCCCGTTTCAAGAACGGGTCCTGGGCCGCGTTCTGCGCCGCGGGCTCAGGATAGCCGAACCGCGCCGGCCACTGCGCGGAGCTGACCACGTTGCCGTCCGGGCCGACAATCTCAAGAAAATCAAGCTGCGCATCCTGCGCCATGGTCGCGGATTCAGTGAGATAGGGCGAAGCGTCGCCGGTCTGCGCCAGCTCGAGCGCCATGGCGCGCGCGCTGTCGCCGGCCGCAAGCCGGTCTACGGCGGCGGCCACTTCCGCGGAGCGATGCTGAAATTCGCGCTGGAACTGGCTGACGAACAGTGCCGTCTCTTCCTGATCGCGCTGCTCGAAGACGTGCCGGATCCGCACCAGCACCGTCCACGCCACCGCAGCCACGGCGGCAGCCACGGTGAGCGAGAAGAGGAGCAGAAGCTTCTGGCGCAGGCTCATGGCGCGTCCTCAAGCGACGCGGAAGCCAGATCGGGCGTGCCGTCGGCGAGCAGCTCGAAATCGCGCACGCGGGGGCCAATAGCGTACGCGCGCGGAAGATCGAGCAGGGGAACGAGCGTGCTGCGCGCGAGAAAGTCGCGCTCGGCACGATAGAGCGCAAGCGGAGAGTGGTCCGCAACCGGCGCCTGTTCTCCCGCCGCGTGCAGCAGGATTTCCATCGCGGCTCCCGGATCGGAGCTGTGAAGGGGAAGAAGGCGCAGCGCGAGGTCTGCCTGCTGGGGCGCTTTGCGGGCAGCCGGCTGCACATCAAAGCCCGCTTCGCGCAGATTCAAGGCGATGCGCTGCGCAGCCAGTTGCATGGCGCCGTCGCCGTCAAAGCTGAGGGTGAGCGGAGGGCACGCGAGGCCGCCGCGCAGCGCATGCGCCTTGTTCAAATCGCGGTCGGTGGGGAAGAGGAAAGAATAGCCGCTGAGCTCCTGCGGCAGAAGGCTGGCCGTGATTTCGCCCTGCTTTTGAAAGATCACATTGAACAACGCGCTGCGATCGACGGCTTCCGCAATGGAGGCGCGGAGCATGGGATTGGCAAGCGCGCCGGTCTCGCCAATCTGGAGCGCGAGCAGTTCCGCCGCCGGCGAATCGACGAGAGTGAGCCGCTGTTGCTGGGCCTGGCGCAGATCCTCTGGCGGAACTTCGACGACGTCGGCTCGTCCCAGGCTCAAATCGAGCCACTGGTCGCGAATGGGTTTTCCCGTGGCCACTTCGATTCTGTCGGCATACGGCCGTCCGCCCCAGTAGCTGTCATTCGCGGTCAGCTCGACCAGTTGCGGGCCCGATGGCGCGGCCAACTGGTACGGTCCCGTGCCGATGCAGCAGGAGGGCGCTTTGCCGTCGCCCGCATCCGCGAGAGAGATGAGAAACTGCTTCTCCGCCAGCAGCCAGGGCAAGTTCGGCATGGGCGAGTCGCCAACGAAGACCACGGATGAGCCAACCGCATGGACGGTGGTCCAGGGGCAGTTCCCGTTGCAGGCGAGATTCAGCGAGGCGACAACGCGATCGGCGGTGAGCGGGACGCCGTTATGAAATTGCGCGCCCGGCCGGAGCGAAAACTCCCAGCGATGGCCGTCATCCTCCGATTTCCAATCGGTCGCCAGCGCGGGATAAAGGTTTCCTTCTGCGTCGGAGCGCGTAAGCCCGTCGAGCAGAAGATGAAGGACGGTTGCGTCGGGCGAAGTGAATCCGTCGCCTGTAATCTCCACGCGCAGCGTGCCGCCGTAGTGGGGGCGCGTTCTTGCCCAGGCGCAGGCGCCAAGCAAAACCAGGAAAAAACTAATTGCACAGCGCCGAAACACGCACCACCTCGAATTGGTTTTTGGGCGTGCGCACGGCGGCGTACACGCTCTTAAAGTCGGGCGCGGACCAGACTGCGGTGACGGTCCCGTCCATGGCCAGCGGCGGGCTCACGGGAACGGCTTCGAGCGCAGGCAGCTCGAACGCGCGCAGGCTGTCGCTTACGGCCTCACCTGAACCCGACGCGAGAATCTGCGTTCCCGTGCCGCATCCGGAGCGGAGCACGGCCAGGTCACTGCCCCAGTCGCGCGCGCCGGCCACGGCCCCGAGCGATCCATTTTCGGCCAGCTCCACCTTGCCATCGATGCCGTCAAGCAGAAGCGCTCCATTGCCTGCGGCGCGCGGAATAAGGGCAGCGGAATAGAATGCCGGCAGATCAACGCCGACGCCGGGCGAAACCACGCCGGTGAAGTAATTGCGCGCGGCATTGTAAAAAGCCTTGAGGGCTAAGGGCGCGTTTTCCGCCATGGCGGCAGATCCCGCCTGCGGCGGAGATTGCGGCATGATTGCCGACGCCAGCGGCCAGGGATCGTCGCTCAGGCTGCATTCCACGCTCCAATTCAAACCCGCATCCGCTTGCGAAACGCTGCCCGTGCAATGCGCACCGGGCAGCCAGGCCTCGAATCCCGCACCATCGGCCGACGGCATGAGAATCCCGCGCGGATCGCGCGCAATCGGCGTCTGGCCATCCAGGCTCACGCGCTTCTGCTCCTGCCATCCTTGCGGGGCGCGCGCATCGATCACGATCGCTCCAGGCTCCAGCATGACCAGGCTGTTCGCACTATTGAGTGCAGCCAGCACCGGCTCCTGTCCGGTGGTCACCAGCTCGCTGCGCAGCAGCAACTCTCCGGCGGGAGGCGGCGGCTGCGCCTGGTCGGCGGCGACTCTCACCATGGCCACCTGCGTGTCATCTCCTTCACTCACCTCAGCCACCCAAAGCCGGTTGCGCGCATTCTCGCTCAGAGTCACGCGTACCGCATTGGCGCTATCGGCGCCGGAGACGGTGACGCCGCGCGCGCGCAGGTCCTGCTCAAGCGCGCGAAGAATTGCGGGAACGGCATCGTCCGGAATCGAAGAAAGATTGCGAATGGTCAAGCGCGCCTGGCCCGGACCCAGGATGTCGGCGATGCGGCCGGCGAGGGCCGCGGCCGGCTGATCCCAGGGGCCCGGCGCAGCGCCGGCTGCCAGCCCAAGGAGAGCTGCCATAGCCGCAATCAGACCGAGCCGTCTCATGGTCTTCCTTTCCCAGCGCATTTTGCGTTTGCGCGGATTATATCGCCTGGCGCACTGCCGCATGGCTTTCGAGCGCAGAGACCGGGCATGGCTGGAGCGCACATCCGGGCTCACCGCACACGGAAGCTGCTTAGGAGATGCTGAATGACTCCGTCCCGGTCGAAGGGCACGGGGCTGCCTTCGGGATCCGTCGCCGTGATGAGGAAGAGGGCGCCGCGATGAAGGACGTAGGCCATCTCCGCGTTCCGGTATTTCGTGGCTGAAGGGCTATCCGCGATCCACTGCATCTCATCGAGCCGTGGAAATCCTGAAGAATCGAGCCACGCATTCATCGCGTCCGGGCTCGACAGGCCTTCCTTCGCCGCTACCGCGTACTGGCGGCTGTCGTAGGTAAATCGATCCAGGCAGGAGAGGCCCAATGAATTAAAGAAATTGGGGGAGGAAGGGTTAATTCGCTCGACAGAGGTATTTTGCGGAACCTCGAACTTCTCGCCGCAAGGGGAGCCCGTGAACAGAGACCAGCCGGCCCCGCCTCTTACCGGTCCGATGAACGAGAAGGAGCGCACCATGCGATCCATTTCGTCGTGGATCCGACGCGGGGCCTTCTCATTGAGCGGCCGCAAGCCGTATTCCGCATATTGCGCTTCGCCCACATCGGATTGCGCTGTCACTGCCGATATTTCGAAGCAGACATGATCGTAAAGCGTCCGGTAATAGCGGCCGCCCTCCGAGCTGCCGGCTGCCGCGCCTCCCGAATCGGCAAAATGAAAAGTCCTCCCGTTGAGGAATATTGTCTTTTCCGGACGGCCATCGATGTCATCACAATCGGCCTCGCTGGTTTCATCGAGGAGCACGTTCACCGCAACGCCGAGGGCCTGAATCACCGTGTGATCGAATGCCTGCCGGTTGTAAATGAAGCAGGCGATCGTCGTCTCATCGCAGATGGGAATCATGGAGTGCTGCTCTCGCGGAGGCAGCGGTCCGCCCGGATAAAACGACAGGTTGCGCGGGTAGCCGATCCGGAATCCGAAATCCGGGCTGCGATAGGTCCTCCAGCCATCCTGCGCGGCGGCGGCTTGCGCTGAGACCGCTGCTGCCGCCAAAGCGAAGATTCCGGCGAAGATCAGCTTGTTGTGCGCAGTATCCATTTTGCTCTCCAGCATCGGCGACCCGTCCGGCCTCTCGGCTTTCCGGCCGCCAGGTTCAACGGCCGGGAAGCGCCTGAGAGGTTGCCGGCGTTTCTTCTCACTGCTGCCCACCGGGAGCCGGCGCGGGCTGGTCAGGCTGGTCAGGCTGATCTTGACCGTCCATTTCCTGTTTCACTACCGGATTGGCGCCGATGCCCTTGAAGACGTCGCTGGCAAAGAAGAACTTTCCGTCCGAGGGCACCATCACCACCTGGATCTTGTCAGAGAGTTTCTCCGCCACGATCTTGTTGATGAGCAGCGGCGATTTGTTGAGGAGATCGGCTTCGCTGGCCATGCGCACCGCGTTGGCTGCGGCCACCACCCTGATGCGGTTGGCTTCGGCATCCGCCAGCAGATTGCGCCGCTCAAGCTCGGCTTTGCTGTCGATCACCTTGGCTTGCGCGTCGGCCTCCGCGTTTTCAATGGTCGCCTCCTTGCGCACTTCCGCTTCCAGCTTGCTCTGCTCAATCTGCTTTTCCTTGAGCGGCAGCGTGTACTGCATCGCGTCCGCTTCGCCCTTGGCTTCAACCACCTTCGATTGAGCATCGCCCTCGGCTTCCTTTACCTTCTGTGCGGCATCGGCCTCGGCTTGAAGCTCGGCAATTTTCACCTGCTTCTGCTGGATGTCGGTATCGACGGCCATCTGGTCGTCCTGCTGCTCCTTGAGCAGAAGGCCTTCGAGCCCCTGCGCGTACTCGGGCGGAAGCTGGATGTCAGAGAGCATCACCTCTTCCACCACGAAGCCGTCCGCGGCCAGCTTTTTGGTGATCACGCCCGCGGCGCGCGCGCGCACTTCTTCGCGCTTGGTGGAAAAGATCTCCCGCACCGTGTACTCGGGCGCCAGATCGCGCCAGGTGCTAGCCACCACCGGAGGCACCAGTTCCTTGTCTGCGGGCTGCGGCAGATGCGCCTGCACGCTGGCGAGCTTGTTGGGATCGAGCCGGTAGCGCACCGTGATGCCCAGCCCGATGTTGAGGCCTTCTTTCGACTGCACGTTCAGGCCCGTGTTCGGCTCCAGCTTTTTTCCGCTCTCGTCGAGCGTGCCGGTGGTGAAGAGGTGGTCGCGCAGATCGTAGGTCTGCACGCTATCGACCAGCGGCGCGATGAAGTGCACGCCGGGGTAGAGCGTCCCCGGGAGCGTGCCGCTGATCTGGCTGATGCGCACGCCGCCCATGCCGCTGGGCACCACCACGATGCTGCCGGCGAGAAGCAGCGGCACGCACGCGGCAAGGGCCAGCGCCACCGCGCTGCGCCAGTCAATTTCCTTGGGTTCGATGAAAGG
>DATJRT010000200.1:0-6156 GCA_035504495.1 Occallatibacter sp.
CCCTCGCAATGTGATTATGCGACAACGAGGGGAAATGATCTGCAAACGGGACTTTGGCCTGGTTCCGTCGCCCCTACGGGGCTTGGGGCCGGTTTGCTTCGTTTTCCCAGGACTTCGTCCTGGGCTAATTTCCGCGCTCCCTCCGGGAGCGGTTGCGCGGCCTTCGCGGCCGGGGTCCTCTGAATGCGGTTTTCCCAGGACTTCGTCCTGGGCTATTTTCCGCGCTCTCTCCGGGAGCGGTTGCCCAGCGTTCGCGTCCGGGGTCCTCTGAATTTGATTGCGGATTTGAGGGGCCTGATGGCCCATGCTCTCTACGGCGGGCTGAAGGCCACGTCCGTTTGAAATGAAATGTTGCAAAAGCCGCGTACGATGTTGCGAGCGGCCGCGGGGTCAGTGGGGAACGACCGCCTTGGCATCCTTCGATTGTTGTGTCTCCACGCCGAAGTGCTGGAAATCGAAGTCGCGCTCGGTGACGCGCTGGCGCAAATTCTTGAGCAGAAGCACCCGGGCCTGCATGTTGGCCTCACCCCCGGTGGGCAGCCACAGGCCGCTTCCCGCGGCGCTTTCCACGGGCGCCTGATCGAACTCAAAATTCGAACCTTTCTCGACGCTGGCAAACAGCCCGCCGGCGATGCGGAAGTTGTCGTCGAAGCGGACCTCGAGATGGGCAACCTCGCGGTCGGCTTCGTCAATCCAGATGGTGCCCTCGAGCTTCTTCGAGGCGTCTTCGACGAGGCCGTGGGTCTTGGCGTCCTTGCGGCCGACGAAGTCGAACAGGATGGTCGGCCGGCCGCGGAAGATTGCACGGCGCGGATTGCGCACGTCCATGATGTCGAGGAGCCGGCTCACGCTCACCTCCTGGCCTTCGAGAGGCTGATTCGGCGGCGTCTTCTCGGCCTTCCCGATCAGCTTGGTCACGCGATCGGTTTCCTTCTGCTCTTCGCTCGCGGTGAGCGGCTGGCCATTCTTCTTCACCATGCGCTCGATGATGTGGCCGTTGACGAAAAAGTCGTTGTACTCCTCGGTCTCGGTTTTGGTCACCTTGCCGCTCGCGTCGATGTCCTCGACGCTCTGGACGGAGTTGAAGGTGTAATTCTCGCGTACTTTCTCGAGCTCTCTCTGGTGCTGGACCACCTGGCGCATGAGCTCGCGGATATCCGGAAGCGGGGCATTGGACATTGGCTGCGCAGGCGGCTGCGCGGGCGCGAGCAGGGGCGCGAGCAGCGCGATGAGAAGCCATCGGGTTGGCAGGTGAGGCTTGAGCATTCAATGGGCCGGAAGGCCTGCTGGTTTGGACCTGCGCTGGCGGCAAAGGTCGCATCCGCGCGGTGGACGAACTCGAGGCGACCAGCCGATGATAGCCGATGATATGGGACGGCGGAGAATAGCATTACCATGGTAGGGCGAGGAGGGAGCGTGTGCGAGGAGCGAAGAGAGGGATTGTGGCCACGTTGATTGCTTTGAGTGCGGTGTCGACCGCAGTGACGGCGGCGCAGGCGCAGCAGGCAAAGACGCAGGGACATTGGGCGATGGAGATCCACGGCGGCGCGGGCGTGATCGAGCGCGCCAAGCTAGGGCCTGCGGGTGAGGCCGCTTACCGCGCGGCGCTCAAGCAGGCGCTTGCAGCGGGAACGGCGGTGCTCGCAAGGGGCGGTTCGTCGATGGACGCCGTGGAGGCGGCGATCCGCGTGATGGAAGACGATCCGCACTTCAATGCGGGGCGCGGCGCGGTGTTTACCGAGCAGGGCAAGAATGAAATGGACGCGGCCATCATGGACGGCGCCACCGAGCGGGCGGGAGCAGCTGCCGATGTGACGCGCACACGGCACCCCATCAGTCTGGCGCGGGCGGTGATGGAGAAGACGCCGCACGTGATGCTGGTGGGGCCGGGCGCGGACGCGTTCAGCGCGCAGGCGGGGCTGGAGCAGGTGGACCCGAGCTTCTTCTTTACAGAAAGCCGCTGGGACTCGCTGGTGAAGCAGCTCCAGAAAGAGGGCAAGCCCGTTCCTCCGCGGCCGGCCGGTGCGCCGCCGCCGGGCGCAATCGAGCCGGTAGCCGTCTACGACGAGACCCCGGGCCAGGGCAACTATGGAACCGTGGGCGCGGTGGCGCTCGACGTGAACGGCAACATTGCGGCGGGCACTTCAACCGGCGGCATGCAGGGCAAGATGCCGGGCCGCGTAGGCGACTCGCCCATCATCGGCGCCGGCACCTACGCCTCGAATCATTCCTGCGCGGTTTCGGCCACCGGCTCGGGCGAATATTTCATCCGGCTCACGGTGGCGCGCGACATCTGCGCGCTGGTGGAGTATGAAGGCATGAAGCTCAGCGACGCCGTGAATGAGATCATCCACAAGCAATTGCCGGCGATTCACGGCGACGGCGGCGTGATTGCAATTACTCCGGACGGGCAGATGGCGTGGAGCTTCAACACGCCGGGGATGTTTCGCGCGCGGCAGGTGGAAGGCGGCCCAGTGGAGGTGGGGATTTACAACGACGAGCCGTGAGCGCAGATGCAAGCAAAAAGGCCGTCCGCGAGGGACGGCCTTGGGTGTCTCAGAGGGAGCGATCGATTACTGAACGCTGCTGCCGGCGTTCGGATTGCGCGCCTCGGCCTTTTCTTCGTCCACCTTCTTGGCGTTGTCTTCGAGCGCCTGCGCCTCCGGCAGATAGGTGAGCGCCTTCTGGATCATCGGATCCCAGTCGGCCATCACGCGCAGACCCTGCAACTGCCCGAACTCGATGGTGACGACTTCTTTCTTGATGTTGGTTTTGATCCAGTCTTTCACGCCGTCGATATCGGCATTGGACCACTCGATGCTCTGGCTGGTGAGAAATTTCTCGAAATCCGCGATCACGGCATCGTCCACCTGAAAGTTCTTGTCGACAGTGTGGTCGGAGACGTAAACGGGCGCGAAGTGGAAAAAGGCGCTGCGGTCGAGCAGTTCGTCCTGGAAGTGGTTGCTCTTGGGCGGCTCGATTTTCTCGTCCGGCGTAATGCCGCCGCCGCCGTAGACGGTGCGGCCGGAGTCCGTGAGCTTCACTTCGCGGTTGCTCGGGTCGGCGGGCAGCGCGCCGGCATGGTTGTAATAGTCATAAAGCGACATGCCCTGGTAGTTGCGCTGGATCAGCCGGCCGGAGGGCGTGTAGTAGTGGTAGGTGGTGAGCGCGAGACCGGTGTTGTCGCTCAGGTTGTAGACGGTCTGCACCAGGCCCTTGCCGAAGGTGGTTTCACCCACGATCAGCGCGCGATCGTGATCCTGCAGCGCGCCGGAGACGATCTCGGCCGCGGAAGCGGTGTCGCGGTTCACCAGGACGACGATGGGAAAGGTTTTGCCGTCGTTGCCGTGGGTCGCGGTGTAGTTTTGGTCAGGGTAGGCGCGGCCGCGCTGGGAGACGATGGTCTGCCCCTTGGCCAGCAGGTGGTCGCAGACATCCACCGCCTGACTGAGCAGGCCGCCGGGGTTCTCGCGCAGGTCAAGCACAAGCCCCTTCAGGTTGCCGAAGCCGTTGATGGCGTCTTCCATCTCCTGCCCGGTGGTCTCCTGGAACTGGGTGAGGTGAATGTAGCCCACGCCGGGACGAATCTCGTACTTGAGATCGATGGAAGGATGGGGAATCTCGTCGCGGGTGAGATCGAAGACCAGCGGCTTGGGCTGGCCATAGCGGATCATGGTCACCTGCACGTGCGTGCCCTTGGGGCCTTTGAGCGCTTTGGCCACCTGGTCGGAAGACCAGCCATCGGTGCTCTTGCCGTCTACCGCCGCGATGACATCGCCGGGATGGATACCTGCGCGATAGGAAGGCGTGTCCTCGTAAGGCGTAAGCACGTAGACCTTGTTGTTCTGCTCCTGGATCACCATGCCCACGCCGTAGTAATGGCCGCGCTGATCCTCGCGCAGGCGGGCGTAGGCCTTGGGATCGTAGAAATGGGAGTGGGGATCGAGCACCTGCAGCATGCCGGGGATGGCGCCGTCGTAGATGGCGTCGTCGGCGCGGTCGCCGGAGATGGGCTCGGCATAGTTCTGCTCCACCAGCGCGTAGACGTTCGTGAAGGTCTTCAGGCTGTCGCGGAGCTGGCTCTCGTCTTCAGAGGTTTGCGCGCCCACCTTGCGCTGCAGCACCAGGCCCGCCAGGGCACAGACGGAAAAAAAGACAAGGACGGCGAACAGTGCGCGGCGCGCGCGGGAGCTCATAAGCAGACCGAACCTCCAGATGGCGGTTGCGATCGGCGTCTTGCGCGTCTCCTCGATTCCCAGCCGACCGAAGCGGCTCCGGGTTGGGGATCGCCGCTCGATAAAAATATTGCCTTGCCCGACTCCGGCAAGGCCTGGGAACCAAAAAGACCGCCCTACGAACCTGGCAGAGCCATCTTTAGCTAAAGTATAGCACCGCCTTGTTGGACGCGCAGAGGCGGCATTCCGATAGCCGGGGTTACTTGAGGGTCAGGCGTTTGCGTCCTTTTTTGCGCGAGGTAACGGGTGCGGGCACTCCCAAAATTGCCGTAGCCTGAGGCTGGCGGGAGGGGCCCGGCAGACCGGGTGCGCGCGAGGAAACCGCGCGTACCTCTTCTTTCTGCTCCCCTGGCATTTACAATGGCGTCTATGCAGAAGGTAGCGAGCGAAAGCCGTTTCAGGCCGCCTTCCGCGCCAAGGTCATGACCCAGAAAACTCTTCCCATCTCCGTCGCCTTTGCCATTGGGAGCTTCCTTCTTTCCGCCGCCGTTCTGGCGCACGCCCAGGGGAATCCGCCCGCAAGCCCGTACGGCGGTACGACGGTGGAGCAGATCATCGCCCGGGTGAATGACCAGATCATCACCAGCTCCGATTACGACCGCGCCCTGAGCGAGCTTGAGGACGACGCGCGGCAGCGGGGCGACTCCATGCAGGAGGTCGCGGCGGAGCGCAGGGACCTGCTGCGCAGCCTCATCGATCAGCAACTCTGGCTTTCCAAGGGCAAGGAGCTGGGCATCACCGGTGAGACCGAGCTGGTGAAGCGGCTGGACGAAATCCGCAAGCAGTACAACCTGGATTCGATCGAGGACCTGGAAAAGGCAGCCAGGGAACAGGGCGTCTCCTTCGAGGACTTCAAGCAGAATATCCGCAACCAGGTCATCACCCAGGAAGTGATGCGCCAGGAAGTCGGCGAGCACATCCAGTTCACGCCCGGCGAGGCGGAGCAGTATTACGAGCAGCACAAGCAGGAGTTCACCCAGCCGGAGAGCGAGCGGCTGAGCGAGATTCTGATTGCGGCCAACGCCGACGACCCGGCGAAGGTGGCGGAGGCCAAGTCAAAGGCCGATGACCTCGAATCGCGGCTGCACGCGGGCGGCGACTTTGCGCAGCTGGCGCGCAGCTTCAGCCAGGGCCCCACGGCCAGCGAGGGCGGAGACCTGGGCCAGTACAAGCTGGGCCAGGGCCAGTTGCCGAAGGTGCTTGAAGACAAGACATTTTCGCTCGCGGCCGGGCAGTATACAGATCCCATTCTCACCCGCCAGGGCTACATCATTCTCAAGGTCACGCAGCATACGGCCGGTGGGCCCGCACCGTACAAGAACGTGGAAGACCAGGTGGAAGAGGCTCTCTACATGAGCCGGATGGAGCCGGCCATCCGCGACTACCTGACCAAAATGCGCGAAGAGGCCTTTATCGACATCGCTCCTGGCTACGTGGACACCGGCGCCAGCCCCAATGAGACCAAGCCCATCTACAGCGCTTACGTGCCGCCTTCGCCGAAGAAGAGGCCAAAGGTAGAGCGGACGCGGTTCCGCGAGAGCACGCATACTTTCCGGGAGAAGGTGGACCGGGGCGCTGAGGAAACAGCGCAAGCGCCGGTAAAGGAATTGAAGGCCGAAAAGAAGAGAGAGGAAGCCAGCGAGAAACCGGGCAAGAAAGAGAAGATCCGTTTTGGCCAGGCTCCGCGCGAAACTCTGCCGACGGCCACGACCAACGCCAATACGGAGAATGCCGGTGCGCTGCCGGAAAACGGCGCCGGCGCCAACGGCAGCGGGACAGAGACCGCGGACAATTCGCAGCTGCCGGCCAATCCTCTGGAGCCGGTGGCGCCGGACAAGAAGACGCGCTTTAGCGATCGCGCCCGTGGACCGAGGAAAAACAAGACGGCGGTGCGGCATGCTGACGCAAACGCGCCGGTTCC
>DATJRT010000201.1:0-8568 GCA_035504495.1 Occallatibacter sp.
GCCGGTGGTGTTGTTCACCGGCACGATCTGGATGCCGCTGGACCATGACCCGAAGACCAGCCACGCATTTCCATCGGTGTCGACTACCGAAGCGGGATCGATGGCGTTGGCGCCGGCGCAATCGGACGAGGTGTAGACGGCGGCGCCGGAATCAGTAAACGAGCCCGGCGCGCCGGTCGAGCTAACGGCCAGCCCGATGGCGGAGTTGGTGCTTCCAAAGGTGGATGCGGCGAAGTAAAGCCAGTAGCTGCCGTTGCGCGCCGAGGCATCGGGCGCCCACAGGTCGCCGCTCGAGCCCGTGTATGCGTTCGTCCACGAAGGCAAAGCGGAGAGTGCGTAGCCATCGTCGGCAAAGTTGATGAGGTCAGTGGAAGTGTGAGCGTGGATGAGCCCGTGCGTGGAGAAGAGCTCGTAGATCGCGGCCACCTTCAACATCGACGGATCGTGGATGCCGATGATGTCGGAGTCGGGCGCGACGAACGACACGTCGACCGAGGCCGGCGCGGGATAGGCCGCATTGCCGGTCGAGGTGACCGTCCACTCCTGGCAGGTGCAGCCCGTGCCGGAAGTGGCGCGCGCATTCTGGTCGATCATGCCCGGAGCGGTTGCGCCCGAATTCGCGTCTTCGAGGAACAACCCGCTGTTGACGTTCTTGAGCAGATAGTTGCCGTCCTTGAGCAGGTAAAACTCCCACAGATGGTCATTGGTGCCGTTGTCGGCCCACTGCAAGACCTGGGCGCCGGCCGCGGTGGATGCGTCGCTGATGCCGATCAACTGATGGGTGAGCATGTCTTCAATGTTGTATTGCGAGTTGTTCATGGGAATGAAGTGCCACAGCGCATCGGTCGATGAAGAACTCTGATCCTGCGCCAGTGCGGCGCCGGCAGCCTGGCTCTGGCCGGCGACGCCCAGCGCGAGTCCGCTCGCCTGGTTCGTGAGCGTGTAATCGTAGCTATCATTCATCGTCGCCAGAGTGCCCATGTCGGGTCCCGATCCGTTGCCGCCTCCTCCGGTTGTGGTTGTTCCCGATCCGCCTCCGCCGCAGCCGGCCATCTGGCACAGGGCCAGCGCCGAGGCGGCGCAGATGAAAAACTTCACACGTGCCTCCGCGAGTTGAAGAGGTGTCATTCGTTGCCGGTTCAGATGTATGCTGCGCCGGGCGCACCGGACCTGCGCGGGTACGCCCTGCGCTTCGTCAATACGTGATGCGCAGCATGAACTGCACATTTCTGGGTCCGAGCAGGGTACTGCTCACCTGGCCGAAGGTCGTGTCCTGCACGCCCGAATCGGGTTTGTTGAAGGCGTGCCGGTTGAAGGCGTCGAACATCTGCCCGCTGAACTCGGCCTGGATGGACTCGTGAATGGGAATGATCTTGCTGATGCTGATGTCCTCGTCGTAGAAGGGGAACGAGCGAATGTCCGCGGAGTTGCGCGGCATGTCGCCGAAGACATAGGGCACATTCACGCCCGGAGTCGGATTGGGATCCTTGAACGCGGCGCAGTTCCAGTAGCCGGTGGTGCAGGCGCCGGAGGAGCTGTTGTAACCGGTCGTTCCGGTGTTGCTGAACGCGAAGGGGTTGAAGGGCCCGGAGCGGCGCGCCGGCTGGCCGGCAACGCGGTTGGGGCGGATGCCGTTGTCGAAGCCGGGAATGCCGTTGGCGCCGAAGAAGCTGATGGGCTGCCCGCTCAGGTAGCGCTGCACGCCGCTTACGCGCCATCCGCCGATGACGGCGTTCACCGGCGCCGACGCGCTGCCCGCAAATTGCTTGCCGCGTCCCACCGGCAGCTCATAGATGTAGCTCACCACAAAGTTGTTGGGGATGTCCTGGTTGCTGACCGCTTTCTCCGCCTTGTGGTCGTAGGGATTCTGTGTTCCGCCCTGGCTTTGCAGCGTGCTGTAGTAGGGTTGAATGGCGTCGGCGTCGGTGAGCGTCTTCGAGAAGGTGTAGGAGGCGAGCACGTTGAGCCCGTTGTGGAAGCGCCGTTCGAGCTTGGCTTCCATGGCGTTGTACGTGGACTGCCCGACGTTTTGAATGTAGCTGTCGGTATTGATGTAGCCGTACTGCGGGAAGGGCCGCAGAGCCTGTTCCACGGTCACGCCCGTGCCCCAGGTGTTGTAGAAGTTGGCGTAGGGAATGTTCACGCCCACCGTGTTCGAAATGACCGGCTGGTTGAGCGCCGTTCCATAAGCCAGGCCGCTGAGCGGCATGTCATTGGGATAGTCGATGAGGCCATGCAGGCGCGTGGAGTGCATGCCCAGATAGCCCAGCGTGAAAAACAGGTCGCGCGCCACCTGATACTGGTTTTCGAGTGTCCAGGTCAGCACCATAGCCGGACGCCCGTAAGTCGGGGCCACATAGTCCACGCCCTGGCCGTTCAACTGCGTGGGATCGAGATCGGGGGTGGTCGGCTCGGCGGGAAGCCCGGCATCCACCTGCGGGCCGTCGAGGGGATCGGCGGTGAAGAGCGTCGAATTGGCCACGAATCCCTGCACCGTGCCCTGGCCGTAATCGGCGTACACCAGCGGACCGTAATAAATACCGCCGCTGCCGCGGATCACATCCTTGTGATCGAGCATCGGAGGCGTCCAGGCGAAGCCCACGCGCGGCGAAAAGTCCTTGAAGTAAGTGCTGGCCCAGGTTTCGCCCTTGTTTCCGTTGCGCCCCTGGCCCACGCCGGCAAACACCAGCGCCCCGGGAATATCGTTGGCGCCGGGGTTATCCGCCAGAGGACTCATGATGGTGGTATCGCCTTCGGCCTCATGGCGCGGCGTGTCGTAGCTCCAGCGGAAGCCGAGATTGGCGGTCAGGTTGGGGCTCACCTTCCAGTCGTCCTGCACAAACAGCGCGGCGCCGTGCATGATCCACCGCGGCGCATGCAGTTGCTCGATGTCGTTGGCGGTGCCGGACTCGCCGATGAGGAAGGCCGCGAAGGAGTTGCCGTCCTGTCCCCAGTAGGTGGTGTCGGAGGCAGTCTGGTTATCCCAGAAAGTGAAGCAGCCCGAGGTGCCGCTGCAGGTGCCGCCGATCTTGCTCACGAACGAGTACTGGTGGTACTGCGCCTGGCCGCCGAACTTGAAGCTATGCGCCCCGTGCTGCCAGTTCACTTCGTCGTCGACGGCGATCACGTTGTCCACATCGATGGCGCCGGAGTTCTCGCCGAAGCTGGGATAGGGGCTGCCGATGAAGACGAATCCCGGAAACACCGGGCCCGTGCCGTTGGCGATGTTGAGCTGGGAATCCCAGTTCACACCCTCCTCCGCGGCGCGCGAGAGGGTATCGTTCCAGGAGCGGTTGGAGCCGACAGTGAGGGAGTTGACCACATGCGGAGTGATGACCCAGTCCCAGCCGCCGCGGAAGAGCTTGCCCAGCTGGTTGTACGCAGCGCAGCAGGTGTTGAGCGGCGAGGGCAGGCCCAGGTCGTTGCCCTGATCCGTATTCTCCCGGGAGCTGAAGAAGGCCCATATCTTGTGATTCAGGCCCAGGTTCTGGTCCACGCGGAAGCTGTATACGGTCTGCGCCGGCGTGTCGCTGGTGTCATAAACGTAATTGTTGGTGCCCGCCGGTCCGTTCAGGTTGAAGGTAGGCATGTATTTGAGCACCGCTTTGGCCACTGTGCTTTCGCGGCCGATCGGAATCTCGTTCAGGTTGCCGTCGTAGGTGAGGGGCGTGCGGCACTGGTTCACTTCCGTATTGGGGTCGAAGATCTCGCCATAGTAGAGCGTGGAATTGCAGGCGTCGGAACCGCCGGGGATCTGTCCGCCCAGCGTGGAAGTGAAGTCAAAGTACTGCCCGTTGCTGCCGAGCTCGGCGGGGGTGGGAATCAGGCTGGTGATGGCCGACCCGGTGGAGTAGCGCAACTGCTCCCAGTTGAAGAAGAAGAAAGTCCTGTCCTTGCCGTTATAGACATGCGGAATGCGGACGGGCCCGCCCAGGGTGAGGCCGTAGTCGTTCTTGGTGTCGGCGGGCCGCTGCAGCAGGGAGCGCGCAGCCGGCGTTGTGGCCGAAGACAAGTATCCGTTGTTAAACCAGTTGTTGCCATCGAAGGCGGCATTCTTGTAAATGTCGTAGAGCACGCCGTGGTAATTGTTGGTGCCGCTCTTGGTGTTGTAATTGGCGATGCCGCCCGTGGTCCGGCCCAGGTTGGCCGGCAGGCCGGAGAGGCTGATGTGAAATTCCTGGATCGCCTCCACGCTGGGCGCAAGGATTTCGAATCCGCCGGAGCCGTTCTCCTGGCGGTTGGTGGTGATGCCGTCCACCAGGAAGTCGGAGCCTTCGTCCTGGCCGCCGTTGATCTTGTCCATGAGCTGGCCGCCGGCTCCGCCATTGGACGTGCCCGGTCCCACGGCTCCCGGCACGAGGAACTCAAACGTCGAAAGCTGGCGAAGATTACCCGAGACCTGCAACGGCAGGTCGGTCATCTGCGCCGGCGTGACGGAGTCGTCTACCTCCGAGCTCTCCGTCTCCAGGGTGAGTGACTGCGCGCTGACGTTCACGCTCTGGTTCACGGAGCCCACGGCGAGCGCGATGTTCTGCGCCGTGTGGGAACCGACCAGGACCGCCACGCCGCTGTAGACTGCCGTCTTGAAACCGGACGCGACTGCGCTCACGGAGTAGGTCCCGGTGCGCACGGAAGGGAAGACATAGTAGCCGGTGTCGGAACTCACGGCTTTGTAGGTGGTTCCGGTGGAAGACTCGCGCGCGGTCACGGACACTCCCTGCACCACGCTCCCGGCCGGGTCAGTCACTACGCCGCTGATGGAGCCGGTATCGAGCTGGGCGGCGACGGGCAGGGAACAGAACAGAAGCAGGATGAAGAGACACGGTGAATGCGCGAGCCGAGCGAGTGCGCTTCTGCGCATTCCCGGGCCCGATGCCGTTTTGCACGCCGCCAGCCACTGCAGTTTCATGTTTTGCCTCCTTCGAGCAAATGCTTACCTGAATCCCGGGGAATCTGCTTGATCGCCTTATGCCGTTCCGTTGTTGCTGCTGCGGTTCCGCTGTATCCGCTGCCGATTTCGCTTTGCTGCTGTCCAGCCTGAGTGCCGGCGCTCCATTTTGCACCCGGCTATGGTTCTGTCTGCGGCCCTGCCTAGCCCGAGGGTACGGACGCCAGCTCCGGGTCTTCGACGGGAAGCTCGCTCCGCCTGCGCACCATCTGGGCCGCGTGGCTGGCCTGCCGCGCCTTTTCGTCGCTGCGCATGCGCAGGAAATTCTGCATGGCCGACTCCTCGTCCGCCCTGTCCTTCCTGTCGCGGTAAATCTGCGAGAGTTTGTAGTAAGAAAGCATGGCCCGATCGTTGCCCGGGTCGGCGGCGATCGCCATTTCGAACTCGTGGATCGCCTCGGGCGCCTGATCGGTGGCCATGAGTCCGGTGCCCAGGTAGTAGTGCGCGTCGCTCAGTGTCGGATCGGCCTTGAGCGCCTGGCGCAGCAGCGCCACGCCGTCGGCGGCCTGCCCGTTCAGCACCAGCAGGCTGCCCAGCTTGTATTGGGCCGTGGTTGCGTAGGGATCGATTGCCAGCTCGTCGCGATACGCCGTCTCGGCCTTGTCCAGATTGCCCAGCACCCAGTACTGGTCAGCCAGCTCCTCGTGCAGTCCGGGCTGGTGCGGCGCCATTTTCACCGCCAGCTCGAACTCCGTCACCGCTTCCTGGTTGCGATACGACTGCGCGTAGGCTTCCCCCAGAACCTGATGCACGCGCATGGAATCGTGGTCGAGCTTGAACATGGCGTCGTACGATGCGTTGGCCACCAGCAGATAGGCGTGACCACGGTGGTAGAGAATGTCCGCATCGGTGGGGTCGAGTGCGTAGGCCTTGTCCAGCGGTGCGATCGCTCCCTGCGGGTCGCCGGCGGCGAGCCGGCAGACGCCCAGCCACATGAAGGCTTTGGCGTTCCTGGGATCGATGGCCGTCTCGCGCGCGAGATAGGTCTCGGCGTCCTTGAAGCGGTCCTGGCGGTAATCGACGAGCCCCAGGAAGAGATTGGCTCCGCGCAGCGAAGGTTTGAGCCGCAGAGACTTTTCCAGAGCCGCCCGCGCCTGGTCGAGCTGGCCGGATTGTTCGAGAGCCAGCCCCAGATTGAAGTAACCCTCGGCAAAGCCGGGCATTTCCCGCGTGACGCTGGCGTAGCTGGCCGCCGCCGAAGGAAAGTCTCCCGCCGCCATGGCTTCCCCGCCCTGGCGCATCGCTTGCACCGCGGCCTGGTTCATGGCACTCTGGCCTTGTGCCGTGAGCATGAGCCCCAAAGCCAGAAGCGTCACCCCGGCCATGCGGCTAAGGCCGGCGGCGGGACCAACGAGTTGAGGGGAGGGCAGGCTGCTCCTCATTATCTTTCCGGCACTTGGGCGGATGGAGGGCCGATTTTGAGCCTGTCAGCGCCCCGCCCCCAAATGCACCGAAATTCAAGCACTAAACCTGTGCCAAGGGCAACCGATTAACGGCTTGCAACCACGTTAAGTTTGTGCAACCGTTTCATGGTAGGTTGGTTAAGCGGTCCCGTTACGCGCCGGGGAATGTCCAAATCTGAGCCGTGCTTGAGCGGTGCTATAGTAGGAAAGCTGGAGAACAGACCTAATCGGAATGTCGAGATCCGGTTCAACTTCGGTTGGCGAGCCGGAAGTGCTGAGTCCCGGACAGGCTGCGCTGGTGCGCAACCATCTGGACCAGCTCCTGGCGAGCCGAGTCTTCGCTGGAAGCAAGCGCACGCAGGACTTTCTCCGCCTCATCGTCAGCCACACCCTGGAGGGCGATCTCGATAGCCTTCGCGAGCGGATGATTGGCGCCGAGATGTTCGGCCGCCCGATTGGTTACGATACGGGCAACGACTCGGTGGTCCGCGTGCGGGCCAGCGAAGTGCGCAAAAAGCTGGCGCAGTTTTACAGCGAAGCCGGTTCGGCGAGGCTTCCCCTGCGCATCGAGCTGCCCAGCGGCTCCTATGTTCCCCGGTTCCATTTCTCGGAATCGGACGCCAAATCGTTCTCTGAGAGTCTCCACTCCGAAGCCACGGCCGCACCCCATGCCGTCGCAAATGGCAGCCACGCGGCGGCGAAGGCCGGAAATGGCGTCGCCCCGGGGCTCGCAGCAACCGCCGGCGCCGCGGTCCCGCAGTTTCCGTCCAGAGCAACCGGATTCCGCTGGCGGCTGGCTGCCGGAGTCGCTCTCGCCCTGGTGCTTGCTGCCGCCGGATTTGCGGCTTACCGCCAGTGGCTCGCCCCCTCGGGCGCCGTCCAGGGCATCCACTCCATCGCCATCCTCCCGCTCAAGAATCTCTCCGGCGATCCCGCCCAGGATTATTTCGCCGACGGCATGACCGAGGAGCTCATCAATAATCTGGGGCAGGTATCCACGCTGCGGGTCATGTCGCTCACTTCGTCCATGAGCTATAAGGGCACCAAGAAGAACCTTCCTGAGATCGCCAAGGAACTCTCCGTAGACGCCGTAGTCGAGGGCGGCATCCTGCGCGAAGGCGACAATGTGCGCATCAGCGTCCAGCTGGTGGATGCGCGGACCGACCGGCCGCTGTGGGCGCAAACCTATGTGCGCAACCTCACCGGCGTCTTCAACTGGCAGGGCGAAGTGGCGCAGACCATCGCCGACGAGATCAGCATCAAGGTCACGCCCCAGGAGCAGGCGCGCCTTGCGCAAAGGCGCCCCGTCGATCCGGAGGCGCAGGACCTGTTTCTGCGCGGTCTGCTGCTCCGCCAGGCCGACGACTGCAAGAGCGCCATCGACTTTTTCAATCGCGCCATCGACCGCGATCCCGCTTACGCTGAAGCCCATTCCGCCCTGGCCAGTTGTTACGGCAGGCTGGGCGAGTCGGGACGATTACCCTACAAGGAGGCCTTCACCCGCCAGAAGGCCGA
Organism: Occallatibacter sp.; assembly: GCA_035504495.1. GTDB lineage: Bacteria > Acidobacteriota > Terriglobia > Terriglobales > Acidobacteriaceae > Telmatobacter. The sequence goes on from DATJRT010000201.1 coordinate 7,867, forward strand.
AGCGCTGCGCGCCATCGAGCTCGACAACTCGCTCTCCGAGGCACACGCCGAACTGGCCAACTCCGCCATGACCCTCGACTGGGACTGGCCCACCGCCGCGGCGGAGTTTCACCGCGCGCTGGAGCTGAACCCCAGCTCCGCTACCAGCCACCAGAAGTACGCGTTCTACCTGGTGCGCACCGGTCATGTGCATGAGGCGCTGGCCGAGGTGGAGCGCAGCGTCGAGCTCGATCCCATCTCCGACAGCACCTTTCACGCCGAAGGCTTCATCTATTTCTTCTCCCGCCAGTATGACCAGGCGCTGGCCATTGCGCAAACGGTGCGCGACCTCAAAATCGACCTGCCTGACTGGAACTTTTTGCTCGGCGATATCTACGCTGAAAAACACATGTATCCGGAGTCGATTGCGGCCTTCCTCAAATCGGGCGATGGACCCTATACGCTCGGCCACTTAGGCAACGTCTACGCACGCGCCGGCGAGGCGGACAAGGCGAGAAAGATCATCGCCCAGATGCAGGCCGACTTGCCCAAGGACGGCGTGGGCCGGTACGAGATTGCGCTCATCTACGCCGGGCTGGGCGAAAAGACCGAGGCTTTCAAATGGCTCGAGGAGGCGTATCGCAATCACGATGTCGGCCTCGTTTACCTGAAAGTGGATCCGTGCCTCGATCCCCTGCGCTCCGATCCGCGCTTCGACGATCT
>DATJRT010000202.1:0-3454 GCA_035504495.1 Occallatibacter sp.
TGCTAGCGGCTGTCCTCGCGGCTTGCGCGGCTCCGGGCGCTCCAGGCGAACGCGCAGGCACACGCCGCTGATGCCAGCAGCACATACATCCAGGCTGAACCGCCCTCTGGAACTGCCAAAGTAAGCAAGGCGCCAACTAAATTGGCTGCAACCATAGACTATTCTCCTAGTCGATTCTTTCTACGTTCTAGCCAGGGGGGAAGCCCGAACGAGCGGCAGAGGGCCCGGATGCCCCAATGCTATCAAGCTAAAGTGTCTCGTCAACCCTGAACGTTTCTGAACCCCTGTGGAACATCACCCGAATGGAACTCCCATCGGTAATCAGTGCGGCAATTACCCGAATTGGGAAACGCCGGCTCCCGGAAGAGTCGCGCCGCCCAACGCCGTTTTCTGCGGCGTCCTCGCGGGGAAGCTTCCGCGCCCGGGCGTGAACCGGCCCAAGACCTCCCGTGCTTCATCCTCTTCGCGCACTGCATCGGACGAGAAGCCGCGCACTGTATCGCACGAAAAATGTGGACCGCATCTCTCCTTGCTGACTCTGCGTCCGCCGAGCTTGCCGGCTCGCTGCTTCGCCTGCCCGCTGCTTTCGCGCCTCACCACAAAAGTGGCACACAATAGTAACGGATTCCTTACCTCCTTCCGATACAATGAGGGAATGAGTGGGCCCGCCGACACTTGTTGAAGGATCGCCTGAAGAATGGCATCAGTTCTCGTTACCCCACCCTCTGAAACCACCATCCAAGTTTCAGCCGACACAAACCAGGAAGCCGCAAATCCTGCTCCCGCAGCCCGCGCCGTCGCTGCGAGTCGCCAGGTGCGCATGGGCCGCGCCGCGGCCACAAAGGTGGGCTTGAGCTGGCCCATGGTCTTGATCATTGGCGGATTTCACGTGGGCGCGCTGGCCGCGCTGTTTTTCTTCTCCTGGCAGCGCCTCACGGTCATGGCCGTGCTCTACGTGCTCGCCATCAACGTCGGCATCGGCATGTGCTATCACCGCCTGCTCACCCATCGCGGTTACACCGTGCCCCGGTGGCTCGAGTACATCATGGCCTTCTGCGCCACGCTCTCGCTCGAGGGCGGCCCCATCTTCTGGGTCTCCACCCACCGCGTTCATCACCAGCTCAGTGACCAGGACGGCGATCCGCACACCCCCCGCGAAGGCGCGTGGTGGGCGCACACAGGCTGGATCCTCTTCGGCGAAAGCCTGCACCGGCAGACGGAGGCTCTGGCTCGCTACGTCCCTGACCTCCGCCGGGACCGCTTCCATGTGTGGCTCAGCAAATATCACTGGCTTCCTGTCACCGTCAGCGGCGTCCTTCTTTTCGCCGGCGGCTGGCTCTGGGGCGGATGGGTCAACGGCCTCGCCATGGTCCTCTGGGGCGTCCTGCTGCGCGTCACCCTCGGCCTGCACGCCACATGGCTGGTCAACTCGGCCACCCACCTCTGGGGCAGCCGCCGCTTCAAAACCCGGGACGACTCGCGCAACAGCTGGTGGGTCGCGCTGCTCACCGGTGGCGAAGGCTGGCACAACAATCACCATGCTCACCCGGTCAGCGCCCGCCACGGCCTCCGCTGGTATGAAATCGATCCCAACTTCTACGGCATCTGGCTCCTGGCCAAGCTTGGTCTCGCCAAGAAAATCCAGGTCGCCCGCTTCGACCCCGCAGACCCGAAACCCGCCGGCCACTGATCTGAGTCCGCCTCTGGCGGAAAGCTCGCGCCCCATCCTTTTCCTCTGCCGCGGCAAATGCGAAAAGGGTGGGACGTCGCGCAATCGGCCGCGCGTTACTTCCCCACCTTCGCCTTCACCCACAGCACCAGGAAATACGGCAGCGCCAGCAACAGCATCAGCACCCCTGCAGGAAAGCCCACATCGCGATAGGTGATCGTGAAATCCACCCCGGGATGGCCGGCAAACCGCCACCCCAGCAGCGCAAAGATGGCGATGCACGTGGTCAGAAAAAACGTGAAGAACGCCGACGCCAGCGCCAGCAGCAAACTCTGAAACAGGCCGAACCCCTCCAGAGGAAATCCCAGAACTCGTCCCGCGCGTCCTCCCGCTCCGTGCACGTCCGCTGCTCCCCGCACCATGTCGAATCACCCTCGCTCGTCTAGAATAAATGTCAATGGCCAGTACCGCGCAAATCGATCTCTGGCACGCGGACAAAGTCGCGACGCAGGTCTCCGTCGCGCCCGCGCCCAACGGCATTCGCTACGCCGCCTGGGGTGAAACCCGCATCACCGAGGCCGATCTCGAGCGCCTCGTCGGCGCCGTGCCCGCCGCGCTCTCCGCCGCGCTCGCCAACCGCGCCTACTACTTCGTCCCTCTCGCCATCGCCGACACCGGCGAGACCCTCATCGCCCCCGCTTACAGCGTCGATCTCGGCGACCGCGCCATCTGCCATCGCAACGCCGCCTTCGGCTCAACTGAGGCCGTCTTCATCTCCACCCGCCTGGTTGAAGACCGCTTCGGCCTCGCCTTCGAGTTCTTCATCAACGTCGCCCACAACTTTGTTGAAGTCGCCGGCGTCCCCGAAAGCTTCTCCACTCTTGTCTGGACGCAGGCCGAAGCCCAGGTGCGCGGCGAAACCAGCCAGGACGCCTGGGAAGCCCGCCGCCGCGCCCTTGACCCGGGAGCGAAGAGCGCCAGATCCGCGCCTGCTCCGGGCGCCGTTCCTTCGCGGAGTGCCGTTCCCTCCGGGAGTGCCGTTATCGACGAGCGCGCCCGCCTCACCTTCTTCGAGTCCGCCTTCTCTGACTCTCTCGCCGTCTACATGCTCTCCCTCGCCGTCGACTTCGACTACCGCGACCTGCGCGAGCGCGAGTACCCGCTCCTTGACGCCGTGGCTCTCGCCGAGCGCCTCCGCCACGTAGCCTCGCTCTTCCCCGCCAATCCCGGCTACGAGTTCCAGATCATCAAGCGCCGCAAGGGCTGACGCGCCTTTCCGGGCGTTGATCGCACCCAGCGGCTGAGAGCGAATGAGCTTCTCTTTTCTGTTCCCTTTTCCCTTTTCTCTTTTCTCTGTCCCCTTTTCTCTGTCCCCTTTTCTCTGTTTCTCAACCCGCATACAGATTCGCCCGCACAAACTCGTTCCTGAATTTGCCCCCGGGATCAAGCTGCGCCAGCAGCGCCTTGAACTCCGCCAGCCGCGCGTAGCGCGCCTCCAGCTCCTTCGCCGGCAGCGTGAACAGCTTGCCCCAGTGCGGCCGCGGCGCAAACGGCCGCAATTGTTCCTCGATCGCCGGCAAGAGCGCCCGCACCGCATCCCACTGCGGCTTCCACGTAAAGTGGATCGCCAGCGACGCCCGCTCGTACGCCGTGCTCATCCACAGCCGGTCCGGCGCAATCGTGCGCAGCTCGGTCACAAACAGCAGCGGCGTAATCCGCGCATGCAGCGTCTCCACCGCCAGCACCGCGGCAAACCCATCTTCGAAGGGCACCAGGTACTCCGTC
>DATJRT010000203.1:0-23542 GCA_035504495.1 Occallatibacter sp.
AGCTCCCACTGCTCACTCAGCTCGCGCTTCACCAGCCAGCCGGTGTAGAAGAAGTCGCGGTATCCGGTCTGCGGAACCACCTGGTAGCCCGCGCCGCCGTCAAACAGCCATTTGCCGCTGTTCTTTTGCAGCCACAGCGGCAGCTTGTACCACACCTTGCCCACGCCCAGCCCTTTTGTGTAGCTTCCGGTGGGCATCTCGAACATGGTAAAGCTGCCGATCTGCGGGCATCGCTTCGTCTCTTTGATGAAGGCGATCTTCGCGCCCAGCTCCATGTCCGTCAGCCCGAAGTACGTCCCTCCCGTTCCGCCCGGCAGATACACAGGATTGTTTGAAGGCGCCACCACGCCCCAGGGCAGAATCGCGTGCAATTGCACCCTGGGGATTGCGCCCCAGTTGAATTCAAAGGCGGGTCCCGTGGAATCGATCTCCGCCGTCGTGCCATCCACCCCGCCGAAGATGTAGAACTCATAGTGATGCAAATCCACCGGCACCGGATCGTCGGTCTGGTACGGTGGTCCCTGCGCCCGCGTCAACGTCCCACTCGCCAGCAAGGTCAACCCCAGCGTACAGCCGAGCCCAAAGCCGCGCGCCCACGCGGTCTTCATTCCGCCAATCCAGCTCACGCGCTCGGTCGGAGCAGCCATTCACCGGCAAGGTTATATCGAATTTCGATAGTTCGCAAGCCGCTGCCCTCTTCGCGTTATATTAATGTCTGTGGCGCGCCGCGAGCAGGAGCTTTTTCACGGACTCATCCGCATGCACGTCCTGCTGCATGCCGCCCATGAGCCCATCTTCGGCCTGGCGATGAAGCACGAGCTGGCCCATCACGGCTACCGCATCGGCCCTGGCACGCTCTACCCGCTGCTGCACGGACTAGAGCGCTCCGGCCTGCTCAAATCGATCGCTGATCCGGAGGACGGCCGCAGACGCCGGCTCTATCGCATCACGTCCCGTGGCAAAAAGGCTCTCGACGCCGCCCGCGGCAAGGTCGACGAGCTGTACCGCGAGCTGCACGAAGCGCACCCGCGCCGCATCGCCGGCGGCAGGTGAGCCCGCGATTGGCTCCGCGTTACCTTGAATCCTCGCGATACAACTGACGGATCAGCACAAACGACTGGACCAGCCAGGCCACGCCGAAGATGGCGATGCACACGTGCAGAAAGATGTTCGTGGATGCGACCGGCGAACGCAGAAAGTCGGCGTTGAGCGACTGGAAGAGAAAAAACACCGCGGCCGCCATCGAAAAGGCCAGCCGCAGTTGCAAAAGCCGCCGGTTGCGCACGCGGGGAGCATTAGTGGGCCCGGCTATCATGAAATTCATCATCGGAACCTCCCTGGGGAATGAACCAAGGAGTCAAAACAGGGAGTCAGGCGCGTGAGCGCGGAGAAATGCAGGTTCGATTTTGCTCAGTTCAGAAGGGGCGTTTTTCTTGGAGAAGACGCCGCCCGGCCCGGTACCACCGTGACCACGGCAATTCTTGAATCGAGAATCCGTTACAACGGTTCCGTAGTTCCTGTGTCCCGAAGCCAAGTCTGCCAAGTGGGTTTTTCTTCAAGAATGATCCACCCGGCACCGAAGCCAGAAACGACCAAGTCAGCCGCGGAAAAGCGCTAACGCCAGTGCCCGTGGCCGCCGCCGGAGTGGCTTTCTTTCGGAGCCTTCGGCGCCCGCTCATGCCCGAAACTCTTCGGCGCATGACCGCCGCCGAAGCCCTGTTCGCGGAAGCTTTTTGGTGCGCGTCCGCCGCCAAACGGGTGGAATCCGCCCGACCGTTCGTTGCGTGCAAAGTTGCCGTAAGCGTCCTCGTTCCGGCCGCCGACTCCGCGCGAGGAATTCATCTCCGGAGACCGGAATCGCTGGGCTGGATACGAGGGCTGCCGCAACGCGGGCTCGCGATACGAAGGAACCTGATAGGTCTGGCCGCGATACCCGGAATACCCGTAGCCCGTCGCCGGACGGCCCGCATCGCCGTACCGGTAAGCGGGGCGAACAAAGTTGCCGGCCCCCGCATATCCCTGCGGCCGCTGCCCGTAGTTTTCGGGACGGCTCATCGTCTGTGGCATGCGGTTGTATGCCTGCGGGCCCGGCGTCTCAGGATGGGTAAATCCGAATTCGCGCCCAGCGCCGTAATTCCGGCCGCCGTAATTCCCGGCGCCGTTATTCATCGTCGAGCCCTCGCCGCGAAAGCCTCCGTGCATCTCCGCTGTGCCCCGCGCGGTGGCGTAGGCGCCGCCGTACCGGTTATAGGGCTGCGCTGCGCGATAGCCGTAGCCGCGCGCCCCAAACGCCCGCTCGCCGCCGTGCGGAAATCCCCAGTCCGCCACCGAGGTGCTGTGCGTGAAATACGCAGAGTGATTGAAAAAGATTGCATGGGAGAGCCAGCTCAACCCCCATCCCATCCATCCGAACGGGAAGCGGTCGAAAGCCGCCACGGCAACGCCCGGTCCGAACTGCACCAGCGCTCCGCCAAAGAAAGAGCCCAGCGCGCCCAGGACCGAGTAGCCCGGATAGGGCGCGATCGGCGCGCCGTATGCATCCCACGGATCGTAAGCCGGCACATACACAACCTGCGGATTCGCCGGCGCCACGTCGATGTAGCCCTGATCTTCGTTTACGTCTTCCTGTGGAGTGTTCTCAAGATTTCCGGCCTGCTGCGCCCTCTGGCGCAGCACCTGCACCGTCTGCATCACGTCCTGCGGCTGGTTGTAGTACGCGTTGCCGAGCGCCGTCGTCCACTGGAGGTTTTGGTTCAGCATGTCCAGCGTCTGCGGAAACGCCGTAAGCGCCTTTACGCTTGGATCCCATTCGCCCTGCGCCTCAGCTCCACCGGCAATCTGGTCCGGCGAACTGTAGCCCTGTGCCTGCATCTGGTGCAGCCACTGGTCGGCCGCGGCCACCTGCGCGGGATACGTCGACGCGGCCAGGATTTGCGCCAGAAGATTGTCGGGATAGAGCGCGATCGGCGCCAGAAGCTGTTCGAGTTCGGCCGCGCTCATCGGCGGTTGCGTGGGCCCAGCCTGGGGCGCGCCCATGTCCGGCGCCTCGCCATTTTGCTGATCGTACGGCTCACCATACGGCTGTTGACCCTGGTCGGCATATTGATCCGGCTGTTGCCCGTAGAGGTTCGGCTGCTGCGGATAGGCCGGTTGCGCATTCTGCGGCTCGGCATACTGCGGCTGCGCGTAAGGTTGTTGGCCGTACTGCGGCTGTTGGTAGCGATACGGCGCATTCGGCTGCGGGTACGGCTGAGGTCCCTGCTGCGGATACGGTTGCGCATATTGTGCCCGCCCGTTCGCATCCGGTGCGCCGTAAGGATATGCGTAGGGCTGCTGCGCCCGCATCGCCGGCGCTGCAGCCAGCGCGGCGCCTGTCAACGCCAAAGCCCACATGATTTTGAAGTTCGACGCTGTGGAGGCAGCAGGACTCACCGTTGCCGTTCCGCGCATATCCGACCGAGGTGTCATATTCCCTTTCCGGCGGCGCGTCGCAAATTCCCTTTGTGCCGGTGCGTCTTGCCAGCCTCCGCCACGCCGCGGCTCACACAAGAGAGCCGTCCCCGGGGGAGGGTTGATCTTTCTGACCCCAACCCCAAGGATAAGTTTCGTCTGTGCCCGGGAAACTCTGCAATTCTGCCTTTCAGCCTACGAATCTTGCTTTCCAGACCTCCCGTTTCTCCAGTCCGCCCACTTTTCTAAGTCACTCGGCCTAGGCCCTCGACGCCTGACCCCTGACCTCTGCCTCTCACTCGGCCAAGGCTTTTTTCACCAGCTCACTCACCGTGCGCCCATCGCCGCGGACCCCCGTGGCCTGCAGTTTTCCCTGCACCGCCTTCATAGCCGATCCCATCTCCTTCGGTCCCAGCTTCTTGCCCGTTTGCGCGGCCAGCTCGGCCAGCGCCTCTGCGACCAGCGCGGCCAGTCCTGCCTCATCCAGCGCTTTGGGAAGGAACTCCTCGATCACCACAATCTCCGCCTCTTCCTTGGCCACCAGATCGGCCCGGTTGCCCCGGGCAAACTGCTCAATCGAGTCACGCCGCTGCTTGATCATCGAGGCCAGCGTCTGCTCACCTTCCGCCTGCGTGAGCGCCGCGCGCTTTTCAATCGACCTGTTTTTGAGAGCGTTCTTGATCAGCCGCAGCGTGCCCGTCCGCTCCGCGTCATGCGCCTTCATAGATGTGACGATCTGTTGACTTATAAGGGCTTCCAATGCTCCCGCTTCCATACTTTTGCGGTTCTCCTCATCAGCCGATTCTAAACCGTGCCGCCTTCGCGTTCCCTCGCCGGAACCGCACCCGTTTTGCTTTTCACAACGCCGAAACCACTTCCGAGGCCGCCGGAACTTTCAACCGCTCTTCGCATTAATTAATTAAGAGGTGAGAAAAATGAGGGTCTGGAGGGTAACAGGATCGACGGTAAAAAGGTCGACGATGGCAGGAACGACGATAACGGGATTCGCATTGCTGGCTGCGGGTCTATTATGCGCATCGTCCTGCGCGCCCGCGGTTGCAGCCGAGCCGGCGCACCCGGGGACTGTGAACTACATTGAGGGCGCAGTCCGCCTCGACGGATCGCCATTGAATCAGAAAAACGTGGGCAGTACGGCCTTGAAGGCGGGCGACGAACTGTCCACGGCAACGGGCAAGGCTGAGGTTCTGCTCACGCCCGGCATTTATCTGCGTGTCGACGACCAGAGCGAAGTGAAGATGGTCTCGCCGGATCTGGCGCGGACCCAGGTTGAGCTCGAGGGCGGCCGCGCTGGCGTGGAAGTAGACCAGATCTTTCCGCAAAACTGCGTGCAGGTGATCGACGGCGGCGTGACCACGCAACTCATCAAGCCCGGTTATTACGAGTTCGACGCCAACACTCCCGAAGTGCTGGTGTTCAAAGGCCGGGCGGAGGTGGAACGTCCCAGTGGCAAGTGGGAGGCGGTAAAGGATCACCACGATCTGGCGCTTACCGAGGGAGTGCGGCTCAAGACCGTCGACTTCAATCCGCGTCCGGCAAATGACGAGCTCTACAACTGGAGCAGCCTGCGCTCGCAGTACCTGGCTGAAGCCAACAACCAGATTGCGGGCGAGTACGCCTACGCGCCCGGCTTCTACCCCGGTTGGTACTGGGATCCGTGGGCGTGGGATTACACCTTCATCGGTTGGGATCCGTTCTTTAGCCCGTTCGGCTGGGGCTTCTATCCGTGGGGCGGCTACGGAGGCTGGTGGGGTGGCGGCTGGTACGGCTACGGTCATCGCGGTTTCTATGGCCATCCGGGATTCTATGGTCACGGGTTCCGCGGAGGGTTCCACGGCGGAGTCCACGGTGGAACCAACATCGCGGGAGGCTTCCATGGCGGCGGGTTCCACGGCGGAGGCGGATTCGGCGGCGGTGGCATGCGCGGTGGCCGCTAAGCCCCTTTAAACCAGGCGCAACCGCGCCTGAAAGCGGCTGCATCTCCTGCAGCTTCTTTCAGGCGCTTCTCCTTTCCATTCCGGAATCGTTAGATCGAAAAGCGGCCAAATCGTGAAATCCTTGCCTTCTTGCTATCACATAAACAACAAAATTGTGTATTATGTGATTATTAGGTTCTGTGTTGCAGCTCACTAGGCCGCGATTCCGCTCCAAAGCAAGGAAAAAAGAGGAAATACATGATCCGCAAGACCCGCCTTTATACTCCCGGCCCCACACCGTTGCTCCCGGCCGCTCAGTTTGCCATGGCTGCGGCCGACATCCATCACCGCACGCCTGAATTCCGCGCCCTCTTCCAGAAGGTTCTCGCCCAGCTCAAGGTCTTCGTGGGCACAAAAAACGATGTCCTGCTCCTCTCGAGCTCCGGCACCGGCGCCATGGAGGCTGCAGTCACCAACCTCACTTCTCCCGGCGACCGCGTCCTGGTGCTCACCGCCGGCAAGTTCGGCGAGCGCTGGATCGGCCTGGTGAAAGCCTTCGGCTGCCAGCCGGAGGTCGTCTCCGCGCCCTACGGGCAAACCTTCGATCCTGCCCAGATCCGCGCCGCGCTCAAGCCGGAGCATAAAGCCGTCTTCGTTCAGGCCACGGAAACCTCCACCGCCGTGCGGCATGACATTGAAGCCATCGCCAAGCTGATTGGCGAATCCGGCAGCTCCGCGCTTCTGGTCGTCGACGGTATCACCGGCCTCGGCACCACGCACTTCGACGTCGACGGCTGGGGCATCGACGTCCTCATCGGCGGCTCGCAAAAGGCAGTCATGATCCCGCCCGGTCTCGCCTATCTCAGCGTGAGCGACCGCGCCTGGGCGGCGATGGAAACCAGCACCAATCCGCGCTACTACTTCGATCTACGCAAGGAGCGCAAGAACGCCGCCAAGGGCGAGAGCGCTTACACGCCCGCGGTCGCGCTGGTCGCCGGCCTCGGCGCGGCCCTCGACTACATTGCCGGCCAGGCCGGCGGCGATCTCGAAGAAGGCCGCATCGCGCTGGTCAACAACGCGGAGGTAAACGCCGCCGCCACGCGCGCGGGCCTGGTTGCCCTCGGCTTCACCCTCTTCGCGCCCACGGCGCCCGCCGCCGCGGCCACCGCCGTTGCCGTTCCTGAGGGGATGGATTCGGGGGCCGTGGTCAAGGGGCTCAAAGCGCGCTTCGCGCTCGTCACCGCCAATGGCCAGGGCGAGATGCAGGGCAAGATCTTCCGCGTGGCCCACCTCGGCTTCTTCGATTACCTCGACACCGTGGCCCTGCTCGGCGCCATGGAGCACATCGCCAAGGACACCCTCGGCCTGCCGGTCATCTATGGCCAGGCCGTCGAAGCCGCGCAGCGCGTTTACGCGGAGGCAGTGAAAGGCTAAGCGGAGCGAGCGGCACCGGCGGAGCTCGCGCGTATTAGCGCGGTTGGCAAGACCGGACGCCTCCTAACTCCGCCAACCCCGCCAGCTCCGTTAACTCCGCTTCACACTGGAAAATCAGCATGCCAGAACTTACATTCGCCGAAAAACTCCTGATCGCGCGCCGCCAGCTCGACCTCTTCCAATACCAGATGGCCGAGCGGCTGGGTGTGCACCCTAACTCGCTTACCAAGTACGAGCGCGGCGAAGGCAAGCCGCATGCCGCCGTGGTGCGCATGTTCGATCTGCTCTGCGAGCAGGAGGGCATCCGCTTCGACGAATTCGAAAATGCGCCGGCAGCGGACGCGGTACAGAAAGGGAAGTCCATGAAGATCGTTCTCGCAGAAAAAGTTTCGCCGGCCACGCTGGCCGTCTTTGCGTCCGAGCCGGGATGGGAAGTCATTGCGCACGACCAGATGAAAGACGGTCTTGCCGCCGCGCTCGCCGAGGCCGACGCGCTCGTGGTGCGCTCCGCTGTCCAGGTGGACGACGCGCTGCTCAGCCACGCGCGCAAGCTGCGTGTCATCGGCCGCGCCGGTGTGGGCGTGGACAATATCGACGCCGAAGCCGCCACGCGCCGCGGCATCGTGGTGATGAACACGCCTGGCGCCAACGCCGTGGCTGTGGCCGAGCTCACCCTCGGTCTCATGCTCGCCCTCGCGCGCAAGCTTCCAGCGGCCACCGGCGGCATGCACGCGGGTAAATGGGATAAGAAGAATCTGCAGGGCGCCGAGCTGCGCGGTAAAACCCTCGGCATTCTCGGCCTCGGCCGCGTAGGCCTCGAAGTGGCCCGGCGCGCCCGCGGCTTCGGCCTCGAGGTCATTGGCGCCGATCCCTTCGTCTCTGCCGCCGTCGCCCGCGAAAACGGAATTCTTCTTCTGCCTTTGGATGAGGTTTTCGCCAAAGCGGACTATCTTACCCTCCACGTCGGCCTCACGCCGCAGACGGCTAACGTCATCAACGCCAAAACCCTGGCTGCCATGAAGCCCGGCGCGCGCATCATCAACTGCGCCCGCGGCGAGCTGGTTGAAGACGAGGCTCTCGTCGCTGCCCTGCGCTCCGGCCATATTGCCGGCGCGGCGCTCGATGTCTTCCGCGAGGAGCCGCCCAAAAACCTCGCCTACGCCGGCCTCGACAACGTCATCCTCACCCCGCACATCGCCGGCTCAACCGCGGAAGCGCAGGAGGCTGTCGGCGTGCAGATCGCCATGCAGGTGCGCGAATATCTCAAGCTCGGCGTCGCCCAGAACGCCGTCAATCTGCCTTCGCTCAGCCACGAGGAGTACGTGCAGCTCGCGCCTTTCATTGATCTCGCCGGCCGCCTCGGCGCCTTCCTCGCGCAGGCCGGCAAAGACGGCCTCGAAGCCATCGATCTTATCTACGGCGGCACGCTCACCGAATTGAAAACGGAACTTGTGCGCAACGCAGCCATCGCCGGCCTGCTCCAGGGCTCGGAGAGCGTGAACCGCATCAACGCCGCTGCTGTTGCCGCCGAGCGCGGCATCCGCGTGCATGAGGAGAAGCGCGAGAGCCATCGCGGCGGCGCGGCCACAGTGCTCACCGTCGCGCTGCATGGATCGGCAGGCTCGCACCGCGCCAGCGGCACCGTAATTCACGGCGAGCAGCCGCGCCTCATCGAGTTCGACGGCATCGACATCGAAACCCCGCTCGAAGGCCATCTGCTCGTCTGCCGTAACTACGACGTGCCCGGCGTCATCGGCAAAATCGGCACCATCCTCGGCCAGGAGGGCGTCAACATCGCCAACTTCGCCCTCGGCCGCGAGCGCACCGGGGCCAAGCCGGTCAAGGCCCTCGCCGTGGTCCAGGTCGACGAACCCGTCTCTGCGCGCGTGCTTGAAGCGCTCAAGCCCATCGAAGCGCTCATCGAGGCCACGCCCATCACTCTGCCCGACGGCGCGCAGTAAGCCGCCTCATGCGTGACGCTTCAGTTCTTGGGATGCAGCAGCGGCCTTCAGGCTGCTGAACCGCTGCAATGCCGAGACGGGGCCTCAGCCCCGGAAGCGGAACCGAGCCGCTGCCATCACCCCATCAATCCTTTGTGCCCCAGCCAGCCGCGCAGATAAGAGGCCTGGCCGAGGTGGTACGTCTCGTGGATAACCATGAAGTTGACGATCCCGCTGACTTTGCCGTCGAGACTGGGCGGACCCTCCGGCGCGGGCTGGGATAGAAATTCATCCGAGACCTTTTCAAATGCGGCTGCCATGGCGTGGCCGGCCTCGCCCCAGGCTCTGAGCAGCGAATCGGGCGAGGGGTAGGCGGAGTCCTCCAATAACTTCTTGCCGCGCCCGAAGATCTCAAGCGCCGGTCGCGACCACTCCGCTCCCATGAAGTGCAGCACCCGGCTCCGGCCCAGCGTCATGTGCCCCACGATCCACGCGATGTGGTTCGTCTTGTCGCCGGGCCGCTTGAGCCACTCCTCGGGCGGGAGGTCGCCCACGGTCTGCTTCAGAAAGCGCGAGTTGAAACGGTAGTTTTCTTGGGCAGCGGCTACAGCGGCGGGAACGGGCATACGGAACCTCCTCGTTCAAGTAAATAGCAGCCTGCTCGGCCGCAGGGCGGGGTACGATGCGAGTATCTCACCCGAGCGGAGCCGGTCAAGCAGCTTCGCAGCGGATGGGGAACTGCATCGCCGCTGCCGTCGTACTTGTCTTCGGCCTGCCGTGTGGAGGAACCGATGCGCCTGGTCTACGATTATCTGTTTACGGTTCTGTGGATCGCCTTTTTTGTCTACTGGCAGATCATGGCCATCAGGGTAAAGGCGACTCAGCGCCTCGAGCCCATAGGCTCGCGCGTGCTGCGCGTACTCATGTTCGGTGCGGGCTTGGTTCTGATAAGCTTTCCCCTCCCGGCCGCGTGGCTGAACCTGCACCTATGGCCGCAGGGCCGGTTTACGTTTTGGTTGGGCTTCGCCATCACCCTCGTCGGACTGCTCTTCTGCGTTTGGGCGCGGGTGCATCTCGGTCGAAACTGGAGCCGCTCGGTGACGATCAAGGAAGATCACGAACTCATCGTTACCGGTCCCTACGCGCTGGTGCGCCACCCCATTTATACCGGCATTCTCACCGGCCTCCTGGGCACAGTTCTGGCCGTTGCCGAACTGCGCGCCGTGCTGGGGCTCGCGCTGATCGCCATCTCGCTCTGGTACAAGCTGCGCCTCGAGGAGAAGTGGATGCGGGCGCAGTTCGGCGCAACTTATGAGGCGTATTCCAGCCGCGTGTCGGCGCTGCTGCCGTACTTGCTGTGAAAGACACGGTTGCCGCCCTTGGGCTTAATTGACGGCGATAGAAAGCGCTCGGTGGATCGCCTTGGCTCTGATTGAATCCTCTTGTGGCTTCTGAAGTGCCGTTTACGCCCGGCTCAGATATGCGCCCTCGCTCGTGTCCACGCGAATCTTCTCGCCCGCATTGATGAACGGTGGCACTTGCACCACCAGCCCCGTCTCCAGCGTAGCCGGCTTGGTTACGCTTGAGGCCGTCGCCGACTTCAACCCCGGCTCGGTCTCCACCACCTCGAGATCCACCGTCTGCGGCAGTTCGATGCCCACGGGCTGCCCGTCGAAGTAGCTAACGCGGATCTGCAGGTTGGCCGTGAGATATTCCACGGCGTCGCCCAGCGTCGAGGCCTTCAGCACCATCTGCTCGTAGTCCACCGGATTCATGAAGTAGTAATCGTCGCCGTCGTTATAGAGAAACTCCATCGGAATTTCATCCACTACCACCTTCTCGATGGCGTCGCCGGAGCGGAAGCGGTGCTCGAACATGGCCCCGGATTTCAGGTTCCTCAGCTTGGCCTGGATAAAGGCGCGCAGGTTGCCGGGCGTGCGGTGCTCCACCTTGAAGACCAGGTGAAGCTGGTCATTGTGCTTGATGATCATGCCCGGGCGCATTTGTGTGGCGGGAATCGCCATAAACGGAAAACTCCTTGCTCTCTGTATTGCTGTCTGCGCTGACGTGCGTCACCTTACGCAGAAACTCCGCTATAGACCCATTCTCGATTGTAGCCTAGCCGCGGCTGCGCCAAGCCCTACCGCTGGCTCGCCTCTCCCGCCTGCACCCGCCGGTTGAACTCCGCCGACTTGTTTCTTGCCACGCTCAGCGTCTGCCACTGCGGCCCCGCGTAATGCTTGGCCAGCAGCACAATCTGCCCCACGTGGTACGCGCTGTGACCCAACGCGCGGTTAATGGCCTGCATCACGCTGTGCGCCTCGCCGCGGATGCGCACCGTGCGCCCCAGATCGGCCTCCGTCAGCGGCTCCAGCGCCCTGAACAACGCCGTCCACCCGCTCTCCCAGTCGGCGAGCAGCGCCGCGCGTGTCGCCGCGGGATCGATAAACTCGCCGTCGCGGTTGCGGTCAGGCTTCTCGCCATCGGTGGACAGGAAATCGGTCCAGCGCGAGCGCAGGTTCCCGGCCATGTGCTTCACCACAAGCGCAATCGAGTTCTCCTCGTCGCCGAGGGGAAGAAAAAGCTGCTCGTCCCTCACCTGCGCCATGGCACGGTCGGCCAGGCCCTTCGACTGGCGAAAGAGCGAGCGCGCGTCTTCAACATACGAGGTTGTGAACGCCAGCGCCATGCAATCAGTCTATGCCCCGCACGCGCGCCGCTCAATTTCGCTGTGAGATGATCGGATACAGTTGATTTCGCCCTGTGAGGAGGAATCGGATGCCGGTTGCGGCAACGGAGGCGTTTGCGCCGCAGGTTGCTCTCAGGCGCGCGCACGCCGCCGGCGGCGCGCTGGCGAGTCTTCACCTCTTCTGCCTGCGCGTGCTCGCCGTTGTCTCCCGCCTCGCCGGCGGCCGCGGTATGCAAAGGTGCACCTGGACGCTCGCGCGCCGGGTCTTCGGCACAAATCACAGTGCCGTGCTCGAGTTGCGCAGCGGCGGCCGGCTCAAAATCCGGCTGGCCGACGGCTACTGGACGCGGTTGCTGATTCCCGGCTACACCTACGAGTCCGATATCGGATCCGTACTGGCGCGCGTCCTTGCCGAGCCCGATGTCTTTTTCCTCGACTGCGGCGCCAACATCGGCTACTGGAGCGTCGTTTGCAGCCAGATCCTCCCCGCCGGCCGCGTTCTCGCGGTTGAAGCCTCGCCGCCCAACTACGCGCAGCTCGAGGAAAACGCCGCGCTGAATGAAGGCCGGTTCCAGACCGTCCTTGGCGCCTTGTGGGAGCGTGACGGCGAGGAGGCCGTAATCGTCAGCCATGAGTTGCGCCACGCCGGCTCCAGCATCATTAACCGGCGCGAGAAGATTGGCGTGGCCGGCTATACGGAGTACAAAGTCTCTACGGCCACCATCGATTCGCTGTGCGGTCGATACGTTGCCGATCCCGCGGCCAGGATCGTCGTCAAGCTCGACGTAGAGGGCGCGGAGATTCCCGCGCTCCGGGGCGCGCGCAATGTCTTTGCCCGCCGGCAAACGCTGTTGCTTTACGAGGAGCACGGTCAGGACGCCGAGTGCCGCGTGAGCGACTTCGTCCTGACGCAGCTCGGTTTCAACGTCCTCCACTGCGACCAGGATGCGCGCATGACGCCCATGCGTTCCCTCGACGACATTCGCCGGCTGAAAGTAGATGTCCACGGCGGCTATAATTTTGTCGCCTTCTCGCCCGGCTCCGCGTTCGCCGCGCTGTTCTAGGGCGGTTCGCGAGTTGCCGGGGTCCATCGCAGTTCCGTCGGTCGAAGGAGGCGCGTGCGCCGTGGTTTCCCTTCGAGCTAGACCCAGAGAACTCCGATGCCCATTGCGCCGCGCCCCGTTCGGTGCACGAATTCGGCGTGCCTGTAGTTCGGCTTGATTTCATTCCAAAGCCTGTGCACCTCCTCCTGCGAATCCGCTTTCGCCACATCATGGAAAGCGATCAGGCCGCCGCTCCGCACGAGCGGGGCGTACATTTCGAAGTCCGATCGTACGCCGGAGTAGCTGTGGTCACCGTCAATGAAGAGGAAGTCGAGCGTTTCCCCTCGCAAGATCTCCCGCACTCTTGCCAGCGTCTTGAAGCTGTGGGAGTCTTCCCTTAGCAGGGCCAGCGACTGGCCGCGGCGAACCAGCTTGGGAAGGAAGGCGTTCTGGCCGGCGCGCAGCGCCCTCCCGAAACGAGTGGTGGGATAATCGACGCTGATGATTGTGGCGTTGGTGCGCGACAGCTGCGAGAACACGAAGAGAGTGCCGCCCCGGTAGGTACCGATCTCGAGAAAGCGTTCGCATGCCTGGCTCTTTACTAGGTCGGCCAGTTGAAGAAATTCCGAGCTTATCTGTTGCATCGCGATTGCCGGGTAGTTCGCCGTGATCTCCACGAGTTCCCCGGGGGTTGCAGACCCATCAAGCGTCGCCGCCTTCTTGACGAGAGCGGGGATCGAGAGCCCGTCCCGCAGTGCGACAGAAAGTTTCATCCCGCCTCCTCACGTCAACGGTTCGGAAGACAACACCACGAAGAGATGATAAGGGATCACATAGGACGCGCTTTTCGAAGCCGGGCCTGCCGAAGGCGGAAGGGAAAAGGAACACGCCGAAAGTAAGCCCTCGGGCGGATCGTCACGGGCCGAATTCGGCTAACGATTCGCCGGGCCCGTTGAGTCGCGGCGGGCCTGCGCACGTGCCTCTTCGTAGATCGCAAGCAGCATCTTCAGATTCGCCTCCGGTCGATAGAGCGCCTCGTACGTTGCGCGTGCCCGTCGCCGCATGGCCGGCTCGTGGTCGCAGTTCGCGGCAAAGCGCCGCACGCCTTCGGCCAGCGCATCGGGACTGCCAGGCTCGAACAGCAGCCCGTTGCCGACTTCCCCATCTGCTTTCTCTTCGATCAGCGTCTCCAGCGAGCCAATGCGGCTCGCGGCAATGGGAAGCCCCGCGCTGAAGGCCTCCGGTACCACCATCGGCAGACCTTCATACCACAGCGAGGGGATGAGGAGCAGCCGCGCCTGGCGCATCAGTTGCTGCACGGCTTCCGGATCCTTGAGGCCCACGTACGTAAGCTTGCCTTCGCGCTGCGCCGCCTCTACCTTCGCCTGCAGCGGACCGCTGCCCGCCACCACCAGCGGCATGCTCAATCCGCTCGCGGCGGCCGCGAGCAGCGTCTCAACTCCCTTTTCCGGCGAAAGCCGCCCAACGTATAACGCGAAGCCGCCGGCTCCTTCGCCTTCGCCCGCATCCGGCGCCGCGTTTGGTTTCACCACGATCTTTTCCGGCGGAATCCCGGCCCGCTCCGTAAACAGCCCGCGCGCAAATTCGGTGAGCACGATAAACCGGTCCACCCGCTCCGCCCACGTTCCGCGCACCCGATGGACGCCGATCATCGCCGCCACCGCAGCCGATCCCATCCGGCTCCCGCGATAACACCCATGCCGGATCGCCGGCAGCGTCCATGTCCGCCCCAGGCACTCCGTACACACGCTCCCTGCGCGAAACAGCAGCCCGTTGGCGCACACCAGCCGGTAATTATGCAGGGTCTGCACCACCGCAACCCCTGCGCTGCGGCACGCGTCGTACACTGAGGGCGAAAGCGTGGGAAAGAAATTGTGCACGTGCACCACATCCGGCTTAAAGGCGCGAATGCGCTCGGCTGCGAGGCGCCGTCCCGCGGGCGAATAGGGGGTCAGGATCGCTGTCTTGATCGTCTGGGCGGCTCCGGCAATCGCCTCGTTGGTCACCTCGAGCAACTCCACCACCACTCCCGCATTGCGCAGCAACGCGGATTCTCCCGCCACCACGGCCTCTTCGCCGCCGGCAATGCGATAGCGATTGTGCAGGATGAGAACTCTCAAAGTGTCTCGCCGATAAGTAAGAGGATAAAGGAGTTCGCATCAAGGGATGCGGCCGCTCTGGGTCATTCGTTTTTCCAAGCTCTCTAAGTCTCGCATCTGATGAGGTTTAACCCTCCGGTGCCGGCAGGATTCGCGTTCAAAGAGGAATCAGGAGGACGGACAGATTACCAAAGTTTTGTTACTTCAGTTCGCCGACCAGAACGCCTTATGTTACCGTCAAATTAACTATTTGTAAGGAAACCGCCACATCCCGCATCTGCACGATTTGATGCCAAGCGTATTCCGTTTTTCCCCGCATTCCACGGAATGCCCCGGAGGTCACTGCGTTGGAGAAAAACGCAACGGAAGCGATCACTTGCACTGCGGAACCGCAGGGATTGGAAGTTCCTCATTTTCGCCTGCTCGGCGTTCCCGTCGCGCAAACCAACATGTCCTCTGCGATTGGCGTCATCCGTTCCTGGATTGAGCATGGGGACCGTGGCAGGACTGTGACTTTCACCACTGTGCATATGCTGGTGGAAGGGATGAAGAATCCGGGATTCTTCAAGATCCTCGAAGAAACCGATCTCAATTGCCCGGACGGAATGCCGCTGGTCTGGTACGGCCGGAGCAGAGCGCGCGTCGACATCGAGCGGGTATGCGGCCCGGATTTTCTTCCCGCCTTTTGCGCCGCTACGGCGGACATGAACCTGCGCCATTTCTTTTATGGCGGCGCGGAAGGCGTGGCCGCGCGGGCAGCCGCCACTCTCAAGCGCGCCCATCCCGGAATGGAGATCGCCGGAGCCATTTCGCCTCCGTTCCGCCCACTGACGCAGGAAGAGAAAGACGGAATTGTCGGCGCCATCAATGCCGCAAGGCCAGACGTCGTGTGGGTCTGCCTGGGATGCCCCAAGCAGGAAGCCTGGATCGACGAGTTCCGCGACAAACTGAACGTGCCTGTCCTGCTCGCCGTGGGCCTCGCCGTAGATATCGCTGCCGGCGACAAGAGCCGCGCTCCTGCGCCGCTGCGCGTCCTGGGCCTCGAATGGCTTTTTCGCCTCTGCCAGGAGCCGCGCCGTCTGTGGCGCCGCTATCTCGTCTACAACAGCATCTTTCTTTTCCGTGTGCTCGCGGAAATGCTCCAGCCGGACCGCTCCGGATACGAGGCGCAGTAATCTTCTTCCTGTCCAGCGCGCCTGGGGCGCGGCCATGTGCTCATGCAGCCGTAGATGAGCCGGTGCGCAAAAACCGATCGAGCTGCTTCCCATAAAACGCGGCAGACTCCGGTGGCTCCCATTCCCGCGCGCGCAGCAGAGACTCAAGCAGAAACGCGGCAGCGAGCGGCCGAAAAAGCCTGAGCGGAATCGCCAGCTCCCTGAGGTACCGGCGCCATGAGCCGTCCCGCTCCACGGCTTCCGAAAACAGCGCGTGTGGCGCGAACAGCCTGGCCTGCATGCAGAAAAAATGGCAAAGGTCATGCATGGGCAGCCCCTGCCATTCCGCCGATTCCCAATCGATCAGCGCGCATCCGCCGTCTTCCATCTCGCGGATGTTCCACGGCGCGCAATCGCCGTGCACCAGCGCAGCGGGAAGCCGTGTATCGTCCTCGAGCAGCGCGAGCGCCCGCTCGATTGCCGCCGGGAACTCGCCCGGATCGGCCGGCCTGCGCAGCCGCTCCTCCAGCGCCCGCGCTCGTTCGCGCAGCGTCACCGTTTCTCCTTTGCGGGCAAGATCGATCAGCAGCTTCAGGTAAGCCGGCTTCAGGCGCCGTGATCCCAGCCGTCCGGCGAGGTACTCCTGCAAGGTCGCGCCAGTATCTAACTGGTAACCGAGTAAACGGGGCGCTCCGTGCTCCCCGCTCAGCCTCTTCAGAACCTCTGCTTCGGCGCCGATGCTGGTGCGCGCCACGGGTGTCAGCGGCACTTTGATCACCGCGTTTTCCCGTCCAGAGACTTCCACAAACACGATCAGTTTCCGGGTGGCCACCGTGTTGCCGACAAGGATTACCGGAGCGCCTGCTTCGCCCGCGATTCCGAACCTGCTCAGGAGCCGTTTGCCGGCATCGCGCGGCAGCCGCACCTGCGCCGTTCCCGGAACCAGCCTGAGCGCACCGCAGCGCGCGGCCAAACGCAGGCCGCGCCAAAAGAGGTGCGTCGCGAGCCCGTAGGGACGCCATTCCCTGAGAATTGTGCGCGCCATCCGGCTCTGCTGGGGAAGCAGCCATCGCGGCCCATTGTTGCCGCGAAGCACGGTATAGGGAACTTCGGATTCTTCCCCGCCTGCCGCCAGTCCCAGCGCGGCCAACACGTCTTCTGCGCCGAGTGCGGGAGCATGGGAACCCTGGGTCGCCATCGCGGTCACGCGGCGCTCTTTCGCCGGAATCGCGCGGGCGTTGCGCTGCAAGGAAGCGTTCCCCCGCGAGCGTCTGCAGAGCACTCGTGCAGGGCTCTTATTACGAGAAGTTGAATGCGCGTTTTCCGCATGTTTGCGCGCGCTCGCAGCAGTCAAAAGAGTGCGCGCCCTATGTTACCATTTGGTCTATAGACGTTCCTCCGCCATTCGCTAGACAGGCGTTGACCCCCCGCCTCAGGAGAGTGTGGTTTCAATGAGTTTCGCTTCCGATCGCCCAGGTCAGAACGAGCAACGGGCGAAGTCGCCAACCTCTTTTTATCCAATCTCGGCGGGAGGGTCGAATTTAAAAGAGGAAGCTTCGCTGCGCGACGTGATTCGCGTGCTGCGCAAGCGCAAAAATCTGATTCTGGCCTGGGCCTTCGGGTGTCTCGCTCTCGCGGTTCTCGTTTGCGCCTTGATGCAGAATTCCTATACCTCCACCGCGACTTTGCTCGTTGACCGGCAGAATTCGAGCGGCTTGGGCATGGGTGCGCTGCAGGAACTGGCGTCGTCGATGGGCGGCGAAGACGATCTCAAGACCGAGCTGACCACGCACTCCACGGTTCTGCAGAACGATACCACCACCCTCCGCGTGATTCACCGTCTGAACCTGGACAAGGTATACGCCTACAAGCCGGGGCTCTTCGGCTGGAATCCTGCCATTAAGGCTGAGCTCGGTCTTCCCCTCGAGGAAGCCACGGCCACGCGCGAGCGGCTGCTCTCCATCGTCGAAAAAAAGCTGAAGGTTGAGCCGCAGGAAGACACGCGGCTGATCACGGTGCAATACACCGACCACGATGCACAGCGCGCCGCCGATGTGGCCAATGCCTTCGTTCAGGAATACATTCACGAGTACCTCGAGAGCCACTTCAATGCAACTGCTCGCGCCTCCGACTGGTTGGGCGGCCAGCTCGATTCTCTCAAGGCGCGCGTAGCCGAATCGCAGCAAAAGCTCTCTGACTACGAGAGCAAGACCGGCCTCAGCGTTCTCATGCTGGGCCTGGGCGACAACTCCGGCAGCTCGGGCATGGGCGGAGGCGGAGGATCGCTCTCAAGCGGCGGCGGCGGCCACATTCCTGCGGTGGACAAGCTGGCCGTATTGAACGAGGAGCTGACTGCGGCCGAGGCCGACCGCATCACCAAGGAAGCCATCTATCAGCTCACGCAGACGCAAAGCCCTGAAGTAGTGGCGGGACTCGGCTCCAGCCCGCTTGCCGCTGCGGCCGGCGGCGGCACCGTCATCAACGAAGGCCAGGGCCTCAACGTGCTCCAGGGCCTGCGCGCCCAGGAGGCCTCCATTCGCGTGCAGTACGGCGACTACGCGTCGAAGTACGGCGCCAACAATCCCCATCTCGCAGAGATGCAGGGCCAGATCGCCGCCATCGACAAGGCCATCGCCGATGAGCTCAAGCGCATTAACGAGCGTGCCAAAAACGATCTGGAGCTCGCCCAGCGCACAGAAGATGGTCTGCGCCAGGCCTATAACGACCAGCAGACCGAGGTGAACAAACTCAACGACGACACCATCCAGCTGGAGGTGCTCGCCGGCGAGGCGCTCTCGAACCGCCAGCTTTACGATGAACTGTTCACGCGCCTGCAGGAGGCCCAGATTGAGGCTGGCGTGAGCGCTACCAATCTCGATCTCGTCGATGAGGCCCGTCCCACTTCCATCCCCACCCGGCCCAACTGGAAGCTTTATCCTGCCGTGGGCCTGGGCGCGGGGCTCTTCCTGGGCGTGGCCTTCGCCTTCATGCGCGAGAATCTCGACGATTCCATCGTGACCACGGAACAGGTCCAGAAAATTGGCCTGCTCCCTGTGCTCTCCGACATTCCCCTCATCCGCGCCGAAGACCTCGAACGCGGCAAGCCCGGCGAAGGCCAGACGGCAGGTTTGCCGCAGGGAGTCGACCCGCTCGAGCAGAGCCTCCTGCTCACCAAGCCCAACGCGCCCGCCGCAGAAGCCTACCGCGCCCTGCGCACCGCCATCCAGCTCTCCGTTGCCGACAATCCTCTGCGCGTGCTGCTCATCACCAGCCCCCTCGGCGGCGACGGCAAAACCACCATCTCTTACAATCTCGCCGTCGCCTTCGCACAGCACGGGCGCAAGGTGCTGCTGCTCGACTCCGACATGCGCAAGCCCAGCGTGCACACTCTCTTCCGCGCATCCAAGTCAAACGGCCTCAGCGAAGTGCTCACCGGCGGCATTCCTTTCGCGCGCGCCATCCGCCCGCACGACTATCTCAAGAACCTCTATCTGCTTCCCTCCGGAATTACTCCCCCGAATCCCGCCGAGCTGATCGACTCCCGGCGTTTCGATGCGCTGCTTGAGGAGGCAAAAGGCCAGTTCGATCTCATCATCATCGACAGCCCGCCCATTCTCATGGTCACCGATCCCGTCATCCTCTCCACCAAGACTGACGGCACCATCGTCGTTCTTCGCTCGCAGAAGACCACCCGGCCCGTCCTCAAGCGCGCCGTGGAAGTGCTCTCACACAGTCCCGGCCGCAAGCTCGGCTTTGTCATCAATGGCATGGACACCAAATCCGTCGAATACTACTATTCCTATGGCTATTACGGCGATAACAAGTATTACGGCGAGGAGGCATGATATGCGTCTGAAACCCACTGCCAACTTCGCTCTCACCTGCGCGCTTCCGGCGATTGCCGCGCTGCTGCGCGCCCAGGGCGTTATGCCCGCGCCCCAGTTCGGTTCCACTTCCGGTAGCAACAGCGCCGCGGCAGCCGGCGCCGCTGCGGCCGCGCTCAAAACAGGTTCCACCCAGCTCACCGCCGTGCCCGAGGATTTTTCCAAGCTCAAGATTCAACCCGGATTTCAAATCGACGCGCAGGTCTTCGACGAGCCCGATCTCTCCGGCCAGTTCCGCGTCGGCCCTAACGGCAACATCGAGATGCCTCTCATCGGGCCCGTGCATGTGGCCGGAGATACGCTGTCTGAGGCCGAGCAAGCCGTGCAGAAGTCCTTCAAGTCCGCGCAGATTCTCAAGAATCCGCAGGTCACGCTCGACATCACCCAATACGCCCCCACGCTGGTGGCGGTGCTCGGCGAAGTGAACAATCCCGGCCGCCTGCAGATGCTCGCTCCTCACAGCCTGCTCGACGTGCTCTCTTTTGCCGGCGGCGAAACCGCGATGGCCGGGGAAAAGGTCGAGGTGCGCCATGAGGAGAACGGAGAAGTGACCACCGCCACGTATCGCTACGGGCGCGACAGCAACGGCGACTCCATTGCCGACGTGATGGTGCATGACGGCGACACTGTGATTGTGCCGCGAGCCGGCATCGTCTATGTCCTTGGCCAGGTCACTCGCCCCGGCGGCTATCTCATGCAGGAGGATGGAAAGCTCGATGCCGCGCAGGCCATCTCCATGGCCATGGGCACCACCCTGATCGCCAGCACCAAGCACATCCTCATCATCCGCCGCAAACCCGACGGCACCTACGTGCAGTTCGAGGTCCCATACAACGACATGGTCCGCGGCAAGGTCACGCCGCCGCAGTTGCAGCCGCAGGACATCGTCTACGTGCCCAACAGCAGAATCAAGACCACATTTGCCGATGTGCAGGGCCTGCTCACCGCAGCCACCAGCGCCGCTATCTATCGCTCCGTAGAATAATCGAGACTTTAAGGTAACCCTGGAGCTGCCCTAGCCGCGCCTTCGCGCCTCCAGGCCGTTACTGGCGTAGCTTGAAGCCGGACTCTTCCCGGTGATCGCGGTCACATCCATTGAGTCAAGGGCGAGGCACAATGGTTGCCATAGAGGGCCCCTTATGAGTCTGGCTACGCTTCTGGATAAACTGACCGAAATCGAGTTGTCAATCGGAATCGCAACCGACAATGTCCTTCGCAACATGGTGCTTGACGCGCAGGATTGTGTCCTGAGCATACAGAAAACCAGGGTGGAAGATCTCTTGAAAGCGTCCCGCCGGCCGCTCGGGGATCAGCCCTCCGCATCGCATTATGCCGCCTGAACCGCTCTCTCCCGTCTGAACGCCATCGCACCCGCATGGAACCCAGTTCGATCGCGCTGCGCACGCCACAGCCGAAAAACCTCGCCTGAAGAGGATGCACCTCATGCCGGATCTCACGGAAAAGGCAATCGCTCTTCTCCGGAAGGCCTCCGATTTTGCCGCCGCCGCGTACGACAACGATCTCACCGAAGTCGAAATCGACGGCGGAAAGGTGAACGCCATCAGCCTCGAACTCGAGCTCCGCTCCCTTGCCGGCAAGCTCGAACATGCAATCCGCCTGCGCGGACCGCGAAATCCCGCCCGCGCCTGAAAATCCCGCGCCCGGGAGCGCGCTGCGCGGCATCTTCTCCCGCGTTCGCCCGCACGCCTTCCCTCAGCTCGCCGGCCACTTCCAGTTGCGCACTTCGGGAAGATCCATACCGTATTTGCGGATGTATTGCTTGTGCTCGACCAGCTTGTCCTTGAGCTCCTGCTTCAGGTAGGCGCCTTTGTCTGCAATTTGCGGAATGCGGTCGATCGTGTCCATCGCCAGGTGGAACCGATCGAGATCGTTCATTACCGTCATGTCGAACGGCGTGGTAATGGTGCCTTCTTCCTTGTAGCCGCGCACGTGAATGTTGTTGTGGTTGGTGCGCCGGTACGTGAGCCGGTGGATAAGCCAGGGATAACCGTGGAAGGCGAAGATCACCGGCTTGTCCTTGGTGAAGAGCGTATCGAAATCCGTGTCGCTGAGCCCGTGCGGATGCTCCGTTTGCGGCTGCAGCTTCATCAGATCCACCACGTTTACCACCCGCAGCTTCAACTCGGGCAAGTACTCACGCAGGATCGACACCGCCGCCAACGTCTCCAGCGTGGGTACATCGCCGCAGCACGCCATCACCGCGTCCGGCGCGGCGCCGCGGTCGTTGCTCGCCCACTGCCAGATGCCGATCCCTTCTGTGCAGTGCGTAACTGCGGCATCCATCGTCAGCCACTGCGGTGCGGGATGCTTGCCGGCCACCACCACATTCACGTAATGGCGGCTGCGCAGGCAGTGATCCATCACCGAGAGCAGGCAATTCGCCTCCGGCGGCAGATAAACCCGCACCACCTCCGCCTTCTTGTTGACTACGTGGTCGATGAAGCCGGGATCCTGGTGCGTGAATCCGTTGTGATCCTGCCGCCACACGTGCGACGAGAGCAGATAGTTGAGCGACGCGATCTTGTGCCGCCACGGCAGCCCCGCCGTCACCTTCAGCCATTTCGCATGTTGGTTGAACATCGAATCGACGATATGAATGAAAGCTTCGTAACAGTTGAACAATCCGTGCCGCCCAGTGAGTAAATAACCCTCCAGCCACCCTTCGCACTGGTGCTCGCTCAGCACTTCCATCACGCGGCCCTCCCGCGCCAGGAACTCGTCGTTCGCCAATGTCGCCGCTTCCCACTGCCGGTTGGTTGTCTCAAAAACCGCTGTCAGTCCGTTCGAGATGGTCTCGTCCGGGCCGAAGATTCTGAAGTTCCGCTGCTCCAGGTTCAGCTTGGCCACGTCGCGCAGAAACGGCCCCAATACGCGCGTGTCGCCAATACCGGTCACGCCCGGCGTAGGTACGTCCACGGCGTAATCGCGGAAATCCGGCATGCGCAGGTCGTGCATCAGAATGCCGCCATTCGCGTGCGGATTGGCGCCCATGCGCCGGTCGCCCTTCGGCGCAAGCTCGGCCAGTTCCGCCTTCAGCCGCCCGTTTTCGTCGAAGAGCTCTTCCGGCTTGTAGCTGCGCAGCCATTCCTCCAGCATCTTCAGGTGTTCGGGATTAGCCGCCGGATCGGAGATCGGGACCTGGTGCGATCGGAACGTGCCCTCGATCTGTTTCCCGTCGATCACCTTCGGCCCCGTCCATCCCTTCGGCGAGTTGAGTACGATCATCGGCCAGCGCGGCCGCTCCATCTTTCCATGTTCGCGCGCTTCCGCTTGAATCTTCTTGATCTCTTCAACCACAGAGTCGAGTGTCGCCGCCATCGCCTCGTGCATCAGCTCCGGCTCATGACCCTCAACGAAATGCGGTGTCCATCCGTAGCCCAGGAAGAGCTGCTCCAGCTCCTCGAGCGGAATGCGCGCCAGCACCGTGGGATTGGCAATTTTGCATCCGTTCAGATGCAGTATCGGCAGCACTGCGCCGTCGGTCGCCGCATCGAGAAACTTGTTCGAGTGCCAAGCCGTCGCCAGCGGTCCGGTCTCGGCCTCTCCATCGCCCACCACGCACGCCACAATCAGACCAGGATTGTCCAGCACCGCGCCGAACGCGTGGCTGAGCGAGTAGCCCAGCTCGCCGCCTTCGTGAATCGATCCCGGAGTCTCCGGCGACGCGTGGCTGGGAACGCCGCCGGGAAAAGAAAACTGGATGAACAGCTTGCGCAGCCCTTCCTCGTCCTGAGAGATGTTGGGATAAATCTCGCTGTACGTGCCTTCGAGATAAGTGCCCGCAACCACCGCCGGGCCGCCATGCCCCGGACCCGAAATGTAGATCATGTCCAGGTCGTACTTTTTGATGGCGCGGTTCAGGTGCGTGTAAAT
>DATJRT010000204.1:0-7139 GCA_035504495.1 Occallatibacter sp.
CCGCCGCGTACCGCGGCCAGCAGCATCAACTGGCCTCCGCAGTCTTCGTCCGCGCTCAACGAGCGCTCCACTGCGTCCAACTGCCCGCGGACCTTGCGCAGCCGCTGCAGCAGCTTCACCTTTTCCCGTTCCTGATGCGACATGGCTGACTCCTTGCCTTGACAATACCAACCCGGGGTATAGTATTAACCCAATGGGGGTATAGTCGATCTTTTCTTACTCATTCTATGCCCGTCTGCCGCTCCAGGCCGCTCCCTCCAGGCTCCGCCGCTCCGCTGGCGCTTGCCGCACTCGCGGCATTGCTGGCCGCTGCCGGCTGCAGGCCGCTTGGCGCCCAGTCTGCGGCCCCCGATGCCCCGCAGCCGCGTCTGGGCGTGCTTGCGCCGGAGCCCGGGCTATTCCCGTACTGGACTCCCGACGCCTCCGCGCAGGCGGGCGGCGATCCTGCGGCGGATACGGCCGCGGCCGGCGAAGCTGAGAGCGCGCCCGTTCTCTCCATGGCGCCGCACTCCGAGGACGCCCGCTACTGGGTCTCCGGGCAGGCCAACTCGATTTTTCAAATGCATGGGCATTTTCACTCGCCCTACGAAGGGCCGAACAGCCTGCGCGACATCTTCGAGTACAAGGCCTCGGAAGTGGCCACGCTCTACCTCGGCTATCAACTGTGGCCGAACACGCGCTTCAACACCGACCTGATCGTCGACTTTGAGAACGCGGGCGGGCGCGGCATTTCGCAGGCGCTGGGGCTGGCCGGCGAAACCAACCTCGACGTGGTGCGCAATCCCAACCTGAGCACTGTGCCGTACATTGCGCGCGGCGAGATTCACCAGATCATCGGCCTGACCGGCGAAATGATCCCACAGGAGCGCGGACCTTTCGCTCTCGCCACCCAGGTTCCGGTGCGCCGCTTTGAGATTCGCGTGGGCAAGATGGGCTTGCCGGACACCTTCGACGTCAACTCGGTGGGCACGGACAGCCATCTGCAGTTCACCAACTGGACCATCGACAACAACGGCGCCTGGGACTACGCGGCGGACACGCGCGGCTATACCGTGGGCGGAATCCTGGAGTACGACGACCGCGTGTGGTCGGCGCGCTACGGCATCGCCGCCATGCCGATCGTCGCCAACGGCATCGATCTCGACTGGGCTTTCAGCCGCGCCAATGGACAGAACTGGGAGTTCGAGCTGCGCAAAGGGCTGCTTGGGCATCTCCTCGGCAAGGACCGCGAAGGCGCGGTGCGCATTTTGAGCTTCATGAACCATGCGCACATGGGCGATTACCGCGAGTCGGTGGAGGAGTTTCTTGCGGGCGCAACGGCCACGCCGGAGATTACCGCGACGGAGCGCTTTGGCACGGTTAAGTACGGCTTTGGCCTGAACACGGAGCAGGAGGTCACGGAGAGCCTGCGGATCTTTGGGCGCTTTGGCTGGGACGAGGATCAGCACGAGTCCTTCGCATACTCCGAGGTGGGCCAGACGATTCTTTTCGGCGGCGATTACAACGGCCATAGCTGGTCGCGGCCAAACGACAAATTCGGCATCGCCTTCGTCTCCAACGCCATCAAGCGCGACCACCAGAACTATCTGCACTACGGCGGCCTCGGCTTTCTGCTGGGCGACGGCGGCCTGACCTACGCCCGCGAAGATATCGTGGAGTGGTATTACAACGCGCATCTTTGGCGGGGCATCTTCGGGATGCTCGGCGGCACGCAGATCGCCCACCCCGGCTACAACGCCGCGCGCGGCCCGGTATATGTGCCCGCAGCGCGGCTGCACATCGACTTCTGAAGACGGCACGGCCGGGGGCGGCGCGGAAACGGGACTCGCCGGGAGGGGCCATCCTCTCTGCCGTGCGGAATGCGGCGCGAAAAGAAGGCCCGGGATCGTGCTGCGGTCCCGCAGCCTGGCTCTTACTTGTCAGGCTCTCGCTTGTCCGGCTCTTACTTGTCCGCGGCGGCGGGCGGCGGCGGAAGGGCGTAGATGACCTCGCCGGGCTTGGCGTAGTGCAGCCTTTCGCGGGCTTCGCGCTCAATGGCATCCGGATCGGACTGGAGCTGCTGGATCTGCTGTTGCATCTGCGCGTTTTCCTGCTGCAGGCGTTGGATCTCCTGCCTGAGCGCGCGGTCCTGCGCCCGCTCGTGTTCCCACGCGGAGACACCGTGCTTGCCGTCGATCACGTGCCAGGTGAGGAGCAACGCCAGCAGCACGGCCAGCACCGTTCCCGCCGGACGCCACGCCCGCTGCGCCCAGGCGTAAGCGCGCTCCACCAGCGGCGCAGGCGGCGCGACGTTTGCTTTCGATCCGTTGACGATTTCCTGGTTTGGCATCCGGCTCTCATCTAATCAAGAACAAATTTTTCCGCCGCCGCTTTGAGCGCTTCCATATCGTGCTCACTGCGCGCCTCTGTATAGGCCCGCACCACCGGCTCGGTTCCGGAGAGCCGGTAGCACACCCAGGAGCCGTCGTCGAGAATCAGCTTGAGCCCGTCGGTGCGGACTATTTGCGCAACCCTGCGTCCGCCCAGCTCCGTGGGATCGGCCTTCAACTTCTCAGTGAACCGGGCTTTCACCTCCGGGGTCAAGCGGAAGTTCTCGCGAACCGGGTAATAGGAACCAACCTTGCCAAATAGCTCGCGGAGCTGCGCGCTCAGGCTTTTGCCGCGCGTGGCCACCATCTCCGTCATGAGCAGCCCGGCGATGATGCCGTCCTTTTCCGGAACGTGGCCACGAATGGTCAGCCCGGCCGACTCTTCTCCGCCGATGGCGATCTTGTCCTCGTCGATCAGTGCGCCGATGTATTTGAAGCCCACCGGCGTCTCGTAAAGGGGAACGTTGTGGCGCTCGGCAAGGGCGTTGATGAGGTTGGTGGTGGCCACGCTCTTGGCCACGCCGTTGCGCCAGCCGCGCGTCTCCACCAGGTAATCGAAGAGCAGCGCGATGACATAATTCGGCTGCAGGAAGGTGCCGTCGGCATCGACCACGCCGAAGCGGTCGGCATCGCCGTCGGTGGCAATGCCGATGGCCGCGCCGGTCTCCTTCATCTTTCTCCTGGCGTCGCCAAGCAGATGGTCGTCCGGCTCAGGCGCGTGCCCGCCGAAGAGCACGTCGCGGAAGTCGTGGACGGTTTCGACGGGCACACCCGCCTCGCGCAGCAGATCGGAGGAGTAGCCGCGGCCCGCGCCCCAGAAGGGATCGTAGACCACCTTGATGCCGGACTTGGCAATCGCTTTCAGATCGACCAGTTCGGCCAGCCGCTTGAGGAAGGCAGGCTTCACGTCGGCGGTTTCGTACTTCTCCGCAAAGGGGCTGGGAATTTCGTTGCCGCCGCCAGCGATGTTGGCGACCGCGGCTTCAATCTGCTTCGTCACTTCGGGCAGAGCCGGCGCGCCGTCGGGAGTAGAGTACTTGATTCCGTTGTACTCAGGCGGATTGTGCGAGGCCGTGAAGTTGATGGCGCCCGAGGTTTTGAGGGTGCGCACGGCATAGGCGATGGCCGGCGTGGGCGCAGGTTCAGGAATCACAACGGGGGTGACGCCCGCGGATGCGAGCACGCGCGCGGCTTCGGCCACAAAGCTCTCGCCGAGAAAGCGCGGATCGCGGCCCACCAGAACGCGGTGCGGCTCAGGGAGTGTCTTCACATACGCGGCAATGCCCGCAACCGCCAGGCGGATATTGGCCACGGTAAACTCTTCGGCCACAATGGCTCGCCATCCCGAGGTGCCGAACTTGATTGCTGTGCTCATTCTTTTCTCCGATGCCTTGGGCGCGCAGCTGCTGCCCGCCAAGAGATTTATAACGCATGGCGCAGGTTGAGCGCGCGACAGGAGTGATGGCGATCGCAAAACCCATTCGCAATTCGCTCCGCACTTGAGTCCTTATAAATTCCTTACGCAATAAACACGCTGAGCTTAGACGGAATTCATGCGCGCCTTATTGGTAATCGGTTCTGATGGCCATAATGTCGTTCTTCCCATTCTGACTCACCGCACGCATCAGTTAATCATCATCATTCGAATGCGAGTGCTCGCCTTCTCCGCGTAGCCACGCTCGCAGCGAGCGCTTTCATCTCCACGCTACCGAAAAATCCGCCAGGAGGTCTCGCCATGCATCAAGTTGATACGCCCAATGTTATTCAAGCGCTCAGGCCAGGCATTCTTCAACGGCTGCAGCAGCGCAAGGCAGGAAATCGGAGTACGCCCCCGCTTTTGTCCAGAAACACGCTGCGCATTGCATACCTGCTCGCGATCGTTGCACTCAGCACAGTCTCCGCCTTCAGCCAGTCCACCTTTGGCACCATTCTCGGCACCGTGCAGGACAATACCGGCGCGGCGATTCCCGGAGCGCTGATCACGGCGCACTCGCTCGACGAGGACGAAGTGCGCACCACCACTTCGGGCTCGAGCGGCGAGTTTGTCTTCGAGGATGTGAAGGCCGGCCATTACAAAGTCACGGTGCATAGAGACGGATTTGCCGATGCCGTGGTTTCTTCGGCGACGCTGGAAGCCCGCCAGGAGCTGCGCATTCCGGTTACGCTTTCCGTCACGGCCGCAACCACGACGGTGGAAGTAAACGCCGATGCAGCGCTGATCAACACCGAGAATGGAACGCTCAACAATACGATTTCGAACGTAGACATCAGTCAAATGCCCATCAATTCCCGGTCGGTGTCGAGCAGTCCTCTGGGGGCCCTGGCCGTATCTCCCGAGGTAACCAGGGACTCGGAGGGGAATTTCGCGGTCGGGGGCGCAACGTCGGCGCAGACCGGCTTCTCGGTGGATGGAATTTCCACGGCCAACATTCGTTACAACGGCGCGCTGGCGGACACCTATCCATCTATCGAAAGCATCGACGAGATGAAGGTGACGGCGTTCGACAATAATGCGGAGTTCGCTCAGATGGGCGATGTGACCTTCACCACAAAGAGTGGAACCAATCAACTGCACGGCAGCGGGTTCGAATATTTTCAAAACAGCGACCTGGATGCGACGGTTTTGAATTTCCCCGTCAAAGCTCCGCGGACCTTTAACACGTTCGGCGGCAGTGTGGGAGGCCCCGTGACCATCCCCAAGCTGTACCGCGGGCGCGACCGAACATTTTTCTTCGCCGATTACGAGGGAAATCGCAAGACGCAGTCTTATCCAGAGGAGCTTCTTGTGCCCTCAGCGGCGGATTGGGGCGGCAACCTGAACGACCTGGTGCAGTCCCTGGGAGCCGGGTCGGTCATCAATCCGTTCACCGGTGCGGCCTTCCCGAACAACACCATCCCCACCGGATCGTGCCAGGCCTGCATCAATCCGGTGGCTCTGGCTCTGAAGAACTACTACCCTATGCCCAACGCCAACCTGGGTGCCGTCAACCCGCCTTACAACTATCTGGACCTGGTGCCGGACCCCTCGAACTCCGACGGCTTCGATGCCCGCATCGATCACAATTTCAATGAGAAGCAGCAGGTCTTCGTGCGCTACAGCTTCAAGAACGTGTTCTACAGCGAGGCCAACAACGCCGGCGTCTATGGCCCCGCCAACAATTTTCTGCCCAATGTCGGCGCCAGCGAGCAAAATCGCAGCCTGGTGGCTTCTTATAACTATGCGATCACTCCCACAATGGTGAACGAATTCCGTTTCGGGTTCGCCAATTACAATGAGAATGACAGTTTCCCGATTGAGGGGGCTAACGCCATTTCTCAGCTCGGGCTGGACTTCGATCATCCCATCGGCATCGCCGCGCATCCCACGGCCGATGCCTTCCCCACCTTCATTTTCTCCGACGGCTCCGTAACCACCATCGGGCAGGACAAGGTTGGAACTACCATTTCGGGGAACATGCAATTCACCGACAATGTCACCAAGGTCGTCGGCAAACACACGCTGCGATTTGGATTCGATGCGCGCAGAGAGCATTTCAATGCCTTGATGTACTTCTCGCCCTCTGACGATTTTGGCCAATTTACCTTCAGCGGCTCCTGGACCAATTACTCTTTCGGCGATTTCCTGCTCGGCATGCCAGGCCCGTCTTACTTCGCGGTCATTGGCCCGCAAATGGATGCGCGCAGCACCCACTGGGGCGTTTACGGCCAGGACACATGGCAGGTAAACCGGCATCTCACGGCCAATTTCGGATTGCGGTGGGAATTTCTGCCGCCGTTTGACGAAAGCAATGGCGATATCGCTACCTATCTGATATCGGGGGGGAACAACCTGACCGTCGTCGTTCCCAACAAGTTCCCTGGTTTTATCGCAAACAATGCACTCCTGCAGCAGATCAATACGGGCTTTCTGCAGGGATTCAACGCCTGTTCGCTGAACACCGGAAGCCCGTTACCGTGCGATAACATCGAAACCGCGAGCCAGGCGGGGCTTCCTCAAGGCCTTCGGGACTATAACTGGCGTGATTTCGACCCGCGCGTCAGCTTTGCCTGGCGTCCGTTCAGCAACGACAAGACGGTCATTCGCGCCGGCTTTGGCATCTACACCATGACGACGCTTGGCCCCATGTCATTCAACAGCGGCATCATCGCCCTTTCGGATCTGCTCACTTACAACAATGCATTGCCGGGTTCTCCCGGGTTCTTCCAGTTTCCCGACACGTCCCCTCCGGGCGCGGCGGCAGCTATAGGCGGCGGCGATTTCGAGGAGGCCAACGATCCGCACTGGAAGGATCCTTCGTCGGCACAATGGAACCTGACCGTGGAACGGGAGCTGACGGCAAACACGACCGTCAGGGTTAGCTACACGGGCCAGGGCGCGTACCATCTTCCCATCACCGTGGACAACAACCAAATTCCGGCCAGCACCACTCCCTACACCGTTCCCAACAACGGATACTCAGTCGTCAGTGCCAATACGCCCTTCCAGAACTGGCTGTTGTTGGAGGAGTCGTTCGCCAACGGTACGCAGAGCTATCAGTCGGGCATAGCGGAAGTGACCCACAAAGAGGGGCATGGGCTCACGTTCCAGGCAAACTACACATTCGCGAAGAATCTCAGCGATGCACAAGGCACCGACGCACCAACTGCAACCGCGAGCGAGGAGCCCTATGCCGTGGAAATTGCCGACCGTTTTCACATAAAGTACGACCGCGGCAACGTGGTGGCGACGCCGCGCCAACGCGCCATGATCACAGGCACCTACGCACTGCC
>DATJRT010000205.1:0-5325 GCA_035504495.1 Occallatibacter sp.
GCGTCTTCCGGGTGAGAGACGGCGGCGATCTGAACCATCAGCGAACCTGCGGGCGCGGCCGGACCCTGCGCAACGGCCGGTTGCACGCTGGCCAGCGGCGGAGCCGGCGCAGACGGCCCTGGCGCGGGCGCCGAAGCTAAAGCGGGATGAACCGAAGGTTGGCCCGGCTCGCCATTCGCCATGGCCGCGGCAGGAACGACCTGCGCATCCGGAGCGGGGTTGGCTGCGGAAGCTGCCCCGTCAGCCGTTTGTCCGGAGTCATCTCCATCCGGCGACTGGTCCTGGTCAGGCTGCTCGGTTGCGGAAGGTTTGGCAATGGCATTGCCGGCTTCAACCGGCTGCGAGGGAACAGGCAGCGCGGCGGCCGGCGCAGAACTGCGATGGCCCACAACATAACCCAGGCCAAAACAGAAAACGCACAGCAGCGCGAGGCCAAGGAAAATGGTGAGCAGCGCGCCGGAACCGAGCGTCACCTCTGTGTCGCGCCGCGGCTTCACCGGCTTAGGATCTTCTTCGTCGAATGCTCCCCTCATGCGCGATTCCCTGCCCCGGCGAAGACACACCTATTCGCTATCTCGACTTTTTTCCGCCTGGGCCGCAAGTCCACAACAAGGATACTCTTTCCTTCGACCGCCGAGGGAAGGTTTTCGTCATCCCGGCGCCGCCCGGGAGACACCTAAGGCTGGCCGGGCGCGGGTTTGAAGCCGCCAATGGCTTTGTTCAGCAAGGTCATCATTTCAATGGGCAAAGGAAAGACGATGGTGGTGTTCTTCTCCACCCCGATGTCGGAAAGCGTCTGCAAATAACGCAGTTGCAAAGTCATGGGTTGCGTAGCCATGAGCGCGGCGGCATCCACCAGCTTTTGTGCGGCGCTGAATTCGCCCTCGGCATGGATGATCTTGGAGCGCTTTTCGCGCTCAGCCTCAGCCTGCTTGGCTATGGCGCGCAGCATCTCCGGAGGCAGATCCACCTGCTTCACTTCGACCGAAACCACCTTTACGCCGAATGGTTCCGTGCGCTGGTCGATGATGCTCTGGATGCGCAGGTTCAGCTTGTCGCGATGGCTTAGAACCTCGTCGAGCTCCACTTCGCCCAGCACCGAGCGCAGGGTGGTCTGCGCAAATTGCGAAGTCTGGTATACGTAGTTGGCTACTTTGATGGCGGCGTCATTGGGATTGACGACATAAAGCGTGACCACCGCGTTCACCTTGAGGGTGACGTTGTCGCGGGTGATGATGTCCTGCGGCGGCACTTCAAGCACTTCCTGGCGGAGCGAAATGCGGATCATCTGATCGAAGGGCCTGAAGACGAGAATGATGCCGGGACCTTTGGGCGCAGGCAGGGCGCGGCCAAGACGGAAGATGACGGCGCGCTCGTACTCGCGAAGAATCTTGATGGAATTCAAAAGATACAGGACAACGATGACAACAAAGATCAGGATTGGCAACGTTGAATTGGACATGGGCTTACCTCAGCAGGGATTGTACTCCAGAGAGGCTAGGCAGGCTTCTCAACCGCTGCCGGCGCATGCACGGGCTCGACGCGCAAGACCATCTGGTCGTGTCCGACGACGATCAAGGGTGTCCCGGATGGAATCGGCTGCCGGGAGATGGCGCGCCAGATCTCCCCTTCCACCAGAACGTGGCCTTCGGGCGCGAGCGGCTCCATGGCCGTGGCGCGGAAGCCGACCATAGCTTCGGCGCCGATGCGCGCCTTGCGTCGCCGGGCGCGAACGGCCAATTGCACCAGCCACAAGGTAATCAACCCGAAGGCTGAGCTGATGGCGAAAGCGACCCAGGGATTCACGGCCAACTGCGGAATAGGCGCGGCCACCAGGGTGAGTGTGCCGAAGGTGAGGCAGACGATGCCGGCGATGGCCAGCGCGCCGTGCCCGCCGAACTTGGCTTCGAGCAGAAGCAGAACCAGCCCCGCGAGCAGCAGCAGCACCGCGGTATAGCGGATGGGCAAGAGGTTCAAAGCGAAGATGGCCAGCAGCACCATGAGCGTGCCCAGGGTTCCGGGAACGATGGTGCCGGGGGTATTGAATTCGAGGTAGATGAGCAGCGCCCCGCCGACAAGAAACAGCAGGGCGATGTTGGGATTGACCAGCCAGCCGAGCACATCGTCGCGCACCGTGGGCCGCACCAGCTCGATGCGGGCGCCGGCCAGGTGGAGGGTCTCTTTGGTCCCGTCCAGGCGCGTGATCTCGCGCCCGTCGAGGAGGGCGAGCAGTTGCTGGTCGTTGTCGGCAATTACGTCAATGAGGTGTTGATTGAGCGCTTCCTCGGCGGTATAGGAGTGCGAGGAGGCGACCGCTGCCGCAGCCGCCTCGGCGTTGCGGTTTCTGCGCGTCACGTAGGAGCGCAGAAAGGCCTCGGCATCGTTCTCCACCTTCTGCATCTCGGTTGCGTCGGGCTTGCCCATCTCGAAGACCACGTGTGCCGCGCCGGCTTCAGTTCCCGGAGCCATGGCGGCCACGTCCGCGGCTTCGAGCAGGAAGAAGCCGGCCGAGCCGGCGCGCGCACCCGACGGGGCCACGTAGACGATGACGGGCACGTGCGAGCCGAGGATGGCGCCCGCCATGGAGCGCATCGAGTCCACCAGCCCTCCCGGCGTGTCCATCTGGATGAGCAGCGCCTGGGCGCCGTCGGCGTTGGCGCGGGCGATGGCGCGGTCGAGTTCATCGGCGCTGACCGGCTGGATGGTGTCGTCGAGCACGAATTTTTCCACCACCGGCTGCCCGGCCTCGGCTGGCGGCATCCATCCCGGCACGGCTGTCCACACCAGCGCGACGAGAACCAAAGCTGCAAGGCCGATCGCAATGGGAAAGACGACCCGAGTCAATGGGGTGAATCGAGCTGGGCGCGCGTGCATGGCTTGCTCCTTCAGGCTTTCCGGTAAAACTCTACTGGCTGACGCCGGAACGGGCCTGAACCTGCCGCATCAATTCTTTCGCCGCCTGGCTCGCAGGCGCAAGTTTCAGCGCATCGTCGGCGTCGTTTCTGGCGTCACTGAGGCGATTGCCGGCCAGATCCAGCCGGCCCAATACCAGATACGCATCGGCGGAAGGGGCCAGTTCCAGGGCCGCCTGCGCCTCCTGGCGGGCGGCATCGTTGTCGCCGGTGCGCTCGCGCACTTCCGCCAAGCCCAGGTGTGCCTGCGCCACCTGCCCGTCGGTGGCGATAGCCGACTGATACAGGCGCTCGGCTTCAAGCAGGAGGCCGCGGTCAAGAAAGCCCTTGGCCTGCGTTGAAAGCGCGAGCGCCCGATCTCGAGGCGAAAGCGAGGCCAAGCGGGCTACCTCCATCTGGTCAAGCATGTTGGCTGCCTGGCGAAAAGCCGCCTCGTCGAAGGTGCGGGCAATGCGCTCGAGCGGGTCGGATTCGGCCTGCGGATCGGCTCCGGCGGCAGCCTGCGTCCCGGATGGATCTTTCCACGCGGCCTCGAGCGACTGCGCCTCCGTATCGCTGGGGCGCAGCTTGAGGCATTGCGCCAGCTCGCCCTCCGCGGCGGCGGTTTTGCCGCGTTGCTTCAGGCTGACGGCAAGATTGAAGTGATAGTCGGCGTTGTTGGGGTCTGCCGAGGCGGCCTCAACAAAGAGCGCGGTTCCATCGTGTCCCTGGCGGCTGATGGCGACGGCCTGGTTGTTGACGACCTCGGCGAGGGGAAGAACGCGCGCCACGCCGGCAAAGGCCTGTTCCGCCTGCGGGTAGTCGCCGGAGAACAGCAGCGACAACCCGCGATAAAACTCCGCTTCCAGCCCGTCGGAGCCGTTGCGATCGACTTTGGCGAATGCCTGCGCAGCCTGGTCGTAATCCTGGCCGGCATAGTCTTCGCGGCCCAACGCCATCCAGGCGGGACTGAAATCCGGACTGAGCTTGACGGACTGCTCAAGATGACGGAGCCGCTCGGAGTGATCCGGCTCGGTAATGCCGCGAATGTATTGCTCGTAGGCGTCGAGCCGCAGCCCCGCGCCCGCTGCCAGAAAGGTCTCTTCGGTCACGTTGAGAGCGGGATCGAGCTCCCGCGTCAGCTTCCACGCCAGCGTATCGAAGACCGCGATCATGTCCTGCATGGCGCCGTTGGCGGTGACGGCCGCGCTCATGCGCAGATGGGGAACGTCGACGAGCTGCGCCTGGGCGACAATCTGGGTTCCGTCCAGAGAGTAGCTGCCGACTACGATCGAATCCGCATCGAGCGTCTGCGCCAGCTTGAGCGAGCTGGCGCGGGAGGGTTGAAATCCCTGCGGCAGCCCGAGATGATCGAGAGCGTACATGCGGTCAGCGCGGGTCATGGGCGCGAATCCGGCTGAAGCGAAGCGGCTGCTCAGCAGGTCGGCCGCGGCTTCGCGAATCCAATCCAGGCTGGGCTGGCCGGTGCGGTTGTCGAAGGGGAGGACCAGGAGAATCCGCGCCTGGTCGGCCATCGAGCGGGCTTCCCCGGCCGGCGACTGCGCGCGCAGGGAACCCGGAAAAAACAGAGCGGCTGCCGCGGCGAAGATGGCTCCCGAGGCCTGCGCGCACGCCTGCAGTTTACGGAGAGAGATGAGATTGACCACAACAGGAAATTATAGGCTCCGGCGCGATGCGCGCAGAGGCCGAACCGAAATCTGTTGGTGGCTCAGATGACTTCCACAAGATGATCAGGGCTCGATCAATTCAACGTCGCCCGTTGTCCCGTCATAGATCATTCTGAACCTACGAAGGAATGTGCGGCCGATTAAAGCGTCTATAGATTGTCCGCCAGCGCGTAGGTCAACGCCTGCAAACTGGCCGTATATGGTGTATTTAAGGGCCTGAACATGGATTTGCGCGAGATGCATATTTACCTCTTTCGCACCGTGTGCTCCAGCCACCATGCGACGATCGACGACGGGAAGATTTAACTGTGCTGCGAGGAGGCTATCGATGCAAGACTCCCATGCGCCGGTATCAATAAGCGCAGGAAGGCCCGTTTTCCCGGGGACAGGAATGCCAGCTCCAACCTTAAAATTCTGATCGAATCCGATATCGACGAAGAGCCACGGGCCCCAAAAAGTCAGCAAATCCTCTGCTGACAGACCACCGGGTACGTCACTCCATCCGCACTTTGTGCTAGACATGGTGCTGAATGTGATAGGCAACTGAGGCGGGTAAAGTAACGGGCGGAGCACCAATCTGCCTGATGAGATACGGCCCTCTGCCAAAATCCCGCACCGCAACTTGCGCCGCCTCGTCAAAGGACGGGAAAACACCTATCAGTCTCTCACCGAAGACGAGAACCCACTCGCCCATGTGATGATTTTCGAGATCGGCACGTAGCGTTTCATACGCGGCAATTTCGCGG
>DATJRT010000206.1:0-4471 GCA_035504495.1 Occallatibacter sp.
ACGTGGGTCATGCCGACCTTTTTGCCGCCGGCGAAGATCTCGTGGCGGCCGTGCTCCTCATACCACTTGGTGAGGGTGGCGGTCATGTGCATCTTCTCGATGATGTTGCGCCAGCCGACGCCGGTGTTGTACGCGCAGAAGCTGATCTCGCCCTCCTGCGTGGCGTAAGGGATGATGCACTGCTCGGTGCGGCGGAAGTCGTAGTTGAACAGATCCTGGAACCACATGCCGGCGATGAAGAGGAAGTTCCAGCGATCCTGGCGGCGCTTCTGGATGTCCTCGAGGGTGCGGTCGCCCTTGACGCTGCCGTAGTTCTTGCCGGTGGCGTTGAAGGTCTTGTCCATCTTCTTGAGCATGTCGGTGATCTTGAAGTGGGTGGGCGCCTGGAAGGGATCGTAGTTGCGCAGGAGCGAGAGGCCGAAGCCAAGGACGGAAAGCACCTTGCCGCGGGCGGCGTCGTTGATCTTGGCCAGATCGCGGGCCACCTGATCCATGTGCAGGAAGGCGGTGACGGGGGCGGCTTCCTTGGTTTCCTTGTCGATCATCATGGCCATGCCGATGCCGCAGTTGGGATGGCAGCCGCAGGAGAGCTGGCCCCACTCGGCCGTAGGCCCGTGGACGAGGTCAGCCCAGTCAGAGAAGGTGGACATGAAGGAAATCGGGAACCAATCGCGCTCGGGCACGCCAAAGCCGCACTGATTGGTGATGTCGTGAGCCATGTGGGAGAGGGTGTAGCGCTGGGCCACGCGGCGCTCGTCGGTGATGTCCTCGTCACGGCCGGTAAAGCTGACGGGCTGGAAGGAGAGGAAGCTGATCTTTTTGGGGTTGTCGAGGGCGAACTGAATAATGTGGCCGACCTGCTCGTTATTGATGCCGTTGATGATGGTGGTCACGGGGACGATCTCGACGCCGGCCTCATGCAGATTGTTGATGGCCTGGAGCTTTACATCGAAGAGGTTGCCGACTTTGCGGTGCGAGTTGGCAGCGTTGCCGATGCCGTCGAACTGGAGATAAACGTAGCGGAGGCCGGCCTCGGCGGCGGCGCGGCAGAGCTCTTTCGACTTGGCGAATTCAATGCCGTTGGAGGCGGCCTGGACGGAGTTGTAGCCAACCTTGCGCGAGTAGGCGACGGCGTCAAGGAAGTAGGGCGAGAGCGTGGGCTCGCCGCCGGAGAACTGAACGCTCATCTGCCGCTTGGGCTTGATGGTGATGGCGTTGTCGAGCATGGTCTTGATCTCGTCCCAGGTGAGCTCGTGGACGAAGCCAACCTGGTTGGCGTCCATGAAGCAGGGATCGCACATCATGTTGCAGCGGTTGGTGAGGTCGATGGTGAGCACCGAGCCGCGGCCGTGGGTGACGGTGGAGGTGCCGTGATTGTGGAGCTTGGAATCGTTGTGGGCGCGGATGTCGCGGCCGGGGAAGGTCTCTTCGAGGTGCTTGAAGAAGGCCGGGTCGATGGACATCACGTCTTCAAAGTGGCCATGCTTGGGGCAATCCTTCACCATGAGAATCTTGCCGTCGCGCTCGACGATCTGGGCCTTGATTTCGCCCACCTTCTCATTGAGCAGAACTTCGTGGGGCAGCTTGCCGTCGAGAATCTGCTTGCGGATTTCGGGAACGCACTTGGGGCAGAGGGAGTCCGTGGTACGCGGCCAGCCGAGGGGCGGCTTCTCCTTTTGCCAGGACTTCAGGAGCGGTTTGTCACTCCACTTGGGCGTAAAGGAGGGGTTGGGGCTGATGCGGTTGATCCGCTCATAGACGACCCAGGCGCCTTTGGCCGCATAGACGGCGGCTTTCTCGGCGTATTTCACCGCTTTGGACATGCTCTCCTCCTCAAAGAAATGGATGCGCGGGCGGGTGGGGATTGCCCGGCTCAGCGGCGCGGGGAATGCGTCCGCTGAAAGTCAATCTCAGCGTAATTGCCGCGTCCGGGACAACCCAACGGCGATGCAGTGAACGGGGAATCTGCCCCGTGAACGGGCGTTTCAGGGCGGTAAACGGGGTTCGGGCTAAACGCTGTGAATCGAGTCAGTTCACCGTCAGAATGACGGTGGCGGAGTGCTGGAGCGAGCCGGCCGGGGGCGGGTGCGAAGGCGCGGCATCAGGGCGCGGCGGCGCCATTCGTACGCGCGACCTGGTTAATGATGCGCTGGACGAGAACAACGCGGACGTGGATGTGGCTGGCGATATCGGGCAGGAACTCGGTGATGAAGTTGTCAATGGGCGCGGCGCCGAGGGTGGTGCCGTAGCGCGCGGCGCTGGCGCGGAAGTTGGTTTTCTGGCCGGGGACGTAGAGGTCATCGACGCCGTCTTCGAAGGCGAAACCGACGAGATCGGCATAGTTGACCATGCCCTTGCCGCTGTCGCCCTGGGTCCAGGCGATCTGGGCGATGCAGTGGAAGATGCGGCGCTTGATGCCGGCGGCGGGCATGCGGTGGTAATGGGGGTCCTGGTGAACGATGGAGGGAATGAGAAAGGTGCCGAAGAACTCGCCGACCATGTCCTGGGTAAAGCTGACGCCGGCGTTCTTGGCCCAGCCGTCGAAGCCGGGTCCGTAGACGGAGTGCGAGTTGGAAGCCACGGAGATGCCGGATGCGCCGAGGATGGTCATGATGTTGAAGGGATCCACCAGATTGCGGCCGGCGAGATGGGCTTTTTGCAAGGGCGTGAGCGCCTTGACCTGGGGACCGTTGAGAAAGCGGGCATACCAGTTGATGATGGGGAGGTGCGGCACGCAGAGCACGGCGTTGACTACCTTGGGATTGGGGATCTCCGCCGATCCTGCCTGAGCGACCGCCGCAGCGCGTGCGGCCGCAGTGGCGGCCATGCTTCCGCCGGTATTCTTCAGCTCGCATGGATTGGGCGGCGGCGGCGTGGGCGGCGAGGCCGGTTGGGGCTGGGGCGCTTCCGGCGGAGGTGGAGGTTGCGGATTCTGCCCTTGCGCGGCGCAGGAGGGACTGGCGAGAGAAACCAGCATTGCGGAAAAGAGCGCCAGGATTGCCCATTGCGCCGCGGCTCGCCAAAGGCGGGAGTCCTGATGGGGCGAATCGATGCGCAAATGCCGGAACCTCGCTTGCTGGTTGAAAGCTTACGCTCCCCCCAATTGTGACGCAGATTTCGAGAAAAAGGTCACTTAGCGCCATGGGCGGTTGCCTTGTAGATGCCCCGGAGCCGGTTAGGACGCGTCTGCGGGGCAACTGAGGCAGGGCCGGCGGGGTCTAAAGGGATGGAACTGCGCGGGAAGGGTGGAAGTGCGGGCGAAGAGCCAGCCGTATTGCCGTTTCGAGCACCCCTCCCTGCCGTAGCATTGACGCTCCTGAATGCGTCCCGCAGACTGAGGACAAGTTGACGAGGACAGGTGATTGCTTATGAGTACATGTCCGCCGCCGGGACCGGGGCCCGGGCCAGATTCCGGAGGCGTGGGACGACGCCTGGAAGAGGCGATCGAGCTGATTGAGATGGAACTGCGGCACGCCGCGGCATACGTGAACGAAGCCGTGATTCCGGAGGTGCGGCGGGAGTCGATCTCTGCGCTGCGCACGGTGGCCGAAAAGCTGAAAAATCTCGCCGACCGAATGGACGCGCGGGCCGGTGAAGGGAAGGACCCGCGCCGTTGAGCGGCGAAAGGCGTATTGCGGCTTCCGTTGGCCGCCGCGGGGGCGCGCCGGCGTTCGGTGGCCGCTCTGCGGGGAGATGCGCCGCACTGGCCGGCCTGGCGATCGTTCTGGCGGGTGCGAGCGGCTGCCATCGCAAGCAGGTTGCGCAAGCGCCCCCGCCGCAGGCGTTGCCGCCTCCGACGCAGCCGGTGTATGTTCCGCCCGCAGAGCAGCCGCAGCCTTCGGTTCCGGCCGCGCGCATTCCACCTACGCCTGCGCCGCCGGGCGGAGTGACGGCCGAGGACCTCGATTACATCGCGACGCACAGCCCCATCCTGACACAGGTGGGCTATGCCACCTGGTATACCGCGTATAAAGGACGGCGCACGGCAAACGGCCAGATCTTCGACGACGACGCCATGACCGCGGCGCATCGCACGCTGCCCATGGGCGCGCTGATTGTGGCTACCAATCTCGAGACCGGGCAGTCGGCGGCGATGCGCATCACCGACCGGG
Organism: Occallatibacter sp.; assembly: GCA_035504495.1. Classification (GTDB taxonomy): domain Bacteria; phylum Acidobacteriota; class Terriglobia; order Terriglobales; family Acidobacteriaceae; genus Telmatobacter. The sequence continues at coordinate 4,113 of DATJRT010000206.1, forward strand.
GGCCGTTTGTGGAGGGCCGGATTCTGGATATGACCATGGCCTCGGCCAAGGCAACGGGCGTTTACCGCGCCGGCATTGCGCGGGTGCGCATCGACGTGTACGAGACGCCGAAGTCGATCAATACGGGCGGCCGCTGGTGCGTGCAGATCGGCGCGTTCCACTCCGAGCGCGCGGCGCTCCGGCTCAAAGAGGAGCTGCTGCACCAGTATTCCGACGCCCATGTGATCGAGTTCCCCGGCGAAAACAGCTACTGGGTGCGCATTCGGCCCGAAGGCGACAGCCGGCAGATGGCCGAGTACATTGCCAGCCACGTGCGGCCGAGCGAGGGCGAGGCGTTTCTGACGCGGCTGGATTGAGAA
>DATJRT010000207.1:0-41395 GCA_035504495.1 Occallatibacter sp.
TTCAGCGGGAAGCGAAAGCCGGCAGGCATCACGCCGATTACGGCCAGGGCTCGCCCGTCAAGCTGGATGGTCTGGTTCAGGATGCCGTGATCGCCGTGGAAGTAAGTCTGCCAGGTGTCGTAGCCGAGCACGGCCACGTCGTTCCGGCCGTCCTGCTCCTCGCCCGGCAAGTACGTCCGCCCCAGCAGCGGCCTCACCCCGAATACGTTGAAGAAATTGTCAGTCGAAAACACGTCTGGTAACTGCAGCGAGCCACTCGACGTAGTGTTCAGAGTGGCGTGGTAGCGCGCATAGGCGGCCAGCGCGGCAAAGGCCGTGGCCTGGGCTCGCTCGTCCTTGAAGCTCGGCCACGAGGCAGGCTGCATGTAGCCGCTCTGGCTCTTCGCTTCTACGTCGACAATGCGATCCGGATGCGCGTACGGAAGCGGCTCCAGGATCGTGGTGTCGATGACGCAGAAAACCGCCGTAGCCACGCCCACGCTCAACGCCAGGGTGAGCGTCACGGTAAGCGCAAATCCGGGCGCGCGCCGCAGTTGCCGCAGCGCGTAACGTAAATCTTGAAGGAGCATCATGATTCTGCCGCTGCCTCTTCTTCGAGCTTCTTCATCTCCTGCTCGCTTACCACCTTGCCGTCGAACAGGTGCAGCTCTCGTTCGGCGTGGCGCGCAAAACGCGGATCGTGCGTGACCATGCAGATGGTCGAGCCCTCGCGGTGCAGATCGGCCAGCAGGTGCATTACCGCTTCGCCGTTTTTGGAGTCGAGATTTCCCGTCGGCTCATCAGCCAGCAGGATTGAGGGCGACCCGGCCAGCGCGCGCGCTACGGCCACGCGCTGCTGCTGGCCGCCCGAGAGCTGCGCCGGGTAGTGGCGCATGCGGTGCGCCATGTTCACCCGCTCCAGCGCCTCTTTCACGCGCCGCTTGCGCTCGGCCGAAGGCATCCCCGCGCGATAGGTGAGCGGCAGCTCCACGTTTTCTTCTACCGTCAAGTCGCCGATCAGGTTGAAACTCTGGAAAATGAACCCGATCTCCTGATTGCGGATGCGCGACCGCTCGCTGAAGTTCAGGTTCTCCACCGGATTGCCGTTGAGCAGATAGCGTCCCCCCGTGGGCGTGTCCAGGAGGCCCAGAATCGAGAGCAGCGTGGACTTGCCGCAGCCCGAAGGCCCGGACATGGCCACGTATTCGCCGCGCGAAATCGTCAGATGGACGCCGGAGAGAGCGTGCGTCTCCACTTCGTCGGTGTAAAAGATCTTGGTCAGATCCTCGATCTCAATCAATGTGCCATTCGCTGCCATTCCATCCCCCTCTGTTGACAAGCCCATCGCTTCTAGCCGCTAGCTCCTGGCTCCAACTCGCTAAGGCCCGCTCGATCGAAGCCGGACTAGCAGCTGATAGCTGGAAGCTGGAAGCTGCCTTCTTACTCCAGCCGGATGTGATCCACGCCGTCCCAGCGCGACATATCGGAGAGAATCACCGTGTCGCCCTCGTTCAATCCCTCGAGCACCTGAATGTCGTTTACCGAGGCGCGCCCCACCTTCACCTGCACTCGCGTCGCACCCCTGCCGTCGGGATCCACGCGGAACAGGCTCAGCGTGGAATCCTCATTGCCTAGCGCCGGCCTTCCCACGTATAGAACGTCGTTCATACGCTCCAGATCGATGGTTCCGTCCACGCTGAGTTGCGGCACCGCTCCCGGCGGCAGCGGCCCATCCAGCATTACGTCAACCGTACGCGTTCCGTTCACTACCGAGGGATCGATGCGCGTGACGTGGCCGGGAATGGTGCCGTTGTGCGTGTCGATCAGCGCCGGCTGCCCGATTTGAATGTCGCGCGCCTGCGTCTCGGCAATCTGCAATGCGGCCTTCAGCTTGTCGCGCTGGATCACCTCCGCCACCGACGTGCCCGCGGTCACGTGCTCGCCCACCTGCACCGGCGTAGCCAGCGGCGCCAGCGTTCCGGAGATGGTCGACCGCACCTGGAGCGCCGCTGCCTGCTTTTGGTAAAGATCGAGCAGCGACTGCGCCTGGTCGATCTTCGTCTTCTGCGAGGCCAGTTGCACCTCGATCGCTTTCTGATTGACTTCCAGTTGTTCCTGGCTCAACTGGTGCTGCGTACTCAACTGGTCGGCCGTGCTCTTCGATTTCTCATAAGCCAGGCCGGAGATTACGCCCAGGTCGTAAAGCGCCTTGTCGGTCTGTGCCTGGAGCTGATCCTGGGTGTAATCGGCGTTCACCTGCGCGGCCGCGGTCTTCTTGTCCATCAGCGTGCTTTCGAGCGTCGCCTGCAGGCTCTTGTAATCCGCCTGCGCGGCCTTGAGCGCAAGCTGCGCGTTCAGGACCTCCTGCTCGAGTTGCGGATCGTCCAGGTCCATGATGATGGTGTCCGGCGTCACCTGCGCGCCCGGCAGCACGCGGATGCGCACCACGGTTGCGTCGGTCTGGGCCGGGATCAGCTCGATCGAGTCTTCGCGCGGCACCAGGCTCCCAGTCGACGAGCGCACCTGCCGGATAAGCGGCCCGCGTTTCACCGTGTCGGTCCAAATGGTCGAGCGGTCGACTGTGGGCGAGGCCGGCTTGAGTCGTGACACGCCGAAGGCCAATGCCGACAATCCCACGATTCCGAGAACAGTCCACACCGCCAAGCGGCGGTTTTTCTTCTTCTTGATGTCTGGACGGGCGATATCCATTGCGATTTGCATCTTGCATCCGGCTTGCCAAAGGCCATTTGCCGCCATCACACAGAAAACAAGCTAATTGACCACTCCAAACCCGGCCCGGCGGGGCCTTGCGACTGACCGTTTCCGCAGCCGTACTGTCCGATTCCGGACACCACCCCTGCCCGCATTGGCCGTGCGCTTCCCTTTGCCCCTCTTCTGTCGGTTCGGGAACAAAGCAGCGTACGCGGGTGTCTAAGCAAGAGTGTTCCGCACACTGCTGCGCGATTGCCGGGAAGGCCGCGTTTCCTCGGGTTCGAATCGCCGTGATGCAACACGTGCGCAAAGGAAGAGCTTCTCGCGGGAAACATTTTGATCGTCCTTGCCGTGCAGAGCGTCTCCGGCTCGCTCAACGCGCGCAGGCAGGGGGTTGGACCGGGAAAAAGCTGCCGTTGCGCCGGAATATTCTTGGGAACGCGCAAGCACGGATCGGCGTACCTTCATCTTGTCCGTGTATTCTTCTCAGCATTCACGTTATCGGCGTTGAAGCGCTTGCACCATGCTCCTGCGGGTTCTTCACCGCCGGCACAGAGGGATGATTGGCATGACGGTTCACCCCGCGGTACCCGCTCCAGGGCTCGCCCGCAAGTTGATTCTCAGCCTCGCTTTCATCGCGTTTGCAACCGCGCCGTTCTTTCCCGCACAAGCCGCCGCGCAGGCCGCTCCCGCTGCTCCGGCCGCCACCGCCGCGCCGAATCCCGTTTCCAATCCCAGGGACATCGCCGACACCTGGCAGGGCACGCTGCACGCCGGCCAGGACCTGCGCACGGTGCTCAAGATCACGAAGGACGACAAAGGCGGCTACAAAGCCGTCTTCTACAGCATCGATCAAGGCGCGCAGCCGCTCAACATCGACTCCATCACTCTCGACGGCTCGACGGTCAAGTTCACGCTCAACCTTGTGGGCGGCAAGTTCGAAGGCAACCTCAGCTCCGATGGCAAAACCATCAATGGCAATTGGAGCCAGGGCCCCAATCCGATCCCGCTGGTGCTCACACGCGCCACGCCGGAGACGGCTTGGGAAATTCCCGCGCCCGCGCCGCCGCCCAAGCCCATGGCCGCCGACGCCGATCCTTCCTTTGAAGTGGCCACCATCAAACCCAATGACTCCGGCGCCACGCGCATGCAGGGCCTGGTGATTCGCGGCCGCAACTTCATGACCCGCGCCTCGTCGCTCGAGGACCTGATCTCGTTCGCTTACAGCGTGCAAGCCAAGCAGATCGCCGGAGGTCCCGGCTGGATCGACTCCGACCGCTATGACATCAATGCACTGCCCGATGCCGAAGGCGTGCCCAACTCGCAGCAGATCCAGGTCATGATCCGCAAGCTGCTCGCCGACCGCTTCCAGCTCAAGTTCCATCACGAGCAGCGCGAGATGTCGGCCTATGTGCTGAGCGTGGCCAGGAGCGGCGAAAAGCTCAAGCCCACACAGCTCCACGGCAACCTGCCCGGGCTCGGGTTCCGCCCCGGCGCGGGCGGCCTCACGCTGATGGCCCGCAATGCCACCACGACCGATGTGACCGATCTGCTGCAGATTCTTGTCCTCGACCGGCCCGTCGTCGACCGCACCGGCCTCACCGGCCGCTATGACATTGACTGCACTTTCACACCCGACGACTCGCAGTTCGGCGGTCATCCGCCCCTGCCGCCCAAATCCGACACGGCTTCCACCGCCGATGCTGCTGCCGACGCGGCGCCCAGCCTGTATGACGCCTTTGAGCAGCAGCTCGGCCTCAAGCTCAGCGCGGAGAAGACCGCGGTCGATGTAATCGTGATCGATCAGGTGCAGAAGCCTTCGCCCAATTGAGGGGCTCATCGCGGTGCTCAAAAGGGGAGCGTTCCGCGCAAACGATTTGCCCGCGGCCAACGTCTGACAATTGCAGCGTTTCGCAATCACGAAGAAGAGACGCGGCCTTCGCGGCCGTCATTCCGCTTGAACAATGTCAAATGGGAGCTGCACGGGGATGAGGCAAACTCAGTTTCGTTCGCACCGCCTGCGCCGGCCCGCGTTTCTCCTCGCTGCCGGCTTCCTGATTCTCGCGCCTTGCGCGCTGTCCGCGCAGGCCGCTGCCCCGGCAGCAGCCGCCGCGCCGCCGGCGAAAGATGCGTCGGCCGCGCCCCTCGCCTTCGAAGTCGTATCCATCAAGCCCGACAAGAGCGGCGGCATGACGATGACGATGCGCTTCATGTTGCCGCCCGACGGCATCACCGTCACCAACCTGCCCCTCTTCGATTTAATGCGACAGGCCTTTGGCGTCTCGGAGGACCGGTTGCTGGGAGCGCCCGGCTGGACGGACACGGAGCGGTTCGACATTGAGGCAAAGGTTGCGCCGGAAGACGCACCCAAGCTGAAAGACCTCAAGACTGCCGAGCGTTTGGCCATGCTGGTGCCCGTTTTTGAAGATCGCTTCGGGCTGAAGTTCCATCACGAGACCCGGAATCTCACTCAATATGTGCTGGTGATTGCCAAGGGCGGCTTGAAGATGAAGGAGGCCGCGCCTGGCGAAACCTACCCCAACGGCATGCACCCGCCCAGCGGAGGTAGCGGCGCCGGCATGATGCGGATGCAGCCTGGCGAGCTCAGCGCGCAGGCCGTTTCAATGCAAATCCTTGTGCGCCAGTTGTCCTTCAACCTGGGCAGCACCGTCGTCGACCAGACCGGCCTCACCGGCAAGTACGATTTCGATTTGAAATGGACGCCCGAAGTCAGCTCGGGAATCACGGCGGGCCCTTCCGAGAGCGGTCAGCCGGGCGGGAACCCGCCTTCTTCTGACAATTCGGGGCCTTCGCTCTTTACGGCTCTTGAGGAGCAGCTCGGCCTGAAGCTCGAAGCGAAAAAGGCGCCGGCTGATGTAATCGTGATTGACCACATCGAGCAGCCATCGCCGAATTGATGCGCCGAACTTATGGGGATGGGGAGCGGACGGATGCCATTGGGGCGCCATGCCAGATTGTTGCTGCACTGTGCCCTGCTTGGGGTCTGCGCCTGGGCCCACGCGGCCTCGCGCGCCTATTACGGCATGGTCACGTTCGGCGGATTGCCCCTGCCCGGAGCCACGGTCACAGTCGCGCAGGGCGCGCAGAAATTCGTCGCCGTCTCCGACCAGGGAGGCGTCTACCACTTCGACAATCTTGCCGACGGCATATGGACCATCGAAGTGGAGATGCAGTGTTTTGAAACCCTCCACGCGCAGGTGACCATCGGGTCAGACACGCAGGCGGGCAAGTGGGAGATGAAGCTCTTGCCCGTCGATAAGTTGATGGCAAGTACTAAGGTGGTCGCGAATCCGATTCTGCCGCTGCCCGCTCTTGTGGCGCCGGCAAAGAAAACCGAGGGCGCCGCCGCGCCCGCCGAGATGCCCAGCGCTCCGGAAACCTCGAACGACCAGAGTGCCGAAGGCTATCTCGTCAACGGCAGCGTCAACAATGCAGCTACCTCGCGTTTCTCCACCAATCCTGCCTTTGGCAACTCGCGCTCCGGGGGCAGGGCTCTTTACAACGGAGGCGTGGCCATCATCCTCGACAACTCCGCTACAGATGCGAACAACTATCCCATCAGCGGTGTCGCCGCGTCCAAAATCTCTTACGACCTGATCACCGGCAACGCCTATCTTGGCGGTCCCATCAAAATTCCCCGCATTCTTCCGCGGGGGCCGGATTTTTTTGTGAACTATGCGTGGACGCGCAACAACAACGCCGCCATCGACACTGGCCTGGTGCCCACGCTCGACGAGCGCATGGGCAATCTGGCCGGTCTGGTGAACGGGCAGGGCCAGCCCGTCACCGTCTACAATCCGGCCACGGGCGCGCCCTATGCAAACAACCAGGTCCCCGTCAGCGCGCAGGCCGCAGCGCTGCTCGCGCTCTATCCGCAGCCGAATCCGCAGATCTCCGCCGCCTCCGGCTACAACTATCAGGCATCCGTGCTGAACAGCGTTCACCAGGACGGCCTGCAGTCGCGGCTCATGAAGTCGCTGGGCCGCAGAGACCAGCTCTACGGCGGTTTCAACTTCAAGAGCACGCGCGCAGCCAATGTGAGCCTCTTCAACTTTGTCGACGCGATCGGCACGCTGGGCATAAATGCAAATGTCCATTGGACGCATCGCTTCAACTCCCATCTGTTCCTCTTCACCAGCTACAACTTCAGCCGCCTGCGCACAGAGATCACGCCCAACTTCGCCAATCGCGTCAACATCTCCGGCCCTGCGGACGCCAACGTCGCAGGCAATGACCAGGACCCCGCGGACTGGGGCCCTCCCACGCTCACTTTCACGAGCGGCATCGCCTCGCTGACAGACGCAAACAGCGCATTCAATCGTAGCCAGACCGATGGCGTCTCGATTTCCGCGGGCGTTTACCGCGGCCGCCACAATATCTCCGTGGGCGGCGACTTCCGCAAGCAGGACTATAACGACGACTTCCAGCAGAATCCGCGCGGCACCTTCGCTTTTACGGGCGCGGCGACCACGACCGCGGCCGAGAGCGCAACCAGCGGCTCCGACCTGGCCGACTTTCTCATCGGCATCCCAGACACCAGCGCCATCGCCTACGGCAATGCGGACAAATACTTTCGCGAGCCCGTCTACGATCTATTCCTCAACGACGACTGGCGCCTTCTTTCCTCGCTCACTATCAATGCCGGCATGCGCTGGGAGTACAGCGCGCCCATGACGGAATTGCTCGGCCGGCTCGTGAACCTCGATCTCAACTCGGGCTTCACCGCGGGCGCTCCCGTCCTCGGCACCGATCCCGTCGGCTCCATCACGGGCGCGCACTATCCGGCTTCGCTCATCCGCCCGGACCGCCGAGGCCTTGAGCCGCGCGTAGGCCTCGCCTGGCGGCCCATCCCCGCATCCACTCTGGTTGCTCGCGCAAGCTACGGCATCTACGACGACACATCCGTCTATCAAACCCTGGTGCTGGATATGGCGCAGCAGGCGCCATTCTCCAAGAGCCTGAGCGTGGCCAACGGCGCGGCCTGCCCGCTCACGCTTGCCAACGGCTTTCTCGTTTGCGCTGGCGTCACGCCGGACACCTTTGCTATCGACCCCAACTACCGCGTCGGCTACGCGCAGGTGTGGCAGCTTGCCTTGCAGAGGGATCTCCCCGGCGCGCTTCAGGTGGTCGTCACCTACAACGGCGTCAAGGGCACGCATGGCGCACAGCAGTTTCTGCCCAACACCAATCCCATCGGTGCGGCGGACGCATGCCCAAGCTGTCCCGCCGGATTTGTCTATCGCACCTCCGGCGGCAACTCCACGCGCCAGTCCGGCCAGGTGCAGTTGCGCCGCCGGCTCAAAGACGGCTTTACGGCAACGCTTGAATACACTTACTCGAAATCCATCGACGACGATGCCGTGCTTGGCGGCCAGGGCTACGTGACCTCATCCACACAGAGCCAGAATGCGGCCACCGGCGCCGCGCCCACGCAGACCGCGGCCATCGCGCAGAATTGGCGCGATCCCCGCGCCGAGCGCGCTCTCTCCACCTTCGACCAGCGCCAGCTCCTCAACTTCAGCGCGCAATATACCAGCGGCGAAGGCCTCGGTGGCGGCACGCTCATGAGCGGCTGGCGCGGCCGCATGTTCAAGGAGTGGACGCTCGAGGGCACGCTGAGCCAGGGCACGGGTCTTCCTGAAACGCCCATCTATCCCGTGGACGTTCCCGGCACCGGCTACTCGTCCACCATCCGCCCCAGCCTCACCGGCGCGCCCATCTACGCATCGAGCGGAGTCACGCATCTGAATGCAGCCGCGTTTGAGGCGCCGGCCGCGGGCGCGTGGGGTACGGCGGGCAGGGATTCGATCACCGGCCCCAATCAGTTCAGCCTGAACAGTTCGCTCGCGCGCACTTTTCGCCCGCACGGCAAAACCTATCTCGATCTCACCGTGGCCGCGACCAACGTGCTCAACCATCCCGAATTCACCGCCTGGAATGCTCTTTGGGATGACGCCGCACTGAGCAACGCGCAACAATTCGGCCGGCCCACGGCCGCCAACTCCATGCGCAAGCTTGAAACCACGCTGAGGCTGAGGTTCTAGCCATGCGATCCCTCGCCGCACTTCTGCTCCTCGCTCCCGCGCTTGCGGCCGGCGCGCAGACCATCGGGCAAAACAAGGCGCCGGACGAGCCGCAGGTCATGCTCACGGTGCAGTCGCAGCTTGTCGTCGAAGCCGTCGTCGTCAAGGACAAGCAGGGAAACCCCATTCACGGGCTCAGGGCCAAGGACTTCGTAGTCACTGAAGACGGCGTGCCGCAAACCGTCCGCTTCTGCGAGCACCAGGACCTGACGGCAAACGCGAAATTGCTTCCCGCCTCCACCAGCAAGACTGAGAACGTGACCATCTACGACCGGCTCGCGCACGAGCAGATTGCGCCGGAGACCATGGACAACGAACGCTACCGCGATCGCCGGCTCATCGCGCTCTACTTCGACATGGTGGGAATGCGCCCTGACGATCAGTTGCGCGCGCTCAACGCCGCGCAGCAGTTCATCCGCACGCAAATGACTTCCGTCGACCTCGTCGCCCTTCTGCGTTACGAGGGCTCTTCGGTCGACATCCTGCAGGACTTTACTTCCGATCGAAACCGACTGCTCAGCATTCTCGAGACCATGGAAGTGGGCGAGGGGCAGGGTTTCGCCGACACTACCGACGACGCCAGCAGCTCCGATACCGGCGCGGCCTTCGGCCAGGATGACAGCGAGTTCAACGTCTTCAACACCGATCGCCAGCTCTCCGCGCTCCAAACCGCAGCCCACATGCTCGGCCGCGTGCAGGAAAAGAAGTCGCTCATATACTTCGCCGGCGGCATGCGCCTCAACGGCATCGATAACCAGGCCCAGCTCCACGCCACCGTCGATGAAGCCATTCGCTCCGGCGTCGTCATCTGGACCGTCGATGCGCGCGGCCTCGTCGCGGGCGCTCCGCTCGGCGACGCCACGCAGGGTTCGCAGGGCAACGCCGGCATGTACACCGGCGCCGCGTCGCTCGCCGTCAACAACAACTTTCAGCAATCGCAGGACACGCTTTATGCCCTTGCCGGAGACACCGGCGGCAAGGCCCTGCTCGATAACAACGATCTCGACCGCGGCATCGTCCAGGCCCAGCAGGCCGTCTCCGACTACTACATCCTTGGCTATTACGCCACCAATACCGCGAAGAACGGCCGCTTCCGCCGCATTAGGATCACACTCGCCGGCAACCAGCCTGCCGACCTCGACTACCGCCAGGGATACTACGCCGACAAGGAGTTCAGCAAGTTCAATGCAACCGACAAGGAACGCCAGCTTGAAGACGCGCTCATGCTCGAGGATCCCATTACCGATCTCACCATCGCCATGGAGATTGACTACTTCCAGCTCAATCGCGCCGAGTATTTCGTTCCCATCATTGTCAAGATTCCGGGCCGCGAGCTGGCGCTGGCCAAGCGCGGCGGCTACGAGCACACGCTCATCGACTTTGTGGGCGAAGTCAAGGATGTCATCGGTGGCACCACCGTCTCCAACGTGCGCGACGACGTGAACATCAAGCTCTCTGACGCCACCGCGGCCGAGCTGGCCAAACGCCCCATCGAATACGACACCGGCTTCACCCTCTTGCCGGGCAAGTACATGATCAAATTTCTCGCGCGCGACGATGAAACCGGCCGCATCGGCACCTACCAAACCACCTTCGTCATTCCCAACCTGAACAAGGAAGAGAAGCGCATCCCCATCAGCGCCGTCGTGCTCGGCAGCCAGCGCGTGCAGCTCAACCAGGCGCTTTACGATGCAGCCAAGTCCAAGGACAGGATCAAAGACGACGCCGTAAATCCCCTCGTCGCCGGCGGCATGAAGCTCATTCCCAGCGTCACCCGCGTCTTCAGCACCACGCGCCAGATTTACGTCTACTTCCAGGCATACAAGCAGGTTCCTTCGCCCGGCAATCCGCCGCTCTTTGCCTTTGTCACCCTCTATCGCGGCGGCGCAAAGGCGTATGAGACCACCCCCACTGCCATTTCTCCCTCCACCGCAACCCGCCTGGGCACCATGCCGCTCAGTTTCAGCCTTGGCGTGCATGGGCTTCCGCCCGGCGAATACGATTGCCAGGTCACCATCCTCGATCCATCCACACAAAAGGCCAGCTTCTGGCGCGCGCCCATCGTGCTGGTCGAATAGAAAATCGGATCGGTTCCTCCCGCAAAAAAGAAAGCCCGGACCTCATCGGCCCGGGCCTGATTTTGCGGCGTCTTCGCGCGCGATCTCTGCGAAGGCCCGTGCGAATTGTTCGTCAGCGGCGCACTTCGAACGTGAGCGTCGTCGATTGCGTTACGCCTCCGCCCGTGCCCGTGATCGTAATTGGATACGTTCCCGTCGGCGCGCTCCTTGAGACGGACAGGTTGAAGTGCGCCGTTCCCGAACCGGTGATCGACGCCGGGCTGAAGCTCGAGGTCACGCCGCTCGGTACGCCCGTGGCCGAAAGCGCAACCGCTGAATCGAATCCGCCCGTCGCCGTCACCGTCACCGTCGCATAGCCGCTCTGCCCCTCGTCGAGATAGCCTGAAGTGGGCGAGACGGATAGGGTAAAGCTGCCCGTTACTGGCGCAGTGATGGTGAGCGAGACCGTGGTGGTTTCGGTGGTGCTGCCTGAGGTGCCGGAGACCGTAATGGTGTAGGTCCCGGTGGCCGCCGTCGCGGCCACGGCAATCGACATGGTCGAAGTGCCCGCTCCGCTGATCGAAGTCGGGCTGAAGGTGACGGTCACACCCGAGGGCGTACCGGAAGCCGCGAGCGAAACTGTCCCGCTGAAGCCGCCGCTGACGGTGCTCGTGATCGTCGAAGAGCCGGAGTTGCCCTGCACGATGGAAACCGCGCCCGGCGACGCCGAGAGACTATAGCCCGGAGTCGAGGTTGAAGAGCCGGCCAGCGCGTTGATGAGCGCGCTCCCGTTGGGGCTACCCCAACCCGTGGCCAGATCGTAGCCCGTGGTTGCAGAGTAACCGTTGCTGCCGCTGGTGATGTCGTGAAAATCGGAGTCGTAGCTCGACCCCTCGCCGATCGTATAGATGGTCGGATTGATGAATCCTGCCGTCTTGTTGCCGTTGGCAATCGACTGCTGATTCACCAGCGCTGTGTAGCCGGCCCACAGGGGAGCGGCAAAACTGGTGCCTCCATATTCATTGGCCGTGCACGTGGTCTGGTCGGCGCATACGTAATAGGTGAAGTTCGCATTCGCCGATACATCGGGCGCGTTGCGGTAGCTCTTCGAGCAGCTCGAGCACTCCGCTGCTGCCGTGGTTTGCCACGAAGGAATCGCGTACTTGTCCGGCGAAATGCCGCCGCCGCCGTCGGACCACGCCGTCTCTGAGGCCCACGGTCCGGCGGCGGAGCTGGTCGTCAAATCCGTTCCGCCCACCGAGGTCAGATAAACGTCGTCCGCCGGAAACACCTCCGAAGACGACTTCCACGCGCCGCTGTCGCCCGCAGCCTGAAACAGGCTTTGCCCCTGGGTGGCGAACTCCTCAAAATAGGGATTGTCCGTGCTCGGGTCCGAGGGGCTCCAGGTCCACGAAGAGCTCAACTGCGCGTTCAGCGGGCTGGCCGTCGCCATGGCGTTGAAGATCGCCGAATCCGTCGAGCCCACGTACATCACCAGGCTGGAAAGCCCCGGCGCCATGCCCAGCGCCTGGGTCATGTCCAGAGTCTGCTCGGTGTCGTCGCAGTCGCCGCCGGCGCGCGAGTCCACGCAGCTCGTGCTGGTCCCGTCCGTTGAGTCCAGCGTGATGGGAACGCTCTCGGTCTGCCCCACATTCTTGTAATACGTGTCCAGATCGGAGAGATCGGTGCCGTAATACTCGAGCAATCCCAGCGACTGCCCACTGCCGGTAAGCGCCGTTCCGCCGTAATAAGCCGCGCGCATGTCGCTGCCCAGGAACGACTCCGACGGACCTGAGCCCACGGTGGCGCCGGATTTGCTCTTGCCGCTGTTGCGCTCCAGGCCGGCCGGCTGCGGGATCGAATAGTTGTCCAGCCCGGCGATGTGCCAGAGCTGGAACGGCAGATCGACGGTGGGCTCGCGGTCCGGCGCGTAGAACGTGCGATTCTCCGTCGGATGCTGGTAGACGCCCATCTTGAGGTTGAATGCTTTTTCGATGCTGGCTACAGTTCCCGTAACGTCAAGGTTCACGCGGTTGCGGGAAGTGGCCGCTACCGTAAGCCCGTTTTCGCGGGCAAAGTTAATGAGGGTGTCATAATCCTCCTGCGTCGGGCCGAATCGCGCCGTGAATTCATCCACGCTGAGGAAATGGTGGTACGAAGGGCTGGATGGGTCGTAAAGATCCTGCAGAAGGCTGTCGAGTTCATCCTGGTTGCGCAGCGGCAAAACCAGAACGATGCGCATGGTCTGGTTCTCAGGCAGATGGTCGACGAGGCGCGCCTGGCCGCTCGTCACTGCCGCCCGGGTGTGGGTGGTCAGAAGGTTCTGTCTTTGCGCATGGCTGATTGCGGTCGCGGCGAACAGGACCACGGCAAGGGCTGCCAACGATGTGCTCGATTTTCGGATCATAGATTCTCCTTGTCAGAGCAGAATGTCCTGGCAGATCGGGAAGGGAGGGGAAGGGCCGATGGAGTGCAATTGGTTCGACTGCGATCTGGCTGGTTCAAACCGGCAGGGTGCAAACCGGGTTCGAACCAAACCGGGTTCGAACCAAGTTCGAATGTGCATGCATTCTGCGGCAAAATCAGGCCGCATGTCTACAAAAATCCGCTGTGGAAGCCGGCTCCCGAACCGGCTTTGGTTCGATTCTTTCCGCAATGGACAGACTTGTGCTGCCCATCAACAAATTTCCCCATTTGTCATCGCCGGCGCACTTGTCCGCGCCTCCTGCCGCACCATGGCAATGCGGATTCTCTCCGCGGCCCCCTATCCTTGCGCGAGTGATAGCATCAAAGAGAACTGATGCCTACAGCTAAGCTGCAAATCATCCCCCTCGGAGGCCTGGGCGAATTCGGCATGAATTGCCTGGCCCTGCGCTGGGAAGACGACATCATCGTCATCGACGCCGGCCTCATGTTTCCTGAATCCGAGCTGCTCGGCGTCGACATCGTCGTCCCCGATATCTCCTATCTGGTCGAAAACAAGCGGTGCGTCCGTGCCATTTTGCTCACGCACGGGCATGAAGACCACATTGGCGGCCTGCCGTGGATCTTGAGCGAGCTCAAAGTCCCCGTCTACGCCACCGAGTTCACCCTGGCCTTTGTCGAGGGCAAGCTCGAGGAACACCAGATGCTCGACGAGACCGAGCTCATCGAGATCACGCCCAGGGAAAAATTCACCATCGGCCCTTTCACCATCGAGCCCATCCGCGTCACCCATTCGCTGGTGGACTGCGTGGCGCTTGCCATCGACACCCCGGCCGGCGTCATCATCCACACTGGCGACTTCAAAATCGATCTCACACCGCTCGACGAGAAGGCTTTCGACATGCACACCTTTGCCGAATACGGCAAGCGCGGTGTGCTGGCCCTGCTTCAGGACTCCACCAACGTGGAGCGCTCCGGCTACACGCCCAGCGAGCGCGCCGTGATTCCCCGGCTCGACGAGATCTTTGCGCGCACCAAGAAAAAGCTCTTCTTCAGCTGCTTCTCCTCCTCCATTTACCGCATCCGCATCGCGCTGGAGCTGGCCCGCGCCCACCGCCGCAAGGTCGCCATCGTTGGCCGCTCCATGATGGAGAGCAGTGAGATTGCCCAGGACCTCGGCTACATCGACATTCCGCCCGGCCTGGTCATCAACCCCGGCCAGTTGCGCGATTATCCGCCCGATCAGTTGATGATTCTCATCAGCGGCACCCAGGGCGAGCCCATGAGCGCCCTTAGCCGCGCCGCGGTGGACAACCACAAGCATGCCCGCATCGAGGCCGGCGACACCGTCATCCTCAGCTCCCGCATCATTCCCGGAAACGAAAAAAACATCCACCGCGTCATCGATCACCTCAACCGCCGCGAGGCCGACGTGATCTGCGACGACGGCGCCAGCGGCCTCATTCACGTCAGCGGCCACGGCAGCCAGGATGAGCTGCGCCTGCTCATCAATCTTGTGCGCCCCAAGTTCTTCATCCCCGTTCACGGCGATTACCGGTTCCTGCGCCGCCACGCGCAGATCGCCATGGAAACCGGCGCCGTGGAACACGCCATCGTGATCGAGGACGGCGACGTGCTCGAGCTCGACAAGGATGATGCGCGCAAGCGCGATAAGGTCACGGCGGGGAGGATCCTCATCGACTCCGGTTCTTCGATCGACGTGGTCGAGGACCTCGTGATTCGCGATCGTCGCATCCTCTCCGAAGACGGCGTTGTGCTCGCCGTGCTGGCCATCAATAAGCGCACCGGTAAAGTCGAGCGCCCGCCGGAGGTTATCATGCGCGGCTTCGGCGGCGCCGACGTGACCGATCAGGCGCGCGAAACCGTGCTCAAGACGCTCGACGGCCTGAGCCCGGAACAGAAGAGCGACTATGGCATGGTGAATGAAAAGGTGCGGGTGGAGTTGAAGCGGCTCATTCAGAAGTCCACCGGACGGCGTCCGATGATTATGCCGGTGATTTTGGAAATTTAGCGGCGATATAGCTTGGCGCGGCCCTCCCCGGGGTTCGAAGGACGGCTGTGCAGCGCTTTAATTTATGGCTGGAGCGTGCCTTACGCCTCGGCTTGGCGTGCGCCGGGGCGCCGGCTTCCGATTCGATCAGACAACTTCTCGGGAACCGCGCCTCGGGTGGACCACGCGGTGGTGGAACGGTGCGGGTTGGGACACGGCAGCGTCCGTTTCACAATGAACACTTCTCCCAGCGCCAGCCGCGCATTGCCTTCGAGGTCGAGAAATCCCGCCTTGCTCTCCTTGCACAGCGCCTGCGCCTCCGGCGAGAGGTACGGCGCAATGATCACCGGCGTCGCGTCGCCGGGCAGTTGAGCGGCGCCGTGGCGCAACTCCTCGAGCGCGCTGCGCACATGGCCCGGCTGCCCGTCGCAGGGAACCCCGCATGCCAGCGTGTGATGGCGCCCGACCACATCCACGTAGGCCGTCAGTCCGCGATCGTGCCCGGTCTCCGGCGATTGATGCCGGATTTCCCGCACCTTGATCGTCGACACTTCCGCTAGCACAGCCTTCAGCGCCGCTGCTGCGCGGACTTCCAGATCGTGCCTCGCTTCGCTCGCCTTCATTGCTTGCTCCATTGCTGCCCTCCCGGGCAGCCCGGGGTGAAGAACCCTTCGGTGAACGCTCCCGCTCAATTCGGAAGCATCGATCCCGCCAGCGTGACTGTTTTCTCCGCTGTCCCGGCTCCATTCGTCTTCCGCCGCGCGCGCCCATGCCCGTCCAGGCTCGCCGGACCGAGAGTGAATGAGTGCTCGCCCGACGGGATCATTGCCAGGGGCATCGACGACCTGCACCCTTTTCCGTGAAATTGCTTCAACTCCAGCCACTCGCATAATCGCGGGTCGTGAATTTCCGGTTGGCCCTTCCAGAAATGCGGCTTCAGCCCGCACTGGATTCGTAGATGATCGAGTTCTAGATCGATGGTTTCCAAGTTTTTGGGAAAATAACGACGGACATTGTTCACTCCAACATACAGTCCAGTTATCCGATGTCCGTTCGACTGGGACCTGACTACCATAGCCTACCTCCATCAAGGCCGATTAAATCGATCAACGAGCTTGAGCCAAGGCAACTGCGGCGCTGACGGTGTACCCGCAGCCCCTGCGGGGATTTGCATTGTGCGAGGCATACTCGCATACATCGAACTCTTTTGACCTTATGCACCCTTCACGGGTGGAATTAAAGCGGCAAGAGATTTCAGAATGCTTTTGACCGCACCTTCGATCAACGAAACCCATCGTTCAACGAGGCAAGGACGCTCAATTCAACCTTCCCCGCAAGAGAAAACTGCGCTGTCGCCCGCCGTGCGGGCGGATCACATAGGGAACCATAGTTCTAGTCACTTAGCCGGGTAGTTGAGTCTATGTGAGCTAAGGCAATCCTTCTCGAATATTCGAGATCTATTGCCAGCCTGGGTGAGATACCTCAAAACTCGATTGCGCTGCTAACAGGAGCGTGAGATGCATGCCCCACGGGTTTGAGATGCCTCGTGCCGATCGAATCTTTTGATTCCGTCGATCGGCTCTTCCGGCGCCGTAAGGAGGGGGAATGGGAAGAAACCAAGCTGAATTCCCAAAGATCATGTTCGCGCTCTTCGTTGCGCTCTTTCCCCTGCTTCTGGCCTGATATTGAGCCTCTTCCTGTTCCATGTCAAGCGCGCGAGGGCAAATCCTCATGTAATTCTTCGTGCTCATTTCGGTACTTCAGTTAGTGAATCGATTAAGTAACTTGAGCGCGGTTTCAGCCCGGCCTGCTTCTTCGCGGAGCGGGAAAATCGGGCAACGGCACTCCATGCGTCGAAGGGCGTTCATAGGCTCTCGTGCTTGGCTCCCCTACCGCGACCGGCAAGAGGATGAGATCGCCGGTGGCTTTATGCCGAAGCAAATTCTGTTGATGTTGTGAATATTCAGTTGACCCATGTGCGCAGCATCACGCCAAAGCTGGTCGCTGGCGCATTCCCGGCAGAACGCCGGCGAGTCTCCGGGCTGTCAATAATAAATAAGAGCGAACTGAGTCCGGGTTATTTGCGAAACCGCTTCGACGGCTCGTCGGAGAAGATCTGTCCATCGCGGATGTGCACCACGCGATGCGCAAAGTCGGCGATGTCCGGCTCGTGCGTCACCAGCACAATGGTGTTCCCGCGCGCGTGGAGCTGGTCGAACAGCGCCATGATTTCGAGCCCGGTCTTGGAATCGAGATTGCCTGTCGGCTCGTCGGCGAGAATGATCGAGGGATTGTTGACGAGAGCCCGTGCGATGGCCACGCGCTGGCGCTGCCCGCCGGAGAGCTCGTTGGGCTTGTGCATCATACGCGACTCCAGGCCCACGCTGGTGAGCGCCTCGCGCGCGCGCTCCAGCCGGGCCGCCGCCGGCGTTCCGTTGTAAATAAGCGGCAGCTCCACATTGTGCAGGGACGTGGCCCGCGCCAGCAGATTGAATGTCTGAAAGACGAATCCGATCTCCTTGTTGCGGATGCGCGCCAGCTGGTCGTCATCGAGATCGCTCACCAGCTGTCCGTTCAGCCAGTATCGTCCCTTCGAAGGCGTGTCGAGGCATCCGATCAGGTTCATCAGCGTCGATTTCCCCGACCCCGACGGCCCCATGATGGCCACATACTCGTTGTGCCGGATGCGCAGGGAAACTCCGCGCAGCGCCTGCACCTGCTGTTCCATGCCCATGTCGTAGGTTCGCCAAAGATCTTCGACCACGATCATGTAGTCCGAGGGCGAACTCGCGGCCTCCTCAGTGTTCGCGGCGAAGATGCTGTTCACAGCCATCTCGGTTTTGTCCTCTTCCTTGTATCCTTGTTTACCGGCTGGCGCGGCGTACAGTCCGCGCCGGACGCGCGCTCTGCGCGCTCCAGGGGCATCCCCCGCACGCCCCCTTTTCCTCTTTGCGAATCGAGCCCCTGCATCAGGAACTGCCGCCCGCCGTGAACGTCAAAGGCTGGCTCGTGTCCCGCTTCAGCAGCGCTCCATCCTTGAGCACACGCAATGTCTTGTAAGGTCCGGTCACAATCTCCGCCCCATCGCTCAATCCCGAATCCACTTCGATGTCCGTGGCGCCGGTGATGCCTGTGGCCACGGGAACAAACTTTGCGCGCAGCCTGCCGTCGGAACCCTTCACCACCTCGAAGACGCCCTGCACGGGGTTCGCCTTCGCGCTCTCGCCGGATGAATTCATCGAAGCCGCCTGCACGCCCCCGCTGCTCTTCTCCTTGTCCTTCGTGGGATCGTACATCGTGAGCGCCTGGATCGGCAGCCCCAGCACTGCCCGCTTGTGCGCGGTCGTGATCTTTGCCGTGCAGGAGAGGCCCGGGCGTAGTTCCTTCGACGGCGCGATGAGCGTCACCACCACCTTGAAGTCCTTCGCCTCTTCCGTTCCCGTCGTAGATTGCGACGTGGCAATTCCCGTGGAGCGCAAAAGCGCCTGGTCGCCCACCAGCGTAACCGTGCCTTTGAACACCTGGCCGGGCAGCGCGTCTACGGTCACATCGGCGGGCTGGCCCATCTGCACGCTAACGATGTCGGTCTCATCCACCTTGACCTCGGCCGTCACCACGCTCATGTCCGCCAGCGTCATCAGCGTCGATCCCTCGGTGTTTTGGATTCCTTCCACTACCGTCTCCCCTTCGCGCACCGGCTCGTTGGTCACGATGCCGTCGAAGGGCGCAACCGCGATGGTGCGGTTCAGCAAATCCTGGTCGGCGTGCAGATTGGCCACCTGAGTTTCCAGGTGCCCGCGGGCGGAGTCGGTGTTGGCCTTGGCCTGATTTACGCCGGCAACCGCCTGCGCCAGCGAGGCCACGTCCAGATCGTAGGCAGCCTTCTTGGCGTCGTAGTCCTGTTTGGCCATGATGCCGTCCTTGTAAAGCGCCTGCGCCCGGTTCCAATCCAGCTTCTTTTGCTCCAGGTCGGCCTGCGCATGCTCCACGTTGGCTTCGGCGGTTTTCTCTGCGGCAATATACGAGGAAATATCCGTCTTCGCCGCGGAGATCGCAGCCTCTTGTCCGTTCACGCTGGCTTCCTGCTGCACATTCTCGATGGTGGCCACCACCTCGCCCTCGGTCACATGGTCGCCCTCTTTCACATAGAGGTGCGTCACCCGCCCCATTGCGGTCGCGCCCAGGTTCACAAACGTCTTCGGCCTTATCTGTCCGGTGCCGTTCACAACCGAAGACAGATCCTCGCGCACCACTTTCGCGGTCAGCACCTTGGTATATCCTGCCTGTTGCTTGACGACCATGAAGGTCACAAGTCCCGCGGCCACCAGCACGGCAAGAACGATCAAAACGATTTTTTTCATGGTCGCTTCGTGTACCGGGTTTCCTCAGTCCAGTTTACGCAATGGGCTCCCGTTCGGTTCCCGGCCAGCCATCCTGAGTGACCTGCGGCACCGTTTACTGCCGCTCGGCGCGCGCGAAGAACTTCTCTCAAGTTTCCCGTGCCCACGCTTCTCCTGAGCCGGCCCCGGAAGAACAGCCGCCGTCGGGAAAGCCATCCCGGAGGTTCTACGCGCGCCGAACGTGAGTGTCGCCGGCGACGGTCGCCGCCATCCTCTCGCGGCCTCCCGTTGGCTTACCTTTCGGAACCGATTTAAGATCCTGGATTTTGCGCTGGAGGGTCTTTCCCCCTCCCGCAATTTTACCGTTTCTCTCCCCGTTGCGCTGGTTACCTCGGCGGTTTCTTTCCGTCCAATCGGCATTAAACTGCGCTCGGAGCCTTGCTCACGTCCTTCAGGCACCCGTAGAATAAGGGATCGCAGGAGTTTTCAAGGCCATGATGCTCATCAACCGCCGTTTCCTCGCCTCCGTGATCGGCTGCGGACTGATTTCCGCGCCGGCTCCGGCTCTTCTCGCTCAGAGTTCCTCTGCCCCGGGCCAGCAGCAGGCGCAACCAGCCTCCACTCCGGACCAGGGTCAGGACCAGGGACAGGAGATGAATCCGCTTGATCGTCCCCGCTCTGACCAGCAGCGCGCGCGCGACCAGAAGCTGTTGCGGCAGGAGTTGAGCGACACCTACAAAAAGTGGCTCGACGAAGAAGTTCCCTACATCATTACCGACCAGGAGCGCAAAGCCTTCCTCAGCCTCAGCAATGACGAAGAGCGGGACGCGTTTATTGAGGCCTTCTGGCAGCGCCGCAATCCTAATCCCGATTCTCCTGAAAACGAGTACCGCGAGGAGTACTACCGCCGCATCGCCTATGCCAACGAGCACTTCGCCGCCGGCAAGCCCGGCTGGAAGACTGATCGCGGCCACATCTACATCGCCTTCGGCCCTCCTGACGACATCGACGCCCACCCCTCTGGCGGCCTCTATGAACGGCCCATGGATGAAGGCGGCGGCGAAACCTCCACCTTCCCCTTCGAAGTCTGGCACTACCGTTATCTCGAAGGCATCGGTGAGAATATCAACATCGAGTTTGTCGATACCTGCCAGTGCGGCGACTATCACTTCACCATCGACCGCAGCGAAAAGGACGCGCTCCTCCACGTGCCCGGCGCCGGCCTGACCAACTACGAGGAAGTGAACCATATGGACAAGACCGACCGCTTCAAAGGCGGCGGTATTGAGAACCTGGGCGCCGGTCCCATGGGCGATTACAACCAAGGCAAGGAGTTCGACCGCATCGAGCTTGCCGCCAAGCTGTTCGCGCCTCCGCCGGTCCAGTTCAAGGATCTCGAGTCTGACCTCGACGCCTTCTCCACGCACAAGCTCCTCACCGGCCCGGTCTTTCCTTTCGACGTCAGAACCGATTTCGTCAAGGTGACCGACAATACCGACTTGGTTCCGATCACCCTCCAGATCAGGAACCGCGACATCACCTTCGTGACCAAGGACGGCGTCTCCAAAGGCGTGGTCAACATTCTTGGCAAGGTCACGACCATCATGCACAAGACCGTGCAGACCTTCGAGGATACGGTCGAAATCGATCAACCCTCGGAGTTGCTCGAGAAGACCCTCGACCGCCGCTCCGTCTATTGGAAGGCTCTGCCGCTGCAGCCGGGGCTTTACCGTCTTGACATCGCCATCAAGGACGTCAACAACCCGGACCACATCGGCATCTACGGTCGCGCCCTCAACGTGCCTTTCTTCGACGACGAAAAGCTGGGCACCTCGTCGCTCATCCTGGCCGACGAGATGCACCCCGTCTCCTCGCACGACATCGGGGAAGGCGAGTACGTGATTGGTAATACCTTTGTCCGTCCCCGCGTGAGCACCAGCCCGGCCATGCCCGTGAGCCTGCCTCGTAACCAGGATCTCAACTTCTGGATGCAGGTTTATAACTTGGGCATTAACGACGCGACCAAGAGCAACTCGGCCACGGTGACCTACGAGATCACCGATTCAGCCGGGGCCGTGCTCTTGCAAAAGCAGCTTGATTCAAAGGACTTAGGAGAACACAGTGACGAGCTGACCGTGGCCAAATCAGTGCCCATCGCCGGGCTCGAACCAGGCCACTACAAGGTCACCGTAAAAATAAATGACGCAATTTCAAAACAAGAGATTGCGCAATCGGCGCCTTTTGTCGTCGAATAGAGGTGATCCCGCGAGACCTCGAACCGGGCCACAGATCCGGAGAGCGCGGGAGTAGGGCTCTTCGGGGAATCTGCCAGGGGGACGCGGCGGGTCACAGATCTGTTGATGAAGCGTAGTGCCCATCTCGCCGGTTTCGCCGTGCTCATCGCTTTGGGAGCTGCTCCGGTATGCGGAGCGGCCACCGCGTCGGTGTCCGGGATAGTGCGCGACTCCGCCGGCGTGCCCCAGATCGGCGTCCAGGTCCAGCTTCTGCGCCCCGACCTTTCCGTCATTTCCAGCGTCTACACCAACGGCAACGGCCAGTTTTTTATCGCTTCGCTCCTTCCCGGCCGTTACGCGCTCAAGGCCATGGGCCCCTCGTTCCTGCCCTCGCTGCGCGAGAATGTCCGCGTTCGCCGCGGCACCGTCGTCAACCTCACCCTCAATACGCTCTACGAGGTGATGCAGTGGCTGCCGGCCGCGCCGCGCGCCGGCGATAACCAGAAGGACGATTGGGCCTGGACTCTGCGCTCGGCCGCCAATCGCCCTTTGCTGCGCTGGCTTGAAGATGGTCCGCTGATGGTGGTCACCGACGGCCCCGGCGCCACGCCCAGGCTCAAGGCCCGCCTCATGGCGACCGGCCAGGCCGGAACCTTCGGCGAGAGCGGCGAGCGCTATACCGCTACCGTCGAAGACACACCTGCCGATAGCCGTGAGTTGCTGGCGCGGGTGGATTTTGCTCCTGGCTCGGACGCCGGCATGGAGTCGATGCTCGGTTTCCGCCAGGATCTCGGATTTGCCGGCTCGGTCCAGTCCGTTGCCGCCGTGGCCATTCATCCTGAGGAATCCGACGGATCCGGCGATCAGGGGCTCGACGAGGCCGCCGTCCGTTCCCAAGAAACCCTGCATCTGGGCGAAGCCATTGAAGCCGAGGCCGGCGCAACCGAAGTTCTTGCGCGCATCGCGGGCCCGTCTCCGGACACGCTTGCCGATGGCCTGCCCTTCGCCGCCGTCGCTTGGCACGATGGCAACTCCGGCGTGCACTATCGCGTGGCTACTATGGTCCCGGACCCCAACGCCAACGACGAAACCGAAGCCGCGGCCACGCTGCCCCAATTTTCTGAACGCGGCGGCGAACTTGTCTTCGAGCGCGGTCTGCACCAGGAGATCGGCTGGGAGCGCAGTTCTGACAGTGCGGGGATGGCGGTCTTGGTCTTTTCTGACAACGTCGAGAATCCCGTCCTTGAAGCCATGTCCCGTTTCGTTTCGCAGGACTCCGTTCCCGCGCTGCTCGACTCCCCCAGCGGCCTGCTTCGCGCGGCCGGCCCGGCATTTGCCTCCACCGGCATGGAAGCGTCGGTTGAGCGCCGCCTTCCCTGCGAGACCCACGTCCGCCTGAGCTATTTCAACGGCGCCGCGTTGGTGATGCCTGCGTTACCCGGTCCCTCCGGATTCACCCAGATTCTCGCCTCTGCTCATTCCCGGCGCACCCAGGCTTATGCCATTTCGCTTTCCGGCACCCTCGACGGCACCCACACCCGCTGGCGCGCCAGCTATCGATGGCAGGCCGACGACACCGTCACCGCAATCGCGCCTTTCGATCTCGAGGCGGCGGAGCCCTATCTCAGCCTCCACTTCCGCCAGCCGATCCACATGACGCGCGACGGCTCGGGCGGCGTTGAAGCTCTCCTCGACGTGAGCAATCTCCTCGCTGAGGGCTACCGTCCTTATATCCTCAGCGACGGCTCCGTCCTGATCTTTGCCCAGAGCCAGCGCGCCCTTCGCGGCGGGCTGGCCTTCACCTTCTAAGTCCTCCCCAAAGAGATTTCATTCTGAGCGAAGGTCATCCGCCGTGGCGGAGGAGCTAGTGGCGGGAACAAGGGCCTTCAGGCCCCTCAGTCGCCGCCCAGCGACATGCGGCCTTTGGGCCCGGATTGAAAGACCGAGTCCTCTTTCAGGCCATGCCCCGGGCATTCTCTGCGCAACCGCGTATCATTCCTCTTTGCAGTCAAAACACAGTCCATGAAACCTGCACAAATCACCCGCCGCGCGGCGCTCAAATCCGGCCTGGCCGCTCTCGCGCCGCTGGCGCATCTGGCCGGCGCGGAGACGCCGACCCCGCGCAAAGACCGAATCCATCAATCCGTCTGCCGTTGGTGCTATAAAGACATTCCCCTCGACCAGCTCTGCGTCTCCGCTGTCCAGATCGGTCTCAAGGGCATCGATCTCTTGAATCCCGATGAGTACGAAATCCCGCGCCGCTACGGCCTCATCTGCACCATGGCCTACGCGGGAGGCGGCACCATCCCTGACGCGCTCAACGGCACCGAGAACCACGCCGCCATCGAGGCCGGCTTCCGCGCCAACATTCCGCTCGCTGCCAAAGCCGGCATTCCCAACGTCATCACCTTCTCCGGCAATCGCCGCGGCATGAGCGATGACGAAGGCGCGCGCAATGCCATCGCCGGCCTGGACCGGGTGAAGAAAATCGCCGAAGACCATGGCGTGACCATCTGCATGGAGCTGCTCAACAGCAAGGTCAACCACCCCGATTACATGGCCGACCACACCGCATGGGGCGTGCGCGTGGTCGAGGCTGTCAACTCGCCACGCGTGAAACTGCTCTACGACATCTACCACATGCAGATCATGGAGGGCGACCTCATCACCACCATCCGCGCCAACCTCGCCCCCAACCCTTCATGGATTGCACACTTTCATACCGGCGGCGTTCCCGGCCGCCACGAACTCGACGACACCCAGGAGGTACAATGGGACGGAGTCATGCGAGCCATTGCGGACACCGGCTTCGAGGGTTACGTTGCGCATGAGTTCATCCCTACGCGGGATCCCATGACCAGCCTTCGCGCCGCCGTGGATCTCTGCGATGTGTGATTTGCGTCCTGAATCAGGTGTCTGCTGAGGAATTGATTTGTCATCCTGAGCGGAGTTTGCCGGGCTTTTGCGGCAAACGGAGTCGAAGGATCTGCGGTTGCCTTTCAACGGGCGCCGGACTCGGAAGTCCGGCCCAGGTTATGAAGGCATTGATTCTCCACAGTATGTGCCGAGCCTGCTGGAGAAAGCTTCATCACGGTAGAAGGTCGGTAGGGCACGAAACGCCGGTCCAGTTCAGAGTGCAGGAGGTGTGTTGCTTTTGTCTTCAAAAACACAAATCGGGTATTCACGTGCCAAAGAATCGCAATGACCGAAGTACAAAATGCTGTTGCAAAGCTCCCCATGAACTGCCGGCAAAATCAGGTTGAGCAACGACCCCATCTGCGCAACGGCATTGGGTGAGGCGAATCCAGTACCTATGAAGTCCCTCCTCCTCTCCGAATACAATCACCTCGAAATCGCCGACATGCCGCTTCCTGCTGTCGCTCCCGACGAGGTGCTGGTGCGCGTGGAAGCCTGCGGCATCTGCGGCAGCGATGTGCACGGATACGATGGCTCCTCCGGCCGCCGCATTCCGCCCATCGTCATGGGTCATGAAGCCGCCGGCACCGTGGCCGCTGTCGGCTCCTCCGTACACGGCTACGCTGAAGGCGACCGCGTGACGTTCGATTCCACCGTATACTGCGGCCATTGCGCCTTCTGTCTTGCTGGCGACGTGAATCTCTGCGACAATCGCCAGGTCATCGGCGTCTCCTGCGGCGATTACCGCCGTCACGGCGCCTTCGCCGAGTACGTCGCCGTTCCCGAGCGCATTCTCTATCCACTGCCGGACACGATCTCCTTCGCGGAAGCGGCATTGCTTGAAGCCGTCTCCGTCGCGCTCCATGCCGTGCGTGTCTCCGCGGTGCGTGGCGGGGAAACCGCGCTCGTCGTCGGCGCAGGCATGATCGGCCTTCTCACTCTTCAGGCCGCGCGTGCTGCCGGTTGCGCCCGCGTCTTCATTGCGGACATCGACGCCACGCGCCTGGCTCTCGCGGCGCAGGCCGGAGCGGACCAGATCCTCGATGCCTCCGGCGGCGATCTCCTCGATCAAGTCCTCGCGCTCACCGGGGGCCGCGGCGTCGATCTCGCTTTGGAGGCTGTCGGCCGCAGCGAAACCGTCTCCTCGGCCATCGACTGCACGCGCAAGGGCGGCACCGTCACGCTGGTGGGCAACATTCAGCCCGTGGTCGAGCTGCCTTTGCAGAAGGTCGTTTCGCGCCAGATTCGTCTGCAAGGCTCCTGCGCTTCTGCGGGCGAGTATCCGCAGGCGATCGAGCTCGTCGCCGGCGGCCAGATCGTCGTCAGCCCGCTCATCACCGCCATCGCCGCGCTCGAGGACGGCCCGCGCTGGTTTGAGCGCCTGCACGCGCGTGAGCCGAATCTGATGAAAATTATTCTCACCCCGAGGACGCAATGAACTCTCCCGCGCCCGGCGCGCTCTTCGACCTCACCGGCCAGGTGGCCATCGTCACCGGCGCCAGCCGCGGTCTCGGCCAGTACTTCGCCCGCGCGCTCGCTCGGGCAGGCGCCGACCTCATCCTTACCAGTCGCAACCGTGATGCACTCGCTCCATTCGAATCCGAGGTCGAGGCCCAGGGCCGCCGCGTTCTTTCGCTCGCGCTCGATGTCCGCTCCCAGGAGAGCATCGAAAAGATGGCCGCTGATGCCGAGGCCGCCTTTGGTCCCATCCACATTCTCGTCAATAACGCCGGTTGCAACATCCGCAAGCCGGCCCTCGACGTCACCTGGTCCGATTGGAACCAGGTTCTCGACACCAATCTGCGCGGCGCGTTCTTCGTCGCGCAGGCCGTCGCCCGGCGCATGATCGCCAGCGGTTACGGCCGCATCGTCAACATCGGCTCCGTCACCAGCGTCTTCGGCTACGCCGGTCTCGCGCCCTATGGCGCCAGCCGAGGCGGCGTTCGCCAGTTGACCATGAGCCTTGCCGACGACTGGGGCAAGTTCGGCATTACCGTGAATTGCCTCGCCCCCGGTTGGTTTCGAACCGAGCAGAACAAGGTTCTCTACGAAGACCCCGCGTGGGTCGACTATCTGGTCGAGCGTATTCCCTTGAAGCGCCCCGGCGAGCCGCACGATCTCGACGGCGCTATCGTCTTTCTCGCATCGGAAGCAAGCCGCTACGTCACCGGGCAGACGCTGCTCGTGGATGGCGGCATTTCCAC
The DNA here is from genome assembly GCA_035504495.1 of Occallatibacter sp. Lineage (GTDB taxonomy): Bacteria > Acidobacteriota > Terriglobia > Terriglobales > Acidobacteriaceae > Telmatobacter. The sequence goes on from DATJRT010000207.1 coordinate 26,982, forward strand.
CGGCTCCACGCGCGCCACCGCGGCGCAAAACAAATAATTGCATCGGGCAAACTGAATTCGGACAAATCGCACATGATCCCGCGCCGCTCACTCTTCATCGCCCTCCTTTGTTCGCCACTTCTCTCCGCTGGCCGCCTGGCCGCACAGGCGCCCTTCGCGGCCGCTCCCAAGGCTGCCTCTGCCAATATCGACACGCTCTACCAGGGCTTCCTCGATCCGCCCTCGAGCGCTCGTCCGCGCGTCTGGTGGCACTGGATGAACGGCAACATATCCGAGCAAGGCATCAAGCTCGATCTCGACTGGATGCATCGCGTAGGACTCGGCGGCGTCACCATCTTTGAAGGCGCCATCAACACACCGCAGGTAGTGCCGAAGCGGCTCATCTACATGACGCCGGAGTGGAAGCACGCCTTCAACTACGCCGTCGATACCGCGCGCAGCTACGGCATGGAAGTCGCCATCGCCAGCTCGCCCGGCTGGAGTGAAACCGGCGGCCCATGGGTTCCACCCGCAGAAGGTATGAAAAAGATGGTGTGGACGGCCACGCGCATCGAAGGCGGCCGTCCGTTCACGGGCACGCTGCCGCACCCGCCCGAGGTCGACGGTACCTTTCAGAACTTCAGCGTTCCCGGCCGCCGCGGCCCTGACGGCAAAATTACCGTGCCGCCCGAGTTCTATGCCGATGCCGCGGTCATCGCCTATCGCATTCCCGAGGGCGATGAGCCGCAGTCCGCGCTCAATCCCCGCGTCACCTCGAGCGGCGGTACAGCCAATGTTCCCGCGTTATCTGACGGCGATGTAAACACCGTCGCGCTCGATCTGCCCGTTTCCGCGCCCGGCGCCGACTCCTGGGTCGAGTTCGACTACGGCCATCCGCAGTTGATCCAGGCCGTCACCCTCGCCTGTCCCGACGACATGATCAGTGTCTTCGATCACGAAGGACCCGCCGTTCCGCCCTATCTCGAGGCCAGCGGCGACGGCACCCAATTTCGCAAAGTCGCCGACATTCCTTTCAGCAGCCTGATTCAGCGCACGGTCTCGTTTAACGCCGTCACAGCCCGCTATTTCCGCGTTGTCTATCCCGCGCAGCCCGCCGGCATTCCTGTCCGCGATCACCGCATCACCGAGCTGGTGCTTGCGAGCGGCGCGCGCGTCAACGAGTTCGAGAAGCGCGCCGGCTACGCCAACGCTGTTAACTTCTGGGCCATCCCCGATCCCAGCGTTCAGCCCCCATTCATCGTTTCCAAAAACAACATCGTCGACCTTACCGGCAAAATGAAACCCGACGGCACGCTCGGCTGGACTCCGCCTCCGGGCGAATGGATGATTCTGCGCATCGGCTACTCGCTTACCGGCCATGAAAATGGTCCCGCTCCCGCCGAGGCCACCGGCCTTGAGGTGGACAAGCTCAATCGCGATTACGTGAAGAATTACGTCGACGGCTATCTGAAGATGTACGCGAACACGGTTGGTGCAGATAAGATCGGCCCCTCCGGTATCTCCTGGCTGCTCACCGACTCGATCGAAGTCGGCCCTCAGAACTGGACGGACAACATCTTGAGCGAATTCGAGCAGCGCCGCGGTTACGATCCGCGCCCCTGGCTGCCCGCGCTCACCGGCGTCGTCATCGGCAGCGTGGCGGACACGAACCGCTTCCTATGGGACTTTCGCCGCACTCTCGGCCAGTTGCTTGCCGAAAATCACTATGGCGAAATCGCTGATGACCTGCATCGTCATGGCATGCGTTACTACAGTGAGGCGCTCGAGTATCATCGACCCTCCCTCGGCGACGACATGGAGATGCGCAGCCACGCCGATGTTCCCATGGGCGCCATGTGGACCTGGGCCGGTAGCCCAGGACCGGACATCGATTACCTGGCCGATCTGCGCGGAGCTGCCTCCGTCGCGCACATCTATGGACAGAACCTTGTAGGCGCGGAATCGATGACCTCGCGCGGTCCTGCATGGTCCTTCTCTCCCAACACGCTCAAGAAGGTAGCCGATCTCGAATTCGCGCTGGGCGTCAATCGCTTTGAGATTCACGAATCCACGCATCAGCCCGTTCCCGACCTGGTGCCGGGGCTCACTCTCGGCCCCTTCGGCCTCTGGTTCAACCGCAACCAGACCTGGGCCGATGAGGCAAGACCTTGGGTCACTTACCTTGCGCGATGCTCTTATTTATTGCAGCAGGGCCGTTTCGCCGCCGACGTCGCCTACTTCTACGGGGAAGAGGGCCCGCTTACGGCCGTCTTTGGCTGGAAACCGATGGACGATGCACCCGGCGGATACGCGTTCGACTTTGTCAACAGCGATGTGATCCTTCACCACATGTCTTTCAAAGACGGCCGACTTGTAACTCCGGGCGGATCGAGTTATCGCATCCTCTATCTCGGCGGCCGCAGCCGGCGCATGACGCTTCCCGTGCTCGTCAAGCTTGCCAGCCTCGTTGAGCAGGGCGCAGCTCTTGTCGGCAACAAGCCCGTCGATTCACCCAGCCTCTCTGACAATGAGCAGCAGTTCCACACTCTGGCCAGCCTGCTCTGGGGCGGCGGCACGGTCCAGGGCCCATCGGTTCGGCAGGTGGGGAAGGGAAGAGTGTACTCCGGCATGAGTGCTGACGACGTCCTTGCAGCGCTCCACGTGCCGCGTGATTTCGAATACACCCAGCCTGAATCCGGCACCGACCTGATGTTCGTGCATCGCATTCTCGCCGATCGAGACGTGTATTTCGTCGACAATCGCCAGGACCGCGAAGAGCGCGTGGCCGCGACCTTCCGCATCGACGGCAAGCAGCCGGAACTATGGGATGCCGCCACCGGTGCTTCGCTCCCGGTTACCTATCAAATAGGCGGCGGCCGCACTACCGTGTCTCTTGACCTTGACCCCTACGGGTCCATATTCGTGATCTTCCACAAGCCGGCCGCCGCGCTCTCACGGCAGGTGCCGGAACCCATAGTAACCGCGATTCCCGGTACGGAAGGCGAGCTCAACACCAATTGGTCGGTGAGCTTCGAGCCGCATCGGGGCGCACCCGCGAGCGCCTCATTCGAGCGGCTCGCTTCCTGGAGCGAGAACCCGAACCCGGGCGTGAAATATTTCTCCGGGACTGCCACTTACACCAAGACCATCGACATTCCGCGCAGCGCCTTCGCGCCCGGCGCTCATCTCTGGCTGGACCTGGGCGATGTAAGGGAGATAGCCGATGTTCGCGTCAACGGCCGTGACTTTGGCATTCTTTGGAAAACACCGTTCAAGCTGGACGTAACTCAGGGCGTAACTCCGGGCGAGAATCAACTTACCATTAAAGTCACAAATCTTTGGGTGAATCGGCTCATTGGCGACCAGCAGCCCGGAACGGAGAAGAAATACACCTTCACTGATTTTGCACCGTACAAGGCCGATTCGCCTCTGCTGCCCTCTGGACTGCTCGGTCCGGTGCGGCTGCTCTCCGTCACTGCCAGGTAGCTCTGCTCGCGCGTCGTTGTTGACGCGAGACCGGAGCGAAATGGACTTACTGCACCGTAAGAATAAAGCTCTGGGTCTCCGTGATCGCTCCCCAGGTGCCGGTTACCGTCACCGTGTAATTTCCCGCGGTTGTGCCTGCGCTCGAGGGCTCGCTCACCACCACCTTCCCCGTTCCCGATGAGCCGTTGTAGGTGGAAGAACTGTTCGCATCCGGCGTGTACGCCACGCTCAGCGTGTCACTCCCGGAGGCCAACGATCCCGCTGGAACGGTAATGCTTGCTTCCCCGCCGGCGAGCGCCGTCGCCGCGGAGCTGTAACTGCCGCTCGTGAGCGTCACCGTCCCCGTAGGCGTGGGATCGCCGGCGCCGCCGTCCACGGCGATGTTGACGGTTAGCGCCTGCGACGTGGTGATGCCGGAACTGGTCGGCGTCACGGTCACGGTTGGCGTGATCTTGGATTGCGGCGGAGACGTTCCCGTTCCCGATCCGCCACTGCTACAGGAGATCGCGAGACCCGCGAACGCAGCAAGCACGACCATGCCGAGCAGCTTGGTCCAGCCGCGCTTGCGCATGGGTATGCAAAAGAAAACCAGGCACGCCATGGCCGTCCCACCCGCAGCATACCAGCGGCTTACCGGCATCGAAGGCGGCGCGAGATCCGCCGCGGTGGGCGCCGTCGTCGAGATTGTCAGTGTGGCCGTGGACGCGCTTGCGCCCGATATCACCACCGGGCTTGAGGTGCCGAAACTCAGCGTTGGCGGATCCGCTGCGCCTGGCGGGGTCGATGTAATTTGCGCGGTCAGCGTAACCGAGCCGGTAAAGCCTCCCGTCGGCGTAACCGTTATCGCCGATGTGTTTCCCGTAGTCGCCCCCGGCTGCAGCGTGATATTGGTAGCCGTAAGCGTGAACTCGGCTTGAACAGTCGTCGACACAGTTACGTTGGTTGTACCTGTCGAGGTCGCATAGACCAGCGAGCTGTTCGAGTCAGGCGTATAAGTCGCCGTAAGCGTATCAGTGCCCGAGGCCAGCGCGCCGGCGGGAACGGTAATACTCGCGTGGCCGCTGCCAAGCGTGGTCACTGCCGAGGCGTAACTGCCACTCGTCAACGTCACCGAGCCAGTGGGCGTTCCCGAACTGCCTACGGCGCTCACCGTGATATTCACCGTTAGCGTCTGCGCCGGCGTAATGCTCGTGGCGCTTGGCGTTATTGCGATCGGCGGACTTTCGAGCGATGTTACGGTGATGCCCGCCGTTCCCGTCGCGGAGTTATAAGTGGCGGAACTGTTCGAGTCGGGCGTATAACTCGCCTTGAGCGTATCGCTTCCTGTGGCCAGTGAGTTGGCGGGCACAATAATCGTAGCTGCGCCGGCTGAAAGCGTGGTTGCCGATGAAGTATAACTTCCACAGGTAAGAGTTACTGAGCCTGTAGGTGTTGCATTATTGCTTCCACCGCTGAGCGTAACCGTCACCGTAAGAGATTCCGCGACGCCAATGGACGCGGCAGATGGAGACACCGTGACCGTCGGCGTAATCTTGGCTGCGGTCACCGCGATGGAGTGGGTTCCCGTGGCCGAGTTGTAAATCGGGGAACTTGCCGAATCCGGCGTGTAACTCGCCGTCAGCGTGTCCGTGCCTGTCGCCAGCGATCCCGCGGGAATGGTAATGCTCGCGCCTCCACTCGCAAGAGTCGTCGCAGAAGAAGTGTAGCTCCCACTCGTCAGCTTGACCGAGCCGGTCGGCGTTCCGTAGCCCCCGCTCGCACTCACTGTGATCGCGACTGTCGTGGTTTGCGCCGTGGTGATGCTTGCGGGCGAGGGCGCGACTGTCACCGCCGGCGTCTGCTTCGCCGTCACCGTCACCAATCCCGTCCCGCTGGCTGAGTTGTATACCGTGGAGCTGTTGGAATCCGGCGTATAGCTCGCCGTCAAGGTATCGGCGCCCGACGCCAGAGATCCTGCTGGAATTGTGATGCTCGCGCTGCCGCCGGAAAGCGTCGCCGCAGTCGAACTGTAACTCCCGCTGGTCAGAGTTACCGACCCTGTCGCTGTCGATGTACCGCTTCCCCCGCTCACGCTCACGGTCACCATCAGCGCCTCGGCCGAAGTGACCTGTGAGGCCGAGGGTGTCACCGTCACCGTAGGCGTAATTTTTGCCGCGCTCACCGTGACCGAGTGCGACCCGGACGCGGCGCTGTAAATCGGCGAACTCGTCGAATCGGGCGTATAACTTGCCGTCAGCGTGTCGCTCCCTGTCGCCAGCGACCCGGCGGGGATCGTGACACTTGCGCTGCCGCTCGCGAGCGTCGCCGCCGCTGAGGTGTAACTTCCGCTCGTCAGCGTCACTGTGCCCGTCGGCGTCCCATAGCCACCCGCTGCAGCCACCGTGATCGTGACCGTGGTCGACTGCGAAGTGGTAAAGGTAGAAGGCGTGGGCGTTACCGTCACCGTCGGTGTCTGCTTCGCTGTTACCGTGATTGATCCCGTTCCGGTGGCCGAGTTATACGTAGGCGAGCTCGTCGAATCCGGAGTATACGTTGCGGTCAGCGTATCTGCGCCCGTGGCTAGAGAACCGGCAGGTATGGCAATCGTGGCCGAGCCGCTCGCAAGCGTTGTTGCCGCCGAAGTGTAACTCCCACTGGCCAGAGTGACTGAACCGGTTGGCGTCGCCCCGCCGCTTCCTCCACTTACGGTGAGGGTCACCGTCAGGGATTGAGCCGTGGTAATCTGCGCTGCGGAAGGAGATACCGTCACCGTCGGCGTGGTCTTGGCCGCAGTAACCGTAATCGAGTGCGTTCCCGTAGCCGAGTTATAAATCGGAGAACTTGTCGAGTCCGGAGTATAAGTGGCAGTTAGAGTATCCGTCCCCGTGGTCAGCGATCCCGCTGGCACGGTAATCGATGCGCTTCCGCTTGCAAGCGTCGTCGCTGTCGAAGTGTAACTCCCGCTCGTCAGCTTCACTGACCCGGTTGGCGTCCCATAGCCTCCGCTTGCTGCGACCGCAATGGTTACCGTGGTCGTTTGCGCCGTGGTGATGCTCGCCGGTGAAGGCGTGACCGTCACTGTCGGCGTCGGCTTCGCCGTCACCGTGACCGATCCCGTTCCCGTGGCTGAGTTATACGTGAGCGAGCCGTTCGTGTCCGGCGTGTAGGTTGTGGTCAGCGTATCCGTTCCCGTGGTCAGTGATCCCGCCGGCACGGTAATCGATGCGCTTCCGCTCGCAAGCGTGGTTGCCGCCGACGTATAACTCCCGCTTGTCAGAGTGACTGATCCCGTCGGTGTGGGATTGCCGCTGGTCGGCGTCACGCTCACGGTTACGGTTAGCGCTTCCGCCGTTGTAATCTGCGTCGCTGAAGGCGTTACCGTCACCGTCGGCGTCGTCTTGGCCGCCGCCGTTACCGTCACGGTATGGGTTCCCGTATTGCCCCGGTACGTTATCGAACCCGGCCCATCGGGCGCATAGCTCGCCGTCAGCGTGTCCGTGCCTGCGCTCAGCGATCCGGCCGGTACCGTAATCGATGTGTTTCCGCTTGCCAGCGTGGTCGCCGCGGAAGTGTAGCTCCCGCTGGTAAGCGTCACCGTTCCGGTGGGCGTGGGGTTGCCGCTGCCGCCATTCACTTCAACAGTCACCGTCAGGGATTGCGCTGTCGTGATGCTGGTCGGCGAGGGCGTCACGGTCACCGTCGGCGTCAACTTGGCGGTAAAGTTGTCCAGAAACTCGGTCACATTGAGCGAGCCCAGTCCGGTGACCTCGTCATAACCGGCAGTAACCAGATAGCCCGCCTGGCCGCCGGTCAGAGTGCTGGCGCCGGGAATGCTGTTGTTGCACATGCTCGGCGTGCTCGCGCTGCACGAGGTCACGCCGCTCGAAGTCACCGTCACGTCGTGAAAGGCCGCGCTCGCCGAAGCTGACTCCGCGTAAATCTCCGCGTTCAGGTTGCCCTGCGCTGCGCCCAGCTTCTGGTTCAGCAGCGCTGCCACGCCCGCCATTCCCGGAGCGCTGGCAGAAGTTCCGCAGTAGCCGACAAAGTAATAGCTGCCATCCGAGCCTGCAACGCAGTTGCCCCCTGCCGCGGCCAAGCAGCCGAAGTAACTATCGTGGCAGGATGCAGAAAAGGAGACATCGGGCGTATAGCGTCCTGCCCGCGCGGAAGGTACGCCTGTGCCGGTCTGCCAGCTCGGCGTGGCAACGTACGCGCTTACCCCGCCGCCGGATGCGGCCACTTGCGTGTCGCCGGAGGTCCCCGGCTCATTCCATCCGCCCTCCGGAATGTACCCGAGTGCCGAGAGCAGCCCCGCGCCATCCGCCGCGCTCCAATACTCGGAAGGATCGCTCGTGTCGTTGAACTCCGTGCCCCCCACGCAGGTCACGTAGCTCGAGGAGCAGATGGCATTCGGAGTGTTCGCAGAGGGACTTGACGGCGGCGTCGCAAAGGCGGTGTCGCAACCGGAGGCGCCCGAGTCGCCTGACGAAGCCAGAACCGAAATGCCCTCCGAAGCTGCCTGCTCGAATAGAGTGTTCCAGAACGCGACCCCCGCGGAGCCCGCCGACGACTCGCACTCGCCGAAGCTGATGTTGATGATGTTGGCTGGAACCGGCGTGGTCTCCACCAGGTATTGGGTGTCCGGTTCAATGCCGCCGCTGGCCGAGCTTGCCACCACCAGCAGCAGGTTCGCTCCGGGCGCCACGCTGCCCGCGCGCGTCACATCCAGCGTCGCCTCCACCTGCGTCGAAATCGAATCGCCGGACGGAGGCTCCGTGGTATACGCGGCGCCGGGATCCACCCCTCCGTAGGCTGTGGGCACCACTTCAGTGGGATTGGGAAACGTCGCCCCGGTCAGTGACTTGAAATTCGTGAAGTCTGAAAAATCGGTCCGCGATTCCGACACGATCCCGATCGTCTGGCCCGCGCCGGTCAGGCTTGCAGGCACGTTGTAGATTGTGTCGAAATCGTCCGGAGCAATGTAGTACGCGGTCGTGCTCCCGTTTGAAACTGTCATCTGCGGCGCGCTCAACTGCGGCAGCGTCATGTGATTCAGCGGGCGGTCTTCTATGGTGTACAACCCGCGCACTGCCGCGATCGCCGGTGCGAGCGCCTGCGGAATCACCGGATCCGATGCCACGGACACACGCCGCTCGCCGTTCACCCGGTACGCGTGCACCTCGGTCCCGAAGGCCGCTCCCACCGCGCCAGCCGTCCCGCTGAAGCCGATGAAAATGCGGCTGGGCGAAACCCAGTCCACGTGCAAACCTTGCGCTTCGAGCCAGCCGGTAATAGTGGAGAGGTCGGCGTCTGAAAGACCGAACCGCTCACCCACTTCCTCCGGCGTCAGCCACTGGTGAAATGCGGGCGAGGACGGATTGTGTTGCTCGGCAATGAGCTGCTCAAGAGCCTGCTCCTGCGCGGGCCCGCGCTGGAGCACCAGCGTCAGGGGGCTCAGTTCCTCGTCGGCGGGCAGGGCTCCCTGGTCGTTCTGTCCATTCGCCCACAGCGGATGATGGTTCAGCAAGACCGTCACACGACTCGGATCGACCGCCTGGGTAACGCGGTTGGGAAACTGCGCGTGCAGGTCAAAAGTAAATAAAATCAATCCTGACAACAAGATGAGCGTCGAAAAGGCCATCCCTTTGGCTACCGGTTGGGGGTTTCTCCCCTTGCGCAAAAAAAGGGCAAGGAAACGGCGGCGAACAAGCTGTCGCATGCAATCAGTCCTCGAGGGTCCGGGTTAATGTGGGGATTATAGGTGACGCTAAAGTAATTTCGAATGGTACTAATGGGTAACATGACTTCCGGATAACTTGGCTCCCGATTCGACGCAGACCGCCAACGGTCGAAGTTTAGCTTGCATTTTGCAAGGCAAATCGGCAAGAATCTCGAATTGGCCGAGCCGGCCAGTTCCCCAGCCCGGTGGCCGGGGGCCATGGCCGGTCAAAACCCAGCCCCGGAGAGATTCATGAGCGGCGTGCGAGTGCTTGCAGGAACGCGGAAAGGCGCCTTCGTTCTCACCTCAGACGGCAAGCGGCGCGATTGGAAGGTCACTGGCCCGTTCTTTGCCGGATGGGAGATCTACCACATGAAGGGCTCGCCGGTCGATTCCGATCGCATTTATGTCTCCCAGACCAGCGGCTGGTTCGGACAGTTGCTGCAGCGCTCTGACGATGGCGGCAAGACCTGGCATCAGCCGGGCTTGCCCAATGAAGCCATTCCCCCGCCTGGTCCGCCCACGGCCCTGCCCAACCGGTTTGCTTACGATACCTCCGCCGAGACCGGCAAACCGCTCACCACGCACCAGTGGTACGACGGCACCCAACATCCCTGGGAGTTCAAGCGCGTGTGGCATCTTGAGCCCTCGCTCACCGATGCGGATACGCTCTATGCCGGCGTGGAAGACGCGGCGCTCTTCCGCTCCACCGACGGCGGAGAAAACTGGCAGGAACTTGCTGGCCTGCGCGGCCATGCAACCGGACCCAAGTGGCAGCCGGGCGCCGGCGGTTTGGGCCTGCACACGATCATTCTCGATCCCTCGAATCCCGAGCGCATCTTCATCGCCATCTCTTCCGCAGGCGCCTTTCGCACCGACGACGGCGGCGCACGCTGGAAGCCCATCAACCGCGGCCTTCGTTCGCAGTACATTCCCGATCCCAACGCCGAAGTGGGCCACTGCGTGCATCACATCGCCATGCATCGCGCGCGGCCCGGCGTGCTTTTCATGCAGAAGCATTGGGACGTCATGCGTTCCGACGATGCCGGCGACAACTGGCGCGAGGTGAGCGGAAATCTACCCACCGATTTCGGCTTTGCCATCGATGTCCACGCGCACGAGCCCGAGACGCTCTACGTTGTGCCCATCAAGAGCGACTCCGAGCACTTCCCCATCGACGGCGCGCTGCGCGTCTACCGCAGCCGTTCCGGAGGCGAAGAGTGGGAGCCGCTCACCCAGGGCCTGCCTGAGCGCAACTGCTATGTAAACGTGCTCCGCGACGCCATGGCCGTGGATACGCTCGACGACTGCGGCATCTACTTTGGCACCACCGGCGGCCAGATCTACGCCTCGGCCGATTCGGGAGATTCGTGGGCGCCCATCGTGCGCGACCTGCCTGCCGTGCTTTCAGTTGAGGTGCAGACACTCCAGTAAACTTATGCCTTCGATCCGCGTCCAGATTCCCTACCACCTGCGCACGCTCGCGAAGGTCGAAGGCGACGTGCAGCTTGAAGTGCCGGGCCTAGTCAGTATCCGCGCGGTGTTGGACGCGCTGGAATTGCGCTACCCCATGCTCCGCGGCACCATCCGCGATTACTCTACGGGTGAGCGCCGTCCCTTTCTGCGCTTCTTCGCCTGCCGGGAGGATCTCTCGCTCGAGCCGCTCGACGCGCCCCTGCCCGAGGCCGTCGCCGAGGGGCGCGAACCCTTCCTCATCATCGGCGCCGTCGCCGGCGGATGAGCCGCGCCAACGCTTATGATTTAGCGGCCACTTTTCTGTTTAGCTCGCCGCGATCTTGTGCAGCGCTTCCCAGTAGTGGCTCTGCCAGCCCGCATACAGGTGGTCGTATTCGCCGGCCGGGAAGCCGGTGTGATCGAAGCTGAGCGCGGAGCCGCTGCCGCGCGCGCTGAACTCGAAATGCACAATCGAGTAGACGCCCGGGTCCCAGTGCGTGGGCCGCCACGCCTGCACAATGCGCTGGCTCTCCACCAGCTCCACGTTGCGCGCCACAATCAGCCCGCCGAAGAGCGAGAGCGCTCCGCCCGCCGCCGGATCGATGGTGGCCGGCAAGCCGGTGAGCGCGGCAAACTGCTTCTGGTCGAGCAGCGCGGCGTAAAGCAGCCGCGGGGGCGCGGCAAACTCCACGTCGAAGTGCAGCGCGGTGCGCGATGCGTTCGCCTCCGTCGCCGCCTTTTCTTCCATGGCCGGCTGCTGCGCCCGACCCGGCATGGCGAGGACAATAGCCATTCCAGCTATCGCCTCGCGGCGCGTCAGCAGTTTTCGGGCGCTATTCGGCTTTCGGGTATCGTCCAGTTTTCGGGCGTCGTTCATGGTCCCTCCCGGCCCTCAGGCCCTTATCCCCATTCATCGGTCCCCATCCATCGGAACACGCCGGGACCTTATGTTCAAGAACATATTTTGGTAGACAGGTGAAGATTCGACCGGCGACACTCTTCTCCAAAGGTAGGAGAGAAATGCCTTATCCCACCGGCCATCGTACTGAAGTCAAGAAGCGCATCGTCGCCAGCGCGCGCCGCCTCTTCAACCGCCACGGCTTTCAAGCGGTCTCGCTCGACGCCATCATGGCCGGCGCCGGCCTTACCCGCGGCGGCTTCTACAGCTACTTTGAGAACAAAAGCGCGCTCTACGCCGAAGTTCTCGGCTGTTTCTTCACCGATCCCGAGTGGCAAAGCTGCTGGGAGGGCGTCGAGGTCGATCTCGCCGGGCGCGACGTGGGCCCGCAGGTGGTCCGCGCCTATCTCTCCCGCCAGCATTACGAAGACGTAGAAAACTCCTGCCCCATGGTTGCGCTGCCCACCGACGTCTCCCGCAGCGACAAGCGCGCCCGCCGCGCCTTCGAAACCGTCTTTGCCGCCATGGTGAGCGTGCTCGAACGAAGCATGCGCGGCAACGGCCGCAACCGGCGCCACGCTGCGCAGGCCATCGCCGCCTTGTGCGTCGGCGGCATGGTGGTCGCCCGCGCCCTTGAGAATCGCGCCTCGGCCGATGCGCTGCGCGACGCGTGTATGGCGGTGGCGCTGGGCATTGGCGGGTGGAAGCCCGCACCGCGCCGCTCATCGCGCCGCCGCTGACCGCCCCTCCAGGTTACCGAGGGCGCACAGCCATCACTGGCCGTAGAGCCGAGCCAGGATTGGGCCCGCATCCGCATCCTCGACCACCGGCGCGGTATGCATCTCGAGATACGGCGCCCATTCGGCCGCGTAGGCATACACGGCCGCCGCGTCATTGGTTTCATAGAGGGTGAAGCCACCGCTCAGGTCGGCCTTGTGCCAGCGCCCGAGAAGCGTAATCCCCGGGGGCGGAGCTGCCTTTCCGGCAACGAAACGGCGCGCGGCGTCGGGAACGGATCCAGGCCGAATCGCAAATGTGCTGAGAAATTTCATCGGATGATTCTCCTTCTTGGATTGGTTTGTCCTTGCGTCACGCGGCAGAGCCCGCTCAATGCTCTTCCTTCCCCGGCCTCAGCATCAGGTCCCGGATGGCTTCGCGCGGGTCCTTGCCTTCATTCAGAATCAGCTCCATCTGCTCGGTGATGGGCATCTCGATCGAGTGTTTGCGCGCGAGGCCGAGCGCGGCGCGCGTGGTGAGCACGCCCTCGGCAACCTTGCCGCCCAGGCTCTCCAGAATCTCGGGAAGCCTGCGCCCCTGGCCCAATCCCTGGCCCACAGTCCGGTTGCGGCTCAGGCTGCCGGTGCAGGTGAGCACCAGGTCGCCGGTGCCGGAGAGCCCCGCGAGCGTTTCCCGCCGGCCGCCGCAGGCCACGGCCAGGCGCGTAATCTCCGCAATGCCGCGGGTGATGAGCGCGGCCGTGGAGTTGTGGCCCAGGCCCACGCCCGCGGCAATGCCGGCGGCAATGGCGATCACGTTCTTGAGCGCGCCGCCCAACTCCACCCCGATCACGTCGGTCGATGTGTAGAGGCGCAGCGTCTCCGAGGAAAATTCCTGCTGGATGAAGCCGGCCATATCGGCATCGCTGAAGGCAACGGTGATGGCCGTCGGCTGGCCCTGCGCCACCTCCTGCGCAAAGCTGGGCCCGGAGAGCGCGCCGATCGAGAGCAGCAGCCCGGCCGGCTCCAGCAACACGGAGATCACTTCGGTCATGCGCAGGAACGTGCGGTCTTCCAGGCCCTTGGTCGCGCTCACCACCAGTTGGCTGTTGTGCATGTGCCTGCGCAGCCTCAGCAGCGTGGGCCGCAGGAACTCCGACGGAATGACCGAGACCACGATATCGGCCTCGCTTACCGCGGCGCAGTCGCCGGTGACGGCGATCTCGTTCGGAATGGGAAACCCGGGCAGGAACTGCGTCACCTCGCCCGCGTCGATGATCTCCTGCGCAAACTCGGGGCTGTGCGCCCACAGCGTGATCCGGTGGCCGCCGCGGCGATGCAATGAGAGCGCGATAGCCGTTCCCCATGCGCCGCAGCCCAGAATGAAGACGCGGCTCATGCCGGCTTCCCCTGGTGTGCATGGGAACCAAAGCGCGCTTCGGTGCCGCGCACCAAGCGGCCGATGTTCTGGTGGTGCCTGGCGATGATCAGCGCGGAAACAGCGATCTGCGCCAGAAAAAACAGCGGCGGATGGCCGCCGTTGTCGAAGTACCATGAGAAGACGGGAAAACTTGCCGTGGCCAGAATCGACGCCACGGAGACAAAGCGGGTGATGGCCAGAACCACGGCGAAGAGAGCAATGGCGGCCAGCGCGGCCGCGGGCGCAGCCACCAGGAAGACGCCGAATCCCGTGGCCACGCCTTTGCCGCCGCGGAACTTGAGCCACGGCGTGAACATGTGGCCGAGAACGCAGAAGAGCGCGGCGAGGGCCTGGAAGTCGCGCAGCACGGCGTCATGGCCAAGTATTGTGTCCAGCAGGATGCCGAGCGAATCGTGGGCAAGAAGCAGTCCGACCGGCCAGGCGAGCCAGACCGCGGCGCAGCCCTTCAGCACGTCAAGCAAAAATGTGGCTGCGCCCAGGCCTTTGCCGCCGGTGCGCAGCACGTTGGTGGCGCCGATGTTGCCGCTGCCCACGGCGCGGATGTCCTGGTGGCGGAAGAGCCGCACCAGCAGGTAGCCGGTGGGGATTGACCCCAGCAAGAAGGCCGCAATGGCAAGTATGCATGCAGGCAGCACAACGAGAGAGTGTAGCAGGTAAGGCGCTAGCCAATCGCCAGCCGCGCGGAGCGCACCTCTGCGGCCAGCACCTTGAGCACATTGAGCGAGATGGCCGGGTCTGAGC
>DATJRT010000208.1:0-8332 GCA_035504495.1 Occallatibacter sp.
AATGTCCGTCACTCTCACCATCAACGGAAAATCGGTTGCGGCGCAAAGCGGTCTCTCGCTCTTCGATCACGCCGAAGCCATGGGCATCGATGTGCCCACCTCCTGCCGCAAGCAGGGCAAATGCAAAGAGTGCATGGTGGAAGTGGTGGAGGGGATGGGTGCGCTCACGCCTCTGGCCGAGCCGGAGCGTCATCTCAAGGGAAACTTCCGCCTCTCCTGCCAGACGTTCGTCAACGCGTCGAGCGGCCACGTGCGCTGCCACACCATGCGCCGTGGGCAGATGCGCATCGAACGTCAGGCGCTGGGGCTGCCGGTACGCGAGGGCCGGCTCGTGCTCGATCCCGCGGTCACGCGCGCAGGCGACCGCATTCTTATCGATGGCGTGGAAGTGGAGCGCTCCGAAAACGGTCGTTCGGCCGGGCCCATTCACGGCCTGGCGATGGATCTGGGCACCACCACCGTCGTCCTGCGTCTGCTCGATCTTGAGACCGGCGAGCTGATCGCGGACACCTCCTTTGAAAATCCGCAGCGCTTCGGCGGCGCGGAGGTGATGTCGCGCATCGCTTACGACACCGACCATCCCGGCCGCCTGTTGATGCGCACGCTGGCCGGCTACCTGAGCCACGCGATCGAAAAGTTTCCCGTCGATCCCCGCACCATCTACGAAATGGTGGTGGTGGGCAACTCCACCATGCGCGACCTGTTCTTCTGGCAAAACGTCTATTCGATCGGCCAGACGCCGTATCGCTCCATCACTGAGATCGAGATGGCAGAAGGCAGGCGCACCACAACCAGCCTGGTGCAGACGGGGCTGCACAGTCTTCTGCCCATCCATCCCAGGGCGCGCGTTTATGGCGCACCCATCGTCAGCGGACACGTGGGCGCAGATGCCGCCGCGGCCATGCTGGCCGTGGACCTGGCGCACGAGGAACGCCTGATCGCGCTCATGGATATCGGCACCAACACCGAACTGATCGTCGGCAACCGGCATCGCATTCTGGCTGCCTCGTGCCCGGCCGGTCCGGCCTTCGAGGGCGGAGCCATTGCCTGCGGCATGCCTGCCCTCGAAGGCGCAATCGAAGAAGTGAAAATTGCCGAAGACGGCAGCTTCCGCCTGCGCGTCATCGGCGACGGCCAGCCGGAAGGCATCTGCGGCTCGGGTCTCGTGGACACTCTCAGCGAATTGCTGCGCACCGGCCGCATGAATGAGATGGGACGCTTTGAAGAGGGTCCGTCCCGAATGGTGCTGTGCGAGGACCAGAGGGAAGGGAAGAGCATCTTTCTGCTCGAGAGCGATGTGAACGAGCTGGCGCAGGCCAAAGGCGCCAACGTCGCCGGCCTGCATGTGGTCTTCTCCACCTATGGCATCGATTTCGACGGCGTCGATTTGTTCTATCTCGCCGGCGGGTTCGGCCGTCATCTCAACGTGGAAGCGTCGAAGCGCATCGGCCTCATCCCCAGCCTCGACTCCGCAAAGGTCGTCCAGGCCGGCAATGTGGCCATCGAGGGCGCGACCATCGCCTTGCTCTCGAAGAAGAAAAGACAGGAGCTCGAAGAGCTGGTAAAGAGAGTGGAGCACTGCCGTCTGGAAACGCATCCGAACTTTTTTGAGTTCTTCGTCGAAGGCTGCCAGTTCAAACCGGTCGAGGCGATCCCATGCGCCAGGTAGAGGAGATCGTGGAGCTGGCGGGCGCGGTGGACGCGGTAAACGTGCCGCCGGAAGAGTACACGCGGCTGCTGGGCTATCCGCGCGGCTGGGAGCTCGAGGGCCGCGCGCGCGAGCTGGCCCAGTGGGCGCGGGAGTGGTACACGCAAAACGGGCGGCCGTGGTTTTATGCGCGCCAGGCCGAAGATTTCGCAATCGTCGGCGACTCCCTTTTGATCGATGGAGCCTCTTTTTCGAGCCAACGGCTCAAGGCAACGCTCGAGCAGGCGGATGCGCACAGCGTGATCGTGGTGGCCGTTGGTGCCGGCGTTGAAGCCGAAGACGAGGCGCGCCGGCGCTGGGAAGACGAAAGGCCGGACGAGTATTTTTTCCTGGAAATGTATGGCTCCGCAGTCGTCGAGCACCTGACCACGCACACCGGCGCTCGCCTGTGCGATTGGGCCGAGCAGCACCAGATGGCCGTGTTGCCTCATTACAGTCCCGGCTATCCGGAGTGGGACGTCGCCGAACAGCCGCGCCTGCTCGAGCTCTTGAAGCGCACGCGAAGAGAGCCGTTCCCATCGTGCGTGGAAGCGCTCGACTCCGGCATGCTGCGGCCCAAAAAGACGCTTCTCGCCGTCTTCGGGCTCACGCGGCACACCGAGCGGCTGCGCCGGCTCGCGGGTCTCGTTCCCTGCGAGAATTGCTCCTTCGGCCCATGCCAGTACCGGCGAGCGCCCTACCGGCGCGCCCCGCAACCGTTCGGCGAACAGTTGCCGGTTCACTTCGTCCCGCTTGACCGCGATGCCGAATACAGCGTGAACAGGAAGGCTCTGCAGCGCTGGGCCCGGGAACGGCTTGCGCTTGCGGAGAGCGAGGACGGATCGCTCGTAGCGGTGTTTCGTTATGACGGCACCACCTGCACCAACATGGGCCGCCCGCTTACCTTTCACTACCGCGTGACGCTGGGCCCGCGCGCGGAAGGGTATCCTATCCGGGAACAGCGCTGTGAGCCCGCTCCGGGCGATTCCGGGCACACCCACATGTGCCGCTATATCGAGGATCCAGCGGGGCTCATGGATGCTATCGAGAGCGAGCGGCCCCTGAGCGGGGAACGGTTGGATGCGGTGCTCAAGTGGCGGCGCGCGCCCAGCGGCGCCGGCTGTTTTTGTGAAGCGGTGAGCCGCGAGCACAAGTGGGGCCTGGTGCTCGAAACCATCCACTACGCCCTGGTTCAGCGGGAATTGGTACAGCGGGAATTGGCGCAACGGGAATTGGCGCAACCGATGCTGGCGCAGGAGACGGAGACGCAATGAAAAAGCCTTTGCAGGACGCGGCGCGGGAACGGCCTCTGCTTTGCGACGGCGCCATGGGCACGCAGCTCATGCTCGCGGGGCTGGAACAGGGCAACTGCGGCGAGGCGTGGAATCTCACCCAGCCCGGCCGCGTGCTCGCCATCCAGCGCCGCTACGTGGAAGCGGGCGCGGATTGCATTATTACCAATACCTTCGGCGGATCGCGCATCATGCTCAATCGCCATGGAGAAGCCGGCGATG
This sequence comes from Occallatibacter sp., assembly GCA_035504495.1. Classification (GTDB taxonomy): domain Bacteria; phylum Acidobacteriota; class Terriglobia; order Terriglobales; family Acidobacteriaceae; genus Telmatobacter. Next base: position 3,202 of record DATJRT010000208.1, read on the forward strand.
TGGTTCCCATCAACAAGGCGGGCGTGGAGATCGCACGGCAAGCCTTCGCCGGCAAGGAAGGCTATGTGCTCGGCGACATCGGCCCGTTCGGCGGGCTGCTCGAGCCTTACGGCGACTTCACGGAGGCGCAGGTGCGGGGCGCGTTTGAAGAACAGGCCGCGGCGCTGGTCGAAGCGGGCGCGGACGCCATCATCGTCGAGACCCAGACCTCGCTCGAGGAGCTGCTCATCGGCATCGAGTCGGCGCAGAAGGCCGGCGCCCCGTGCATCATCGGCTCCATGGCTTATGACGTGACCCTCGACGGCTCCACCTTCCGCACCATGATGGGCATTGAGCCGGAGCGTGCCGCGGAGTTCATGGAAGAGAACGGCGCGCACATCGTGGCGCTGAATTGCGGCACCGGGATGGACATGGTGCGCGCGCGCGCGGCGGTAGAGCGCTACAGGAGCGCAACCAGCCTGCCGCTCATGGTTCAGCCCAACGCGGGAAAGCCGCGATTGGTGAACATGAAGGTGGTTTACGATGAAACCCCGGAACAGATGGCGGGGGAGATGATGCCTCTGCTCAAGGCGGGCGCCAATGTGGTGGGAAGTTGCTGCGGCAGCACGCCCGATCACACCCGCGCCTTTCGCCAGGTGATGGATGAATTTCTGCAGTCGAAGGCAATCGAGCCCAAGAATCGAGCCCTGTGGAGCACACCGTGAAAGTAAAACTCTGTGATGTGAATCCGGCGGCAAAGGAAAAGCTGCCTGCGCACACTGACGACAAATCGGGCATCGGCGTGCATTACGTGGACGCCTACATCAAGCCGATGAACACCAAGCTCGAAGACGGAACGCCGGTGAAGTGCAAGCGCCGCGGTTTGAAGATCACGCTCTCGGCAGGCGCAAAAAAGGGCGAGGGCCTGATGCGCCGGCTCGCCGTGAGCGCCGACCCTCAGGTGATGCTCGATGCGGCGCTCAAGGAAGCAGCCGGGGCGGCCGGAATCGAGCTCACCACGGAGGGCGGAGCCATGTTCATCGCGCTGGGATGAGTGCCGGGCAGAACCCGGGACCTGACAGGGAATCTGGATCGACCCCCAGGCTCGATTTTCGGGATTCCGGGCTGCGTCCTCGCCGCCGCGGGCCGTGCCCGCAGAGTTTTTTTCTGAAGCGATCTGCCCGAAAAGCGCCACGCCGACATCCCCGTCTGTGCCATTCCGCCCAAGGGGCTTTGGAGCGTTAACTGTAGCCAGCGTGTAGCGTTGCGGACGGCTCTGTAAACAGATGTTTACACGTCCATAAAGTGCCCGATCTGTAACCCATTGCCCTGCAATTGTTAGCACTTGGGCAAGAGTGGTTACTTTCGTGCTTTTCTTTGATAAGATTCACCCAGATTCTGCACAAACTGGTTGTCGGCGACTCCGTGGAAAAGGCAAAATCAAAGTTCCTGATCAATGAGGCATTCATGAGCGACCGGGCCGAGGCGATTCGGACAATCCGCAGCGGGCACGCGGTGCGTCCCGCCGGCCGCGGCGCGTCTTTCATTTCGCCCATCGTCACCGGGCTGGCGCTGGCCATCGTTCTCGGGTCGATTGTGCCCCACGTTGCCTCCGGACCCGGACTCAACGAGGTGCTCATCTTTGCCGCCGGCGCGGCCGCGGCCGTCCTGGTTCTGCGCCTGATTGTGCAGCGCGAGCGGCGCGTGGCCCTGCAACTGGTGATGAGCGAGATCGTGGGTGAGAACACGTCGCCGGAGATCGCCGCCATGCGCATCCTTGAAGCTCTGTGCGTTTCCCAGGGCTGGGACGTGGCCCTGCGATGGGAAGTCAATTCCGAAGAGAACCGGCTCGAGTTCTGCTCCGCTTGGGGTGCGCCGGGAAGGCGCACGGAAACGCTCATCCAGGAGAGCATGGGCCTGAAGCTGATCAGCGGCGACGATCTGCCGGGAAAAGCCTGGGAGGATGGGCGGCCGATGTGGGTGGCGGATCTCGCGTCCATGCCCTCGGCCAGCGCGCACACGCGCACCGCGCAGCGTCACGGCATGGTCTCCGGATGCGCCGTTCCCGTGCGCGTGGGCAACAACGTGCTCGCGGTCCTCGAATTCTATTGTCACTTTTGCCTGCGTGAGAACCGCGAAGCCATGGCGGCGGTAGAGACAGTGGCCGCTTCGCTGGGCCAGATGCTGGCCCGCTCGCATGAGCGCGACCGCGCTGAAAAGCTCTATCGCGAGCAGGAGATTCTGCTCAATTCGGTTGCCGACGGAATTTGCGGCCTCGATCCCAATGGTTTGGTCAGTTTTGCCAATCCGGCGGCGGCGAATTTGCTCGGCGCCGACCCGGACAGCCTGAGCGGCAAACCCATCCACGATCTTCTCCACGGCTCCGCTCCGGCGAACAACCGCTGCCGCGACGACTGCGCGCTGCTGCGCGCCACGGGCAAGCTGCGGCGCATGGCCACCTCCGGCGAGGACACGTTCTATCGCATCGACGGCGACTCGTTCCGCGTTGATTACAACCTGACGCCGATTCTCGATCACGGCCGCCTGTCCGGCTCGGTGTTCAGCTTCCGCGATATCAGCCAGCGTTACGCGCTCGACCGCCTCAAGGACGAGTTCGTCTCCACCGTGAGCCACGAGCTGCGCACCCCGCTCACCGCCATTCGCGGCGCGCTCGGTCTGCTTTCCTCAGGGAGCCTTGGCCAGGTGAACGAAAAAAGCGCCAACCTGCTGCGCATCGCGCTCAGCAACTCCGAGCGCCTGGTGCGCCTGATCAATGACATTCTCGATCTCGAGCGCATCCAGAGCGGTCGCGAGCCCTTTACCTTCAAGCCGGTACAACTGGCAGACATTGTCCGCCAGGCGATTGAGTGCATGCAGCCGGTGGCCGATTCCGCGCGCGTGCAGTTGATTCACGATCCCACGCAGGTGGAGATTGCGGCCGATGCCGATCGTCTGCTGCAGGTGCTCACCAACCTGCTCTCCAATGCCATCAAATTTTCGCCTCCCAACGCCACCGTCTCGGTTCTGCTGCGTCCGGATGTCAGTGGGGTTACGCTCTCCGTAGTGGATGCGGGGCGCGGCATTCCCGCCGACAAGCTGGAAGCCATCTTCGGCCGCTTCCAGCAGGTTGACGCCTCCGATGCCCGGCAGAAGGGTGGAACCGGCCTGGGCCTGGCTATCTGCCGCACCATCGTGCAACAGCACTGCGGCCGCATCTGGGCTGAGCGAAACTCCGTGAGCGGCTCCACGTTCCGGGTCTTCCTGCCTTATCAGCCGGTACCGATAGGCGCGCCCGAGTCCGCTCCGGTTGTGGAGATGGAACCGGCTCGCGTCTCCGCCCCCCTGGCGGCCCCGGTCGGCAGCCGCAGCCTCGCCTGATTCTGCTCCATCGCCAGGGGCTGAATTCCACGACCATCGCCCAAGGACCCTGGCTGCCCCACGTTGACGCGAGGGTCGGCGCAAGTCACAGGAGATTTTCGTTCATCACCAGCGCCACGGCGCTGCGCAGGCGCGCTTCATTGCCGCCGCGCGCGGGCCTGAGCTTGGGAATGCGGACCAGGCGGTTTCTGCGCATCTCCGCTTCGATGACCGGGCCGGCCAGCTGCCAGGCGGTGGTGATGTCGCCCACCACTACGATTTCGCCGGGCGCAAGCGCCGAGGCGATCATGTGCATACCGCGGCCCAGCGCCTTGCACATCCGGTCAATCGCCTGCACGGCCGCGGCGTCGCCACTCTCGGCTAGCTGCAGGAGAACGTCGAATGCAGGGGATGGCTGATGCGCGGCCTCGGCATAGTAGCGCATGCCGGCGCGATTGGAAGCTACCGTTTCCCAGCATCCGCGGCTGCCGCAGGCGCACGCCAATCCGTTGGGGTCAAGCTGCACGTGGCCGAACTCGCCGGCTACCCCGCCCACGCCGCGCAGCAGCCGGCCGTTGGCGATGATTCCTGTGCCGATACCCTCGGAAACGTTCACGGCCACCAGGTCGTGCATGGCATCGCTGTACCCGAACCAGATTTCGGATAAAGCGCAGGCGTTGGCCACGTTGTCCACCACCACCGGCAGCCCGGTTGCCTGTTTCACCCGCGAAAGCAGCCTGCCCACCGGCCAATCGATGTTGGGCGCGAACATGAACTTTTCGAGCTCCGGATCGAACCTCCCGGGAAGATTGATGCCGATGCCGTCAAAGGAGTGATCGCGATGCCAGGCGATCATCTTTCGTACTGCCTCCACAATCGCACCAACCACCTTCCTGGGATCTTCTGGAGGCACCACGACATCCTGTGCCAGAATCTTTCCCCCCAGGTCCGTCACCGCGAGCGCGGTCTGCGCCGGATGAATATCGAGTCCCAGCACCACGCGCTGGCTGTTGATGTTGAGAAACGTGGGCCTGCGCCCGCGAGGAATCTGCCCGGTAAGGCCCTCGACGATCCAGCGCTCGGCAAGCAATTCCTCCACGATCAGCGACACCGTGCTCCGTTGCAGGCCGGAGCTGCGCGACAGGTCGGCACGCGAGATCGGCTGCCGGGTGCGGATCTGGTTGAAGATGAGATTGCGGTTGATCTGGCGCGGCATCTTGTTGGAGGCGCTCAGCTGATTACCCGGATTGAAATGCGAGGTCGGCATGGAGAGCCAGTCAATCTCCGGTCGATCCTAAGTAATTCGATTTTGCAGCCCAGGCCGCCGAGAGGGAACAATGGCAATTTCGCGTGCAGGATGAAAGCGGACGCTTGAATTGCCAATGATCTTATCATGCGCTCGCCGCCGGCGCCGGGGGTCAACGGCCTTGCCAGCTCAGGCGCAGGAGGGCCACACTCTGTGCGGGGAGATCGATGTCCAGCTCCAGCCGGCCATTCGTGGCGGTGATCCACTGGGGCGAGGCCGACGGTTGCAATTGGCCTGCTCTCTTGAGCTGGCTCATCTGCTCGGGGGTTGGCTGCCGGGGCGAACCCATCCCCTTCCATGCCGTGAAGGCATTGCTGTGCGTGTCGTCGATGAGGAACCGCTCTACCAGCACGCGCCCTGCGCCGGGCGGCACTCCCGTGATGGTGACGTGGGCGGCCGCTCCCGGCCGCGTTGCATCCGAATCGGCATAATTCCATAGCATGACCGCCGCCGCGCCGGATGCGCGCGTTGCGAGCACGTCGACGTCCG
>DATJRT010000209.1:0-4156 GCA_035504495.1 Occallatibacter sp.
GCTCGGGATCGAACTTCCCGCCGGGAATCGGAATCCGCATCGCCGCCGCGCGCCTGCGTCCACTTTACAACTGCACTCTTGCTCGCATACAAGATTTATGGCAAACCTCGGCCTAATTCAATGCCTCCGGCTTATAGGGCCGCTGCTCAGGGAATCGCAGATGAATCGAAGAGAGTTTCTCGCCTCCGGCTGCGCCGCCGGTCTTGCAACGGGAACCGCCCCCGCCGCCGAATCCGCGTTCGCAGACCCCGCGCCGCCGGTGCTGATGAAGCTCGGCGACCAGACCGCGCCCACCGACGATACCCATCTCGCCTATCTCGCCCGCTACAGCGTGCGCAACATCTGCGGCTATCCCCAGATTGACGGACAAGGGATCGAAGGCGACCGGCTCTACGCCACCGTGGACGAGCTCAAGCGCATGATCGACATGGCCGCGCGCTACGGCATCAGCATCGACTGCACCGCGCCGCCGTTTCTCACCTCCAGCTACATCGACAACGAAAAGCATCCCGCCATCCTGCTCGCCGAAAGCCCGGAGCGCGACCGCGACATCGAGCAGCTGCAGACCTTCATCCGCAACTGCGCCCAGGCGGGCATTCCCGCCGTCAAGTACAACATGAGCCTTCTCGGGGTGCTGCGCACGGGCCGCGTCCCCGGCCGCGGCGATGCGCTTGATCACCAGTGGAGACTTTCGGAAGCGCATCCGCCTGCGCCGCTTACCCGCGCCGGCGCAGTCGACGCCGACCGCTTCTGGGAGCGCATCACTTACTTCCTCGAGCGCGTCATTCCCGTGGCCAACGAATACAAGATTCGCATGGCCTGCCATCCCCAGGATCCCGGCGTACCGCCCGACGGCTACCAGGGCGTGAACCGCGTGCTCGGCACCTTGGACGGCCTCAAGCGATTCATCACCATCCAGGAGAGCCCTTACCATGGCCTCAACTTCTGCCAGGGAACCATCTCGGAGGATCTTGACGACCCTGGCAAGGAGATTTTCGATGTGATCCGCTACTTCGGCGTGCGCAAGAAAATCTTCAACGTCCACTTCCGCAATATTCGCGGCCATCGCAACGATTTCATCGAAGTGTACCCCGACGAAGGCGATGTGGATTTCGTGAAGGCTATTCGCGTCTATCGCGAGGTCGGCTATCCCTACATGCTCATGCCCGACCACGTTCCCCTGGCGCACGACGATCCCGACTCGCTGCAGTCGTTCGCGTTTTGTTACGGCTATATCCGCGGCCTGCTGCAATCGCTCAGCGAGACCGCTTGAGGGGCAACCCGCATCGGCGCGGGCGCGCGCGCAAATCCCGGCGCAGAATGGACACGATCCCGTTGGGCGAAGACAGGCAAACCCGAGTCCGCTACCTCATCATCTTCATTCTTTTCATAGTCAGTTGCTTCAGCTTTGCTGACCGCTCGGCGCTTTCGCAGGCGGTTGCGGCCATGCCCAAAACCATGAACCTGGACCCCCGGCGTCTGGGCTATCTGCTCTCCGCCTTTGGCTGGGCTTACGCGCTCGGCCAGCTCCCATCGGGCGGCCTTCTCGACCGCTTCGGCTCCAAGCGTGTCTACGGCATCGGCATCGTTCTCTGGTCCACATTCGCCTTTCTCACCGGTTGCGCGGGCTTTGTTCGGGCCAGCCTCGTCTTCACCGTCATCCTGGTTCTCCGCGTCCTTTCCGGATTGGCGCAGTCGCCGGTCTTTCCCGGCAACGGCCGCATCGTCGCTGCCTGGTTTCCCACTTCGGAGCGGGGACGCGCCTCGGCCATCTTCAATTCGTCGCAATACTTCGCGCTGCCCATCTTCGCGCCCGTCTTCGGCTGGCTCATTCACGCCGCGGGATGGCGCGCCTGCTTCTGGTTCCTGGGCGCTCTCGGCGCTTTGCTCACGCTGGTCTGGTTCAGCGGCATCTATGGCGTCAAGGAGCATCCGCGCATTTCGCCGGCGGAGATCGCCCTCATCGAGCGCGGCGGCGGCCTGGTGAATACGGACGCGCAACCGGCCGCGCGCAAAAATACGCTCACCTGGTCGACGGTGAAAATGCTCCTCGGCTACCGCATGCTCGTGGGCGTCTACATTGGCCAGTACTGCATCAACACGCTCACCTGGTTCTTCCTCACCTGGTTCCCGCTCTATCTTGCCCAGGCCCGCCACATGTCGGTGCTCAAGGTGGGATTCGCCGCAGCCGTTCCCGGCTTGTGCGGCGGCATCGGCGGCATTCTCGGCGGTTTTTTCTCTGATAAGCTGCTCCATCGCGGACATTCTCTCAGCTTCGCGCGCAAGCTGCCCATCATGGCCGGCATGGGGCTTTCCATGACCATCGTCGCCTGCAATTATGCGCACTCTGAGGCGCTCATGCTTTTCTTCATGTCGCTTTCCTTCTTTGGTAAGGGCATTGGCGCGCTGGGCTGGACGGTCATCTCCGACACCTCGCCCAAAGGCATGGTGGGCATGAACGGCGCGCTCTTCAATCTCTTCGGCAACATGGCCGGGGTCACCACGCCGCTTATCATCGGCGCCATTGTGGAAAGAACGCACGCCTACAATGGCGCCCTGGCCTTCGTCAGCCTCATCGCCTTCTGCGCCATCCTCAGCTATGGTCCGGTCGTGGGCGAGATCAAGCGGCTGGATTTCGGCGAGGCCGCCGGTTCCTGACTGCGTCCATCCGGCCGTCGCGTCTTACCGCTTCCGAGCCGCGGTGAAAAAGTCAATCAAATTGCCGTCAGGATCGCGAAAGTAGATGGAACGCGTGCCCCACGGCTGGGTGGTCGGACCCTTCACCCACCGCACGGTGTTTCCCAGGCGCGCATACTCGCGATCGACGTCGGAAACCCTGAACTCCAGAATGGCGCTGTGATTTTGCGCCGGACGCGCCGCCCCGGGGATGTATTTGTCCTGCGCCTCAGCGGAAAAAAGCGCCAGCACCCCCGCGCCGGTGCGGAACTCAACGTAGCTGTCGCCGGACCACTGGGGCTCGATTTGCAAAACGCGCGCGTAGAATGCGGCCAGTCCCTTCACGTCGTTAGTGACGAGACAGGTGTTGATCAGCACGGCATGCGCGCTTTCAGAATCTTGAGAAGCTGCAGCCAAACCCGAACCGCGCGTGAGCAGCAAGACAGCCGCTAGAAGGACCGGCGCTGCGCTTGACGCTCGAAGGAACTCGAGTTTCATGGAATCTCTCGCCCGGAGTCGTCTTCCGGTTCCGATTCTACCCGGTCAAACAGGCCGGACCGTAACCCTTACAATCTCCAAAGGAGAGCGAACCCATGCCCGAATGGCCCGGAAACCTGCCCAGGAACGCGTTCAAGCAGGCTCTCGCCGGAGGCGAGCGCCAGGTGGGCCTCTGGTCCGGCTTGGCCAGCCCGATCGCGGCAGAGATCCTCGCCGGCGCCGGCTTTGACTGGATCGTGATCGACGGCGAGCATGCGCCCAACGACATCTCCACGCTGCTGCCGCAGCTGCAGGCCATGCGCGGCGGCACCGCCGAGCCCGTGTTTCGCGTGCCCTGGAACGAGCCCGTCATCATCAAGCGCGCGCTCGACGTGGGCGCACGCTCGCTGCTCATTCCCTTCGTTCAGAATGCGGAAGAGGCGCGCCGCGCGGTGGCCGCCGCGCGCTATCCTCCGCTCGGCATCCGCGGCGTGGCCGTGGTCATGCGCGCCGTGGACTACGGGCGCACCCAGAACTATCACCGCAACGCCCACCTCGATACCTGCATCCTGGTGCAGGTGGAAACCCGCGTCGCGCTCAAGGAAATCGAGGCCATCGCCGCCGTCGAAGGCGTGGACGGCGTCTTCATCGGCCCCAGCGATCTGGCCGCCGATCTCGGCCATCTCGGCAATCCCAAGCACCCCGATGTCCAGGCGGCTATCCAGGACGCCGCGCGACGCATTCGCGACGCGGGCAAATCGGCGGGCACGCTCACCGGCAATGCCGACGACGTCGAATCCCTCTTCGGCCTCGGTTTCAACTTTGTCGCCGCCGGCAGCGACGTAAGCATTCTTGCCCGCAACGTGGAAAGCATGGCCGCGCGCTTCAGGAAACGCGAGTAGGCGAACAAAAGGAGCAACACCATGGCAACCGTTGGATTTGTCGGCCTGGGCATTATGGGCCGCCCCATGCTCAGGAACCTGCTCAAAGCCGGCCACACCGT
>DATJRT010000210.1:0-3718 GCA_035504495.1 Occallatibacter sp.
GCAGGTCAGCGAGTTAGCAAGTTAGCGGGATCGAGGAACATTGAGGGGCGTGCCTTCCCACCCTTGAATCAAAGAACGATTCAAGGATGGGCGCAGGGCTTGTGTGCTATCCCAGGTCTCAAAAGCGAGACCTGGGCCACCCGAGGTCTCAACCTGGGTGCGTCAGGCGCGCGCGGGCATGGGTTTTTCGTGGATGACCATCCAGTTGATGCCGAACTTGTCGCGCAACTGGCCGAAGCGATGGGCAAAGAAGGTTTCACCGATGGCCATGAAGACTTCGCCGCCAGCGGTGAGCGCTTTGTAGACCCGCTCGGCTTCTTCGTTGTTTTCCGCGCTATAGCAGACGTAGGCGCTGCGCATGGGCTGAACGCGCTCCGGAGGGCCGTCGCTGGCCATCACCATGGTGTCGCCGATGGTGATGCGGGCGTGCATCACGCTTTCCCTGGTAATTCCGGGAGGGAGATTCTGGGGGCCGGGCATCTGGTCCCAGGTGGAGACGGTCAGGGGCTTTCCGCCCAAATGCTGTTCGTAGTAGGCGAGGGCCTCCCGGCAATTGCCGGGAAAGTTGAGATAGATGGTGAGCTTCATGATCGCGATTTTCCTTTCGCATGGTTGAGTCTTGAGGTTTTTCCGGCAGGGGTAAAGGGAGGAATCAGAGGCTCGGGGTCGCGCTCATTCCAGCGGCGCCAGGTTTCGGCGAGCACGGCGGCGCGGTTCTGCTCCATGTGATCGATGACCGCGCAGGGCGCGTCGGAGTCTTCATGATGCGCGCCCCAGATGAGGAGCTCGAGCAGGACGGGAGCGAGGGCGATGCCCTTTTCCGTGAGCCGGTAATGGACGCTGCGGCCGTCTTCGGCCGAGGGCTCGGCGACCACGATGCCGCCGGCTTCGAGGCTTTGCAGGCGGCTGGAAAGAATGTTGGAGGCAATGCCCTCGCCCGCACTCTGGAACTCGCGGAAGGTGCGATAGCCGCGCACCATCATGTCGCGCACCAGAAGCAGAGTCCAGCGGTCGCCAAGCAGTTCGAGCGCACAACTGACCGGGCAGCGGGAACGCCGGCCGGAAGTGGACTTTCGGGCCACGGGGAAATCGTACGCATATCACTTGCAAAGTGCAAGTGAAGAATGATAGCAAGGATTCTGCGCGGCGCCCTCTGCTCCGGATCGCGTGCGGGAGGTCGCCGGCTCAATTCAAACCAAGGTGATTTCCCCATGAGCGCACTGGAAAAGTCTCCGCGCATCGCGCCGTTTTTGTGGTTCGACGCGAACGCGGAAGAAGCGGTTGGGTTCTATCTCAGCGTGTTCAGGAACTCCCGGCGCACGGAGGAGTTTCGCTCACCGTGCCAGACGAGCGTGCCCGAGGGCGCGATTCTCACGATTTCCTTTGAGCTCGAGGGGCAACAGTTCGTGGCGCTGAACGGTGGTCCGGATCACAGGTTCAATGACGCAATTTCGTTTTTGTCCGGTGCGATACGCAGCAGGAGATCGACGACTACTGGGCAAAGCTTAGCGAGGGCGGGAGTGAGATTGCGTGCGGCTGGCTCCGGGACAAGTTCGGGCTTTGCTGGCAGATTGTGCCGGCGCGGATGATGGAGCTGATCAAGAGCCCGAAGGCGATGGCGGCGATGATGCAGATGAAGAAGCTCGATATTGCGGAACTGGAGCGGGCGGCGCAGGGCTGAGGTGTGCCGCCGGTTACAGATACACGTCGTCGATGTAGCACCAGCGCCAGTCTTCGCCGCGCTCGGCGGACTGGATGATGGGGTGGTTGGTGGAGTGAAAATGGGCGCGGGCGTGGCGGTTCTTGGAGGAGTCGCAGCAGCCGACGTGGCCGCACTCCAGGCACATGCGCAGGTGGACCCAGTTGTCGCCCATCTTGAGGCATTCCTCGCAGCCTTTGGTGTGCGGCTTGACCTTCTTGACGTGGTCGGCGACGTGCGTGCAGGCGGATGGCGGCATGGGAACCTCCCGTTGTTGCCATTTTCGCAGAGGCGAGCGGATTGGGGCCAGGGAGCTTTTTTGAGTGCCTGGTGAGGAACAACCGCAGATCCCCTTCGACTTGGCTCAGGGCGGGCTTTCGACTCCGTCCCGCTCAGGCGGGACTTGGCTCAAGATGACGGATCACGTTGTGGATGTGGGTCTCAACGGGCCTCACACATCTCACGCGAGCCGAGAAATGCGAGAAGAGCCGGCCTATGTATTCCAGCGGCGGGCGCGGTCAACGGCGTTTTTCCATTGCGCGCGGCGCGCCCCGCGTTCTTCGGCTTCCATCAGCGGGGCGAAGCGCTCATCGCCGTGACGCCTGGCGCGGAGCTCGCCGGGATTGGCCCAGAAGCCGGTGGCGAGACCGGCGAGATAGGCCGCGCCGAGGGCGGTGGTTTCCGTGACCTGCGGGCGGACGACGGGAACGCCGAGAATGTCGGCCTGGAACTGCATGAGCAGATCGTTGACGGCTGCGCCGCCGTCGACGCGCAGGGCACCGAGGGGCGTGCCGGTCTCGCTTTCGACCGCGTCGAGGACGTCGGCCACTTGAAAAGCGATGGCCTCAAGGGCGGCGCGGGCGATGTGGCCGGGACGGGTGCCGCGGCCGAGGCCGATGAGCATCCCGGTTGCGTGCGGGTCCCAGTGAGGCGCGCCGAGGCCGACAAAGGCGGGGACGAAGAGGACGCCGTCGCTCGAGGCCACGCTGCGGGCGAGGGCTTCGACTTCAGACGAGGAGGCAATGAGCCTGAGGTTGTCACGCAGCCACTGCACTACCGCGCCGCCGATGAAGATGCTGCCCTCGAGGGCGTACTCGAGGCGCTGGTGCGCGCTGGCGGCGAGGGTGGTGATGAGCTTGTGTTTCGAGCGCACGAACGTTGTGCCGATGTTCTGGAGGAGAAAACAGCCGGTGCCGTAGGTGTTCTTGGCTTCGCCGGGATGCCAGCAGAGCTGGCCGAAGAGGGCGGCCTGCTGGTCGCCGGCGATGCCGGCAATGGACGCGCCGGCGAGGCCGAGCGAGGTGGTGACCTGGCCCACGCGCTGGCTGGACCAGACCACCTCCGGCAGCATAACCGCGGGGATGGAGAAGATTTCGAGGAGATCCTTGTCCCACTCGCCCTGGACAACATTGAAGAGCAGGGTGCGCGAGGCGTTGGTGACATCGGTGACATGGCGATGGCCGCTGGTGAGGTGCCAGATGAGCCAGCTATCGACGGTGCCGAAGGCGAGCTCGCCGCGCTGGGCGCGGGCGCGCGCGCCTTCCACGTGGTCGAGGATCCATTTGACCTTGGTGGCGGAGAAGTAGGGGTCAAGGACGAGGCCGGTTTTTTGAGAGACGGTTTCGCCGAGGCCGCGCTCTTCGAGCTCGCGGCAAAAACCGGCGGTGCGGCGATCCTGCCAGACGATGGCGGGATGGATGGGCTTGCCGGAGGCGCGCTCCCAGACGATGGCGGTCTCGCGCTGGTTGGTGATGCCGATGGCGGCGACGTCACGGGGACGCGCGCCGATGACGCCGAGGGCTTCGACGGCGCAACTCATCTGGCTGGTGAGAATTTCCATGGGATCGTGCTCGACCCATCCCTGCTGGGGATAGAACTGCTCGAACTCGTGCTGGGCCACGGCGGCGATGACGCCGTCTTCATCGAAGAGGATGGCGCGGGAGCTGGTGGTGCCCTGGTCGAGAGCGAGAACGTAGGCCATGCGGGCGATTCCCTTCCGGCAACCAGTCAAACATGAGG
>DATJRT010000211.1:0-7953 GCA_035504495.1 Occallatibacter sp.
GGGCGCGGCGATCGAGGCGTGAGACGGGAAGATGTTCAACCGGCCGCAGCCAGCTCGCCGCGCACCCGCTCCATGATGCCCAGGTAATACGCGAGGTTGTGAATCGTGTTCAGCGTGCCGGCAAGCGCTTCGCCCGCCTGCATCAAATGCCGAAGATAGGCGCGCGAATAACGCTGGCACACCGGGCACGCGCAGGCGGGATCGGGCGGGTTCTCGTCCTCTGCATATCTTTTGTTCTTGATGTTCATGCGCCCCTCGCTCGTGAACAGCAGCCCGTGCCGCGCCGCGCGCGTGGGCAGCACGCAATCCATCATGTCCACGCCCAGCTTCGCGTACTGCTCAATCTCGTCCGGATAGCCCACGCCCATCACATAGCGTGGCTTGTCGCGCGGCAACAGCGGCAGCACCTCGGCAATCATCTCCATCGTCAATTCGCGCGGCTCGCCCACGCTCAATCCGCCGATGGCGTAGCCCCCAAACCCCGATCCGGCGCCGTCCATCTCCACCAGCTGCTCCGCGCACGCGCGCCGCAGGTCGCGGTACATCCCTCCCTGCACAATCCCAAAGAGCGATTGCGTCCGTCCGCCCAGCTCTTCGCGCCACGCCACCTCTTCCCGATGCGCGCGGAAGAACGCGAGCGAGCGCCGCGCCCACGCCATCGTCAGCCGCAGGCTCTCTTCCGCGCGCGCGCGGTCAGCGGGATATTCGGTGCACTCGTCGAAGGCCATACAGATGTCCGCGGCCAGCGCAATTTGAATCTCGATTGAAGCTTCAGGAGTAAAAGCGTGTGAGCTCCCGTCGAGATGGGACCGGAATTGAACCCCCTCTTCGCTCACCTTGCGCAACTGGCTCAGGCTGAAAACCTGAAAGCCGCCGGAGTCGGTCAGCAGCGCGCGCGGCCAGCTCATGAAGCGGTGCAGTCCGCTCATGCGCCGGATGGCCTCGTGCCCCGGGCGCAGATAAAGATGATATGTGTTGCCTAAAATGATCTCCGCGCCGAGCGCCTCCAGCGTCTCCTGCGGCACGGCCTTCACGCTGCCCGCGGTGCCCACGGGCATGAATACCGGCGTCTCCACGCTGCGGTGAGGCAGATCGAGCCGCGCACGCCGACCGCCGGCCGCGGTCTGGTTGTCAATTTCAAATTGCAGGCTCACCAGTCGATTTTATCGGGACCGATCCCCAAAAACGCCCTGCACCCATCGCTCCGGCCGTCCATTCATTTCGCCGTGCAAGCAAAAAGCCCCTCCCGCACTTCGCGGGAAGGGCCTCGCTCGCCCCTCACTCATCGGGACGCGTTCGTCGAATTAATGCTTGTCCCGGTAGATCCGCCGCGACTCCTGGTTCTGCTGGTGATGAATGGTCGCGCGATCCTGTGCCGTCAAGTGGCCGTTGTCCTGCGCGCGCATGCCGCGCTCTTCGCGGTTGATGCCCGCTTCCTGGTGCTCCAGCCGCGATGTTTGGCCTGCGGTAAGTTTCCCGCTCTTCACGCCCTGCGCGATGCGCTGCTGCTGGTCGCCCTTGCGCTGGTTGATGTTCCAATCGTGCTTGCCCGGTGTGGGCGTCTGCGCAGCCAGGAGAACGGGCGCTGCAAGAATGGCTGCAAGGGCAATCGTCGAAAACTTTCTCATGATGTTTCCTCCTCGTGTGACGGCTGCGCTTGCATCGTGCGTCATGCCACTCACACTGAAGGAAACACAACCCCGCCCGGCAGGTTGCGGCGCAGGCAAAAAAAGAAGGCGCGAAAAAAGTAACCGAAAAAATGCGCCAGCGGTGCGCAACTCGCAAGCGCGCCCGGTGTTGCCTGTTCGCCTCCCCGCCCGCGCCAGGCCGGTCAGTTGCTTTCGCGCCCCAGGCGCAGCAGGAATCCTATGCGCGCCACGCGCGGTTGGCCCAGAGTGGTGGTCGGCGTCTTCGACACTTCGATGGAACGGTCAAACAGGTTTTCGCCCGCTGCAAACACTTGCCATCGCGATCCAAAATCGTGCGAACCATACGCATCCAGGCGGAAATAGCTGCGCAACAGGTACGCATTGGCATCATCGTCGTACATGCGCCCGCTCAACCGGCTCTGCAAACTCAGCGTTCCCAATCGCGCCCTCATTGCGCGCACGTTCAGCGTGGCCAGGTTGCGCGCCACCTCCGGAATCCACTTGCCGTAATCCTGCTCGCCTTGGGACACCACCGCGTGCGCATATTGATAACCGCCGTCCACAGAGATCCATCGCCGCGGAGCGAGTCCAAAATCAAGCGAAACACCGCGGCTCTCGATCTGGCCGAGGTTCTCGCGCACCAGCAGAATCGGCGACGAACTCGGATTCGTGGTCAGCGCCGTAATCGGCCGGTTCACCTGGGTAAGAAAATAGCTCGCACGCACGGAGCCCCACGCGCGTTCCATCGCCAGCCCCGTCTCCCACCCCGTCGCGCGCTCGCTCAACAGGCTGTTGTTGGGCAGCGTCAGCTCGTCGCCCACCTGCGTGGAGCGGTAAAGCTCGTTGGGCGTGGGCGCGCGGAAGGCGCGGAAGCCCGTCGCCGAGACCGCCCAGTGCTCCGCAACCTTGCGCGAGATTCCCATGCGCGGATCGAAGAGGCGCTCGTCCCGCTGCGGCGGTTGCGCGGGCGTCGGCAACCACGCCGCGCCGTTCCACTCGGTCTCCTGCCCGTCGTAATTCTGAAACCAGTCCATGCGCGCTGACGCCGTCAGCGTCCACGCGCTGCGCACCCACATCGCCTCCACGTACGCGCCGGAGTCGCGCTGGTGGTCGTGCAGGTTGGTCAGCGCCGCCGTGCTGCCGAACGTCTGCTCTCGATCCCAAACGCGCACGTCGTGCGCATCGGCGCCGGCCACCAGCAGCAGCCCCGCGCCCAGCGGCTGGCTCCAGTTGAGCGCCGCGCCCAGCTCGTTATCGGGAATATAGGAGTACCGCGTGGGAACCTCGCTACAGCGGTACGTGCAGGCTGGATCGCTCGCGGCGGGATTATTCGAAATGCTCGAGAACGTCTGCCGGTAGCGCTCATCGGCGCCATAGACGCGCAGGTTGAGCGCCGCGTTGCTCGCCGTTTTCCAATCACCGCCCAAGACGTACCGCGCCAGCCGCGTGGTATTGAACTGGTACGGCGTCCCGTTGTGGCGCTGCTCGTCGAAGGCGCTCACGCGGGCAAAGAGCCGCAGCGGCCCGCGCGCGTGCTCGCCCAGCACCAGCGCATTCTGGCTGTGCACGTTGCTCGGCTGGTCGATCGGCCCGCGCTCGGACGGCGCCTCCTGAATGTAGCCATCGGTGCCGATCAGCCCACCCGCGCCCAGCACGCCCCACGCACCGCGCCTGGCCTGCGCCAGAACGCTCTCGTCGTAGGTCTCCTCGCCGCCATAGCTCGCGCTCACTTCCGCGCCGTCGGTCGTGGGCTGCACGCTCGCTTCGTTGATCACCCCGCCGATGGCGCTCGATCCGTAGAGGCTGCCCGCGCCGCCGCGGACTAGCTCGATGTCCCGAATCGCAAGCTCCGGCTGCTCCTCCCAGTGGATCCATCCCCCCAGCGGATCGTTGAGCGGCACATCGTCTTCCATCACCAGCGTGCGGCTGGCGGAAGTCGACCCCAGACCGCGCAGGCTGATTCCCTGCGAGGTCGGATTCGCCACCAGCGAAGGCGAGCGCCGGAAAAGCTCCACCCCCGGGAGTTGCCGCATCTGCTCGTCCAGCGTAATCGCAGCCGTGGTGCCGAGCGCCCTCGCTGCGAGCACGCGCGTCGTGGCCGGGCTTTCGAGCTCGCCCAGCGGCGCGCGATACGCGGTCACCGTGATTTGCTCGGCCGCTGCCGCCGGCTGCAACCGGATCGTCGCCGCGGCGGTCAGCGTCAGGCTCTGCGGCGCAAATCTCGGCGCAGCAACCGTGATGCGGCATGGCGCTGCGCAGGCCACGCTGGCCTCGCCCGCGGCGTCGGTGACGCCCAGCGGCCGGCCTGTGGCGTCGCTGAGCTGCGCGCCCGCTACTGGGCGCCCGCCGGCATCCTCAACCGTGATCGCGATCGGGATCGGGATCGGTGCCTGCGCGCACATGGCCGCCGGCGCTGCCGCCAGCACGGCCAGCGTCAGCGCGCCAACGTTCGCTTTCCACGTGCACCACAGCATCCGGTACATCCTTAGATGCGCCCTCCCGATTCACGCGTTCGAACAATTTTGCCACGGTCTCCCCCGTGCGCGGATCGCGGACCTGCGGCGCAATCTCGTTCAGCGGCGCCAGCACAAAGGCCCGCGCGGCCATGCGTGGGTGCGGAATCGCGAGCCCATGCTCGCTCAACACCAGATCGCCGTAGAGAAGAATATCCAGATCCAGCGTGCGCGGCCCGTTCTCCACGCCGGCCGAGCGGTCGCGCCCCAGCGTGCGCTCGATCTCGAGCAGCGCTTCGAGCAACGCCCGCGGCGCAAGCCCGGTGTCCAGCGCGATCACGGCGTTCAAAAACCGCGGCTGCTCGGCGAACCCCACCGGCGCCGTCGAATACAGGCTTGAGCGCGCGCGCAGGCGCCCCAGTTTCGCAAGTTTCTTTGCCGCCGCGGCCAGAGTCGCCTCCGGCTGCCCCGCCGGTCCGGGAAGATTCGCGCCAAGCCCGATGTACGCCGTCGGCATGGAGAGCCTGCCTTCGAATCAGGAAAGCACTTCGCTTGGATGAATCGCCTGCACTTCGGAAGAACGCTGAAAATCCGGCCGGTTCAGGGTAAGCAGGCGCGAAACCCCGTAGGCTTGCATCACCGCCGCGAGCCGCGCATCGTGCACCTGTACGCCGCGCACACCGTAATTGAGAATGAGACGCCTCCAGATGGCATAAACCCTTTCCGTGTCGGGCAGCAATGTCATCGTATTCTCTATGTAGCCCACGCGTTTCTCGCACTCACCAATGGAGAGGCCATAACCATTGCTCTCCGCCGGCCGCGTGCACACATTCCAGAATTCTGCAACATTTTGCAAAGTGTAGAAGAGTTCGGCGCCCTGCCGCTCCAGTTCCTTGAGAGAAGCGCCGATTATTTTCTGTTGCGGATCGGAAACTCGGGAGATGCGCAGAAGAATATTTGTATCGACCAGGTACCTCGTCGCACCCGCCATCAGTCATGGTCCCGATAAAAACTCTCGCGCGTGAATGCTTCATCCGGCAGTTGCGGAATCTTCTCGGAATTCGCGGCCATTGCCTCGAGAAACGTCTTCATATCCATCTTCCCCCGGACATTTCCAGTGCCCTTTTCCTCTGAGCGCGCAGCCTCCTCGATCAATGCGCCAACATACACTTCCGGCGTCAGCCCGCGGGCCCGCGCCTCAGCCGCCAGTTCATCGGGAATCTCAACCGTGATCCGCATAAAGAAAGCCTAGCAGGAGCGTCAGGAAAACTCCACCGCCGCAAATTTCCGATTCGCGCGTTCCCGCACTAATCCTCGCGCAGCGCCTGCATCGGCTGAATGCTCGCCGCCTTGCGCGCCGGTATCAGCGCGGCCGCGAGCCCGATCATCGCCAGCGCCACGGCAACCGACGCGTAGGTCCATCCGTCGAGCGGCCGCACTTCAAAAAGGAAGCTCTTCACCAGCCGCCCCGTCAAAAACGCCAGCACCAGGCCCGCCGCCAGCCCCGCACCCACCAGGATCGACCCCTGCCGCAGCACCAGCTGCGCCACGCTTGCGCGCGTCGCACCCAGCGCCATGCGCACCCCGATCTCGCGCCGGCGGTAGCTCACCTGTTGCGAAAGCACACCGTATAACCCCGCAATCACCATGGCAATCGCGAGCCCCGCGAACGAGCCCACCAGATACAAGCCCAGCCGCTGGCTGAAGGTGCTCTTTTCGATGGCCTCCTCCATGGTTTGAAAATCGTCGAGCGCATAGCCGGGAGCGGTCTCATGGAAAACCGAACGCATCGCCGCGGCAACGGGAATGTTGCCCCGCGTCTTCACCACGAAGTTGACCTGAGTCTTCAAGAGCGCCTGGTAGAACAGCGAAGTGGTGGGAATCTGCTGCTCGGGCAGCAACAGCAGCGGCTGCACCGCGCCGCTTACGCTTTCGCCTGCCTGATCTCCGAGCACGCCCACGATGGTATACGGCTTGATCATCCCCGTATCCTTGCCGCCCAAGTCGATTTCTTTGCCGATCGGATCCTCGCCGGGAAAATACTTCTTTTGGAAAGCCTCATTGACGGTCGCGGAAAACGGCGTAGCCAGCGCGTCGCCGTCGCCCACCATGCGCCCGCGAAGCAGCGGCGTCTCCAGGGTGCCCGCGTAGTCGCCGCTCACCGCGGTCACGTTTGTCTGCGCATTCGGATCTTTGGGCCGGCCCATGATCGTAAAGCTGCTGCTCACGCCGCTGCTCGAGAGAGGCGGTGAAGTGACCAGCGCCGCGCTCTCCACTCCCGGCACGTGGCGAATGCGCTCAAGTGTCGGCTGATAGACCAGCGTCGCTACGGAGACCGGCGCATTGCTCGTATCTTGAGAAACCGTCATGGAGGAAAATCCCGCCGCATCGGCCGGCATCACCGTGAATGTGGTCAGCCGTGCCGTATCGAAACCCAGATTCACCTTCTCGAGATTCCACAGCGTGTGAAACAGCAGGCCCGTGCCCACCAATAACAACGTCGACAGCGCCACCTCGCCCGCCACCAGGCTGCCGCTCAGCCGGCCGCTCACGCTGCGCGCGCCCACGCCCCGCGAGGCCGCCTGCAATGCCGCCTGCGGATTCGCGCCCGCCACCAGCAGCCCCGGGAGCAGCGACGAGAGCACCGTGGTCACCATCGCGATCGCCGCCAGCGCCAGCACAATCGTCCAGTGAATCGCGATTGTCTCTCCCCGCGGAATCGTATCCGGGGGCAGCTTGCTCACGGCGACCATTGCCAGTTGTGCAAACGCGAAACCCACGCCGCATCCCAGCAGGCTCAGCATCAACCCCTCGGCCAGCATCTGCCGCACCAGGCGCATGCGCCCCGCACCCAGCGCCGCGCGCACGGCAAACTCCTGCTGCCGCCCCAGGCAGCGGGCAATCAGCAGATTGGAAACGTTGGCGCAGGCAATCAGCAGCACCAGCCCCAGCGCGCCGAACAGCGCGTACAGCACCGGCCGCACCGGCCCGGTCAGCAGCTCCTGATAGGAGCTCACGCGAAACCCGATCCGCGACTGGTCCGCCTCGCGCGGAATGCGCGCGGCAATCGCGTTCAGCTCCTGCTGCGCCTGCGCGAGCGTTGCGCCCGGCCGCAGCACGCCCACCACGTCAAAAAAATGATAGCCGCGGTCCTTCAGCATCTCGGCCGAGGGCTGCAAAGGCAGCCACAATCCCTTGCTCATCTGGCTGCCAATCGACTCCGGAAACAGAAACCTCGCCGGCATCACGCCGATCACCGTATACGTCTGGCCGCCGATGGTCGCCGTCTTGCCCACGATTTGCGGATCGGCGTGAAAGTCCGCCCGCCACAGTCCCTCGCTCAGCACCACCACGTGCGGCCCGTTGCTCTCGCCCTCCGCCTGGTTGAACGTGCGCCCCAGCAGCGGCCGCGCGCCCAGCATGGAAAACAGGTTCACCGTCACGCGCGGCGCAGCCACGCTATCGGAGGAGTCCGAGCTCTCCAGCACGCTTACATCTTCCGAGTAGCCCGCAACCGTCCCCAGCTCTTTCGCCTGCGCCTGGATATCGTGGTAGTCCAGCCACGACTCCGGCGCCATCGCGCCCGGCTTCGCCTGCTGCGGCGCGATGTACACCAGCCGGCTCGCGTGCGCGTAAGGCAGCGGCCGCAGCAGCACATTCTCGATCACCGTGAAGACGGCCGTATTCCCGCCCACGCCCAGCGCCAGCGTCAGAATCGCCAGAGCGGCCAGCCCCGGCATCTTGCGCAACTGGCGCAGGGCGTAGCGCAAATCGGAAACCAGACTCTGCATGCGATCCTCCTGCGCGTGGAATCCCTTCTAACGCTTTGCAATCGGCACGCCACCATGAGC
>DATJRT010000212.1:0-9427 GCA_035504495.1 Occallatibacter sp.
TGATGGGTGGGGTCACCATCGTCGTGGACGCCGGTTATATCCACGAGCAGGACCTCGACCTGTGGCGGCGCAGCTTCTGGCGCGTGCTGGCGCTGGTCATTCTCATCGTGGCCATCACCATGGGCATGGTGGGCTGGTTCCTCACCCGCCCCATGAAGCGGGTTACCGAGCGGCTGCGCCATCTGCGCACCGGTTACGCGGAGAAGACCGCCAGGTCCGGCGCGGCGGAGTTGAGCCTGTTCTCGCCCCTGGCCCGCGAAGTGGAGACCATGGCCGAAAGCCTGAAAGCGGCGCGCGCCGCTGCCGAGGCCGAAGCGCGCCTGCGCGAGGCCGGCGAACACTGGTGGACGGCCGAGCGATTGGCCGTGCACATGCGCGATCGCGCCGGATCGAGCCGCATCTTTGTGGTTTCAAACCGCGAGCCGTACATACACGCGCGCAAGGGCAGGGAGATTGTCTGCACCGTGCCCCCCAGCGGGTTGGTCACCGCCATCGAGCCGGTGCTGCGCGCCTGCGACGGGGTTTGGGTTGCGAGCGGCAGCGGCGATGCCGACAAGCTGGTCGTGGACGAGTTCGACCGCTTGCGCGTGCCCCCCGACGAGCCGCGTTACAGCTTGCGCCGGGTGTGGCTTACTGAGGAGGAAGAGTCGCAGTTCTACGATGGTTTCGCCAATGAAGGCCTGTGGCCCCTGTGCCACATTGCCCACACCCGGCCCATCTTCCGCGCCAGCGACTGGGAGTGCTACCAGCAGGTGAACCAGCGTTTTGCCGATGCCGTGCTGGAGGAGATGGCGGGCAGCGAAGAGCCGGTGGTGTTTGTGCAGGATTATCACTTTGCCCTCCTGCCGCGCCTCCTCAAGAGGGCGCGCCCCGATGCGCGCGTGGCCATCTTCTGGCATATTCCCTGGCCCAATCCTGAAGCCTTCGGCATCTGCCCATGGCAGGCCGAGCTGCTCGACGGGTTGCTGGGCGCCGATCTCATCGGCTTTCACATTCCCCTCCACTGCCACAATTTTCTCGCCACCGTGGATCGCGTCCTGGAATCGCGGACCGATCGCGATCACATGACCGTGAGCCGGCGCGGGCATTTCTCCACCGTGCGCTCTTATCCCATCAGCGTGGCTTGTGAGGGCGTGCCCCACGTGGGCGCGGGCACCGACGATGCTGTCGAGGAGGAGCATCGCGCCCGCGAGCGCCGCAGTCTGCTGGGCGAGTTTGGCGTGCGCGCGGAGCAGCTCGCCCTGGGCGTGGACCGCATGGATTACACCAAGGGAATTCTCGAGCGGCTGACGGCCCTCGAGCAGCTGCTCGAAGAGCATCCCTACTATCGCGAGCGTCTGACCATGGCCCAGATCGCTGCGCCCAGCCGCATGCGCATTCCCAGTTATGCTGACCTGCGCCTGCGCGTGGAAGAAACCGTGGAGCGCATCAACTGGCGCTACCAGACGGCGCACTGGAAGCCGGTGGTGCTGATCGAGCGCCAGTGCGATCACGATGAGGTCAGGCGCTGGTACCAGGCCGCCGACCTCTGCCTGGTTACCTCGCTGCACGACGGCATGAACCTGGTGGCCAAGGAATACGTGGCCGCGCGCGACGACGAGGATGGCGTTCTCGTGCTGAGCAAATTCACCGGCGCCGCGGTCGAGCTGCGCGATGCGCTGATCGTGAATCCTTACGACACCCGCGCCTCGGCTGAGGCCATCCGCGCCGGCCTGGAGATGAGCCGCGCCGACCGGCGGCAAAGAATGCAGCGCATGCGCCGCCAGGTGATGGAGCACAATATCTATCTGTGGGCCGCAAGCGTGCTGGGCGATCTGCGCGAGCTGCGGCTGGATGACGCCGAGGGCATGGACGTGAGCCGCTCCGAATCCATCTCCGTTCCGTGACTCGAACCGGCGTGGAAGGCGAACCCAGGTTGACGCACGCGGAAGTCACACTCCAGGAATTTTTCCGGAAATTTGCGGGCGCCGCAACTTCCCTGCTGCTGCTCGACTACGATGGCACCCTGGCGCCCTTCCGCGTGGACCGCTTCAAGGCCGTGCCCTGGGCCGGAGTTCGCCAGCTTCTCAATCTCATCCAAAGCCGGAAAAAAACGCGGATCGAAGTGATCAGCGGCCGGCCGGGCGCAGAAATTGTGCGCCTGCTGAACCTGGAGACGCCGCCCGCCGTGTGGGGATTGCATGGCGCCGAGCGGCTGCATCCGGATGGCCGCCGCGAGATGGAGCCAGCCGCGGAAGCCGTGCGTGCCAACCTCGATACTCTGCGCGCAAAGCTGCGCTGCGATGCCTTCGGCGGTCTCTTTGAAGAGAAGCCCAACGCCGCCGTGATGCACTGGCGCGGTATGGCGTCGCGCAAGGCGCGAGACATCGAGAAGCGCACGCGCGCGCTGTTCGCGCCGCTGGCCCAGGCCGGCGGGCTGCAATTGCTCGAATTCGAATGTGGGCTGGAACTGCGCGCGGGCCGCGACAAGGGCGGCGCGGTAAAGGCGATCCTGGACGATTTCGAACCCGAGCCCGGGAAAACCGGCGTCGCGCAGGCTCCCGCCGCTTATCTTGGCGACGATATTACCGACGAGGCGGCGTTTGCCGCCATCAAAGGCCGCGGCTTGAGCGTGCTGGTGCGGCGCGAGCCGCGCAAAACCCAGGCGGATGTATGGCTGAAGCCGCCGGAAGAGTTGCGCCGGTTTCTCCGCATGTGGCTCCAGGCCGCAAGCTGAGCGCGCTTATTCCCTGCCCTTTTTGCGGATCTCGATGTTCAGGCGCTTGATCTTCTGGTTAAGCGTGGAGAGCGGAATGCGGAACTGCTCCGCGGCCTCGGTCTGGTTCCAGTTGCAGCGCTCCAGCTTCTCGATGATGATGCGCCGCTCGATGACTTCGAGAATGTCGAACAGCGAAGAGTTGGGGTTGTGGTCGAGGAGCGCATCCTGAAAGCTGCGGCCGGTGATTTCGCCGGGGAGCAGATCGGCGCCGATGAGCGGGCCGGAGGAAAGCACCACGCCGCGCTCGATGGCGTTCTCCAGCTGGCGCACGTTGCCGGGCCAGTCGTAATCCACCAGCGCGCGCAGTGCGTCCGCGGAGAGCTTGCGCGCGGGCACGGCGTTTTCGGCGGCGTAGTAGTCGAGGAAATGCTGCGCCAGCAGGGGAATGTCTTCGCGGCGCGCGCGCAGCGGCGGCAGGTCCACGGTGATCACGTTGAGGCGGTAGAAAAGGTCCTCGCGGAATTTGCCCTCGCGCACCGCCTGGCGCAGATCGACGTTGGTGGCGGCGATGATGCGCACGTCCACCTGGATCTCCTGAATCCCGCCGAGATGCATGAAGCGCTTGTCCTGGAGCACGCGCAGCACCTTGGCCTGCGTGTCCATGCCCATGGTGGCGATCTCGTCCAGAAACAGCGTTCCCCCGTTGGCCACTTCAAACAGGCCTTTCTTTGAAGCGATGGCCGAGGTGAAGGCGCCCTTGACGTGGCCGAAGAGCGTGGACTCGAGCAGCTCCGACGGCACCGCGCTGGTATTCACGGGCACAAAGGGCTTTTCGCGGCGCGGCGAGTTGGCGTGAATGGCTTTGGCGATCAGCTCTTTGCCGGTGCCGCTCTCGCCTTGAACCAATACCGTCGACCGGCTGGGCGCAACCTGCGCCACCAGGTCGAAGACGCGCAGCATGGACTCGCTTTTGCCCACCAGGTTGGCAAAGTTGTAGCGCTGTTTCAGCGCCCGCTTGAGCTGGAGATTCTCCTCTTCGGCGCGATGGCGGGCCACGGCCGAGCGGATATCGGCGAGCAGCTTCTCGTTGTCCCACGGCTTCTGGACGAAGTTCTCCGCCCCGGCCCGCACCGCTTCCACCACGTTGTCCACGGTCCCGTACGCCGTGATCATGATGACCGGCAAATCCGGCTGGCGCTCCTTGATCAGCGGTAGCAGCTCCATGCCGCTCTGGCCCGGCAGCGCCAGATCGAGCAGAACCAGGTCGAAGTTATCCACTTCCAGCTGCCGCAGACCCTCCGCGCCCTCGCCCACCGCTACCGTGGAGTAGCCCTCCAGCGAGAGCAGCACCTCCAGCGACTCGCGAATGCTGGACTCGTCGTCGATCACCAGGATGTTGGCGGCGCTGGTGCTGCCATTCGAACCGCTTGCGGAGACGGGCGCGTTCAGGGGCAATGCGACCTCAGACATGGACGGAGTTCCTCAGCATTGGGAATTCGAGATGAAACGTTGTGCCCGCGCCCACTGCGCTCTCCACATGAATTTTGCCGGCGTGTTCCTGAATGATGCCATAGGAGACGGAGAGCCCCAGTCCCGTGCCCCGCCGGTCGCCGGCCCTGGGGGTGGTTTTGGTGGTGAAGAAAGGATCGTAGATGCGCTTCAGATGCTCGGGAGCGATGCCGCTGCCGGAGTCTGACACCAGTGCTTCCACGTGTCCATTGACCGCCGTGGCCACGCGCAGCCGCCCCCCGCCGGGCATGGCGTCCTTGGCGTTCAGCAGCAGGTTGAGAAACACCTGCTGCAGCTTGCCGGAGTTGCCGTGAATGGGCGGCAGCTCGTCGGTCAGCTCCAGATCGATGGCGATCTGCGCCGTCTTGAACTGGTGCTCGAGCAGCGAAAGCGTGTCGCGGATAACCTGGTTCAGATCGGTGTCGCGAAATTCCGTGGAAGATGTCCGCGAAAAGTTGAGCAGGCCGTTGGCGATCTCGGCCGCGCGGAAGCTCTGCTGCGTAATCTTGTCCAGCACCGGGCCCAGGCGTCCGTCGCCGCGGAGCTGCTTGGAAAGCATCTGCGCGTAGGAGGAGATCACGGCGAGAGGGGTGTTGATCTCGTGGGCCACGCCCGCCGCCAGCAGGCCGATGGAGCTGAGCTTGTCGGCTTGCGTAAGCTGGGCCTCCAGCGTCACCCGCTCGGTGATGTCGTCCACCAGGATGATGCGCCCCACAGAGACAAAATCCCGCGAGAGCAGCGGCGCCACGGCAATGTTGGTGGTGCGCTGCTCGCCGGCGCGGGTGGTGAGCGGAAATTTGTAGAGGTGGTGCACCCCCTGCTCGTTGCGGAAACCGTCCAGTGCCTCGATCAGCTGCGCGGGGAAAACCGAGCGCAGCTCGCGGCCCAGGGCTTCGGCGCGGCTGAGCGCGTACATGGCCTCCATCTGTGCGTTCCAGCTCTCGATGCGGTCGTTCAGATCGATGGCGAAGATGCCCACGTTGATTGACTCGACGATGTTCTCGTTGAACTCCTTCAGCCGCTCGAACTCGCCGATCTGTTCTTCCAGCCGCGCGTAGAGGCTGGCGTTCTGCAGCGCGATGCCGATGTAGCTGGCCAGCGATTCCAGCAGTTCCACGTCTTCGCTCGAAAGAAAATCGCCGCCCAGCGTGCGCCCCAGGCCGATCACGGCGATGGTGCGCGTGGCCGGCGAGCTATCGGGCAGTTCGCCTGCGGCCGCGCGGCAGGGCAGGTAGTAGTTCAGATCGAGCAAAGCGGCGGTGCGCTGCTGGCTCGGGGGCAGGTGCAGCGCAGCCTGGGCGTTTTCAAAAAAGATATGCCGGTGGCCGCGATCCTCGTTGAAATCGAGAAAGCCCAGATCGAGATGCTCCGTGCTGGCGCCGCCCGCGCCTAGCTTTTCCGGCAGGCCGTGCGACGCCGCCAGGCGCAGGCGCGAGTCCTGATGGAGAAAGATGGCCACCCGCGCCACCAGCAGCGTGCGCGGCAACTGATCGACAATCGACTTGAGCAGTGCGCTCAGGTTCGTCTCCGAGCTCAGGCCGCGGCCGAACTCGACCAGCGCCCGCCGGTAATCGTAGCGATGGCGGTCGAAGGCGCGATCGACCCAGCCCTGCACCCGCCGCTTGAGCGGGTCGAAGATGGCCGCCGTGATCACGATCGCCGCCACCAGGCCCCACTCCCGCACCGCTTCCGGCATGGCGTTGTGCACCAGCACTGAGATCAGCGCGATGATGCCGTACGTGCCCCCGAGGATGAGACCCGTGGACAGCATGTACGCCACGCTGCGCTTGAAGATCAGGTCGGTATCCATCAGCCGGTAACGCACGATCGCCCAACCGAAGGTGAGCGGGAGGAAAATCTGCGAGAGCCCCGCAAGCCCCTCGAGCAGGCTGGGCAGGCGCTGGCTTGAGAGGAAGAACACGGCCTGAACGGTGAACGGGATCACCGCCAGCAGCGTTCCCCGCGTAACCCATTTCAACTGCTGGCGCAGCAATGGCGAGTCGGCGCGGCGATAGCTGAGCGAGAAGAGCACCGCCGCGGAGACGTAGAAGATCGCGTCATACAGGGTCGCGGCCTTGTTCAACTCGTCGAGAAGCATCTTTGTGGCTTCGCGCGTGGTGATGGACCAGAGCCACAGAACAAACAGCCCTGCACCCGGCGCATAGATGAACGGCAGCAGCCAGCGGCGATGCAGGCTCTTGAAGCGCTCCTCGGGAAAGCTGAGGGCAAAGTGCAGGAACAGCGCCGGCTGCAGCGCTTCTGCCGCCACGTTGACCCAGAAAACCGTCCAGTCGAGGGTGTCGAATTTCCCCGTGTACTTCAGAGCGTACAACGCGAAAGAAACAAGGCAAAAGAGATAGAAATGGGTGGCCCGCAGCGCACCCCAGCGGCGGAAGAGAACGTAAAAACCGATGATCAGATAGATCAGCCCGATCACCCGCAGGCCAAGCTGCAGGCTGTGGTCGGCCGCGACCGGAATCACCTTGATGGGCGTGTCGAGGGGAATGCCATCGCGGGTGATGACGTAGTAGATCTGCCCGTAAGGCCCGGTGCTGAACAGCATCTGTTCCAGGTCTGCCAGCCGGTGCACCGTGGTGACCGGAGCCTCCGGACCGTCGCTCACGCCCGTCAGCAGGTCGTCGACCTGAATGCCGGCGCGCTGTCCCGCGCTGTCCGGCAGAACCTTATCCGCCTGGAGTCCGCCCCGAACTTCGTGCCACCAGATGCCATCGTCCGGCTGCGGGGTCTGGCGCTCCTGCTGCAGGTTGAAAATTGCCAACACGAACAGCACGGCTGTTGCCAAGGCAAGCAGCCCCGTCTGCACGCGATTCAGGAGATTGGTCTCCATGGCTCGGTTTCTACATCATCTTAAATCGTTACTGCACTTCCATTGCCACGCGCGGCGGCGCGGGTACACACCGCGGAGCGGGTCGCAAGCGCCAGAGAAGAAACATGATATGGACGAAATGCAAGCGCGGGCGTCAACCTTGCGGCGGCTGGGAAGCGCTCCAAAATGCAAAAAATGGGAGCGGCAATCCATAGAAGCGAAGGAGATTACGGAAATCGGTAGGGCCATGGCGCATCGTGATTTACCGCGCGGGGGGCTCTCAAGCCGATGGCCCTCACTCGGCGGTCGGTTCGGCTTTCTGGGGGCCGTTTAAGAAAGATTGCCGGAGTCCTTCGGCTGCCCGTACGTCGCTTTGGGACCATGCTTGCGCAGGTAGTGGTGCTCGGAGACGTAGGCCGGGATTCCCGCTTCCGGCGCCTGAAGAAGAATGCTCCGCCAGGCCAGGCGGGCGATGTACTCGAGCACGTCGGCGTGCTCCACCGCCTCCGCCGGCGAGCGGCCCCAGGCAAAGGGCGCGTGGCCGGCAACCAGAACCCCGGGGACGGCGGCGGGATCGAGAGCTTCGCGGCGAAAACGGCGCACAATCACGGCCCCGGTGTTGCGCACGTACGCTTCCGCCACCTCTTCCGCGGTGAGCGGCTCGGTCACGGGAACGGGGCCATGGAAATAGTCGGCGTGGGTGGTGCCGAGACAGGGGATGGCGCGGCCTGCCTGCGCCCACGCGGTGGCGAACTCGGAGTGCGTGTGCACAATGCCGCCGATCGCGGAAAATTCGCGATAGAGGAGCGTGTGCGTGTCCAGGTCGCTCGAAGGGCGCAGCGTGCCCTCCACAATTTTGCCGGCGAGATCGGTGACCACCAGATCGGCAGGCGTCAGGGAAGCGTAATCGACGCCGCTCGGCTTGATGACTACAAGCGGTTCGCGGCCGGATCGATCGATGCCGCTGGCGTTGCCGAAGGTGTGCGGCGCCAGGCCGCGGCGCGCAATCTCCTGGTTGGCGTGCAGAACTTCGCGGCGCAGAGACTCGAGCAGCATGGCCATCCTCAAAGCGGATTCACGGGAAGAAAGCGTTTGCCCCGAACAGTGTAGCAGCGCGGCTCGATGAGCTCGCTCGCGTCTTCCCGTCGCCGCAACCGCATGCGCGGCCCTTTGGTAAGCGCCGCTTGCGAGCAATTCCTCGCCAACCGCGGCAAGGGAGCGTTATCATGGTGCGGCTTCTTAATTTATCCATTTTGCCCGGCGGGATCGTGCCCGGCGGGATTTTGTTCAGGGAGTGCCATGAGACGTGTTCTGGTTGCGCATGCGGCGATTGTGTGGACCCCTTTAGCTTTGCTCAGCCTGGCCGGGTGCGGCGGGAACATCAACAGCGGCGGAGGCGGCGGAACTCCGCCCACCATCACCAGCTTCACCGCCAGTCCATCGCCGATCGAAGCCGGTTCGAGCACCAGCCTTACGGCGGTCTTCAGCGGCGGAACCGGCCTGATCACGGCGTCAGGCGGCTTCAGCTCCTCCGTCACCAGCGGCACGCCGGTGACCGTGACTCCGGCGGCGACCACTACCTATACCCTCACCGTGACGCCGGCCACCGGCAGCGCCATCACCCAAACGGCGACGGTAACCGTCGATCCCGTGCCTGTAATCACCAGCTTCACCGCCAGCCCATCGCCGATTGAAGCCGGATCGAGCTCCAGCCTTACGGCGGTCTTCAGCGGCGGAACAGGCCTGATCACGGCGTCAGGCGGCTACAGCTCCTCGGTGACCAGCGGCACGCCCGTCAGCGTGACCCCGACCGCGACCACCACCTACACGCTCACCGTAACCCCGCCCGTGGGCACCGTCGACGCAACCATGACAGTTACAGTGACCGTCGATCCGGTTCCGGCCATCACCAGCTTCACCGCCAGCACCAACCCGATTGAGGCCGGATCGAGCACCAGCCTGACGGCAAACTTCACCGGCGGCACGGGCATCATCACGCCCGGCAACATCTCCGTCACCAGCGGCACGCCGGTCAGCGTGAGCCCGGCGGCGACCACTACCTACACGCTCACCGTAACCCCGCCCGTGGGCACAGCGATTACGCAGACGGTCACGGTGACCGTGAACTCCGGCGCCAGCATCTCCAGCTTCACCGCCAGCCCCAACCCGATTGCGCTTGGCAGCAGCACCAGCCTGACGGCGGACTTCACCGGCGGCACGGGCGCGATTACGCCCGGCAGCATCGCCGTCACCAGCGGCACGCCCGTCAGCGTGACCCCCGCGGCCACGACGACCTACACGTTGACGGTAACGCCGGCCGTGGGCACAGCGGTTACGCAGACCGTAACCGTGACCGTGGGAACCGGCGTTGCCGTGAACACGTCGACCCTGGG
>DATJRT010000213.1:0-11248 GCA_035504495.1 Occallatibacter sp.
TTGAGAAATCCATCGAGAAAGCCGTCGACCCACGCACTCCGCGCTCCCCCATTCCGGACAAGCTCCGCAGGCAGGCCAAGCGACAGAAATGCCGCCACTGGCCGCGCGCCCATGGCCGCAAGGTCGCTCAAGCCGCGAGCCAGCGCGCGATAGCCAACCGACTCCGGCGGGTGCCAGTCGAGGCGAAAATGGCGGCCGTCGATAGAGAGATCGGTGGTTACCGCCATCTCCTCGCCAGGCCGCAGGCGCAGCAGCGCGCAGTCGTCGCCGATGCCGAGAGTCAGATCCCGGCCTGCCGGCGGCCGCGCCCGCGCGCGAATCCGGGCGAGCAGCGCCCGTTCGCCGGCGCCGTCCCGCAAGGGCTTGCTTGAGTTTTCCACCGCTTTCCGTTCGAGGCTCATCCTCCTTGAAGATAGGGCAAACCGGCCGGGGCTGGCCGTTCAGGGCGAGGAAAAGGCGAAAAACCCGGAGCCGCTCAGGCTCTGACCAGCGAGGGTTCGCTCTGATCCTAAATAACTTGGATTGAACCTCCGGCCGGCGTGCCAACCCAAGGCGCGTTTTCCGCGTCCACCCTGACTGGGGTCGTGAGCCGACCTCCGGGCGCAAGCCGGGGTTCCTCGATGGCGGAAAAATCTCCGGGATGTGCCCCTGAAGTTACATTGACCCGGCAAACTACCGTTTGTTAGCCTTAACAAAGTTTTCTTGGGTTGCTGCGCCCACCCGGGCGCGCATGTGGTTCTTGAGCCGGACCGTCTTGGTCCCGCAGAGCAGTGCGATTGTGCCATCTGCGGCGCGTTGCGAAGAAATGAGAAGGCGAATGCTGCGCAAGCGCTATTACATCCTTTTTGTAGCTCGCGACGAAGACGGCCGGATTCGCAAGATCCCGCTGCCGCTGCGCTATGCCTACGCCTTTGTGGCCGCGGCCATTGTGGGCGCGTTCACCATCGTCGGTCTGGCCGGCTCCTATACCCGCATGCTGGTGAAGACCGAGAGTTACAACCAGGTGCGCCAGGACCGCGAGACGCTGCGCAAGGATTACAAGCAGATGGCGCAGATTGCCCATGACCGCAGCGTGCAGGTGGCTTCACTGGGCGCGCTGGCCAATGAGGTCACGGCTCTCTACGGATTGCGCCAGAACCGCATGGCCGCCGAAGCCAAGGCGCAGGCCGCCGCGCGCGCGGCCGCCGCACCCCCACCTCCCAGCCTGGCGCAGGCCGATGACACCAGCCCGCAGCAGATTGCGCACTCCATTGACGAGTTCTACGCGTTGCGCAACGACGCGTTATCCGGCCGGGTTACGGAGGCGCTCGCCAGCGGGCTCACGCCGGACTTCGGCGGCGACTGGACGATGCTTGCCGACGCGCCCTCGCTCTGGCCCGTGGAAGGCCGCGTGGCCTCGAGCTTCGGTGAGCGCCTGGATCCCATCAATGGTGAGGGCGCATTTCATACCGGGATCGATATCGACGCTCCCTACGGCACCCCGGTGCGCGCCGCCGCCGACGGAGATGTGTCCGAAGCGGCCTTGGGCAACGGCTACGGGCGTGAAGTGGTCATCGATCACGGGCACGATCTCTCCACGGTCTACGCGCATCTCTCGGCCTTTGCGGTGCTCCCGGGCGAACATGTTCTGCGCGGCCAGGTCATCGGCTACGTGGGCCAGTCAGGACGCGCGACGGGACCGCACCTGCACTACGAAGTGCGCGTGCACAACGTTCCTGTAAATCCGCACAAGTATCTGCGCATGACCTATGAGCAGGCCGAGGAAGCCGGCCTGAGCCAGCCCTCCTCCGGCGCAGGGCAATAACCTTCCTCGAACCGGATGGTGCGAAACGGCTCCCGCAGTCCGGGAGCCGTTTTTATTGCAGCGCCGGCTTCACCACGTTGGCCGGCTCGGGCCTCTGCAACCGGCTCACGGTGCAGCCATCCAGGGTGAAATTGAATTGCCCCGTACTCGTCGCCATATTGAGGCGGGACGGAATCGGAAATCCTTCGAGCGTCTGGTATTCGATTTCCGCGTGCATCTCCTCCGCCTGCTCCGGAGGCACACCCGCCGGCTGCACGTGCGCCTGAAAGCTCTTCACCAGCAACCCCTGCCCCGTGGGCTTGTAAGCCGGCTGGAACTTGATGGAGATGCCGTTCTGGTCCACGTCGAAGTGCTCCAGCAGCATGTCGTTTGAGAAGGTCTCCGTGAGCGAGAGATCGCTGTCCTGCGCGTGAATCGTATTCACGCTGCCGCTGTGCGTAATGGTGAGCCCATCCGCCGAGGCGGGCACCACGGAGCCGTCGATAAACGGAGTCCAGAACTGCAGAAAGCCCTCAAGGGTCTGTTCCGTGACCTCGTGCATCTTCGTCAGCAGCGTGGAGGCATCCTGGTCGAGCGGCTCGCCGTTGCTGGTCTGCGGCGTCCACTCGAGCGTGGACCCGCCCTCAAGATGCGCATGGAGATTGATCTTCACGCTTTCCAGCAGAAGAATGCGGGCGTCGTTGGCGTCGATGGGCGAGCCGGCGTTGGCGCTGGAAAACAGCGTGCGCCAGTCGGGATGCACGGCGCAGTCGAATCCGCCCAGGCCCGATTTGGCGGTGGAGTAATAAAGGCTGCCGGCCTTCTGCAGCCACGCATCGTCGGAACTGGGCACGGAATTCGATGCCGCCGGATTCGCGGGCGCCGGTTGCACCGCGGCCAATGGGCCGGGCGGCGCGGCGTTTTGCGCCCGGACCGGGGTGCTGAAAAGAGTTGCGGCAAAGAACCCCGCGGCTGCGAGGGGAAAGATGCGAAATTGGTTTATGCGCTGAAAGAGCCAGGGGAAGTTCAATTCATTCATTGAAGCCTGCTTTCCCAAGAGATGGCTTCATTCTGCTGCCGTATCCGAGCGCTGCGCAAGGCAGAATTCTCTTCCCGGTGTTATGGTGGGCACTGGCCTCGATTACCTGCGAGAGACCCATCGGTGCCCAAGGAGCGGTGCAAAAGGAGGCTCCTTTAAGCAAGGAGGGTTGACTCAGCAAGGAGGGTTGACGCGTGCTTTTCCGCTGCTGCCTGGCGGCAGTATTGCTTGGTTCGGCGCTTGCGGCGCAGGCGCAGAGCGAGACCCCGGCACAGACCGCGGCGCCGGATCGCGCCGCCGGCCTGGCCATCGCTTTCGCCCGCGCCAGCCAGCACCTCCGCCGCGGCATCAACGCCTCGCACTGGTTCTCGCAGAATCCCGGCGACTACTCCGCCCAGCACACTGACACGGAGACCACCCCGGAAGACATCGCCACCATGGCGAAGCTGGGCTTCGACAACGTGCGCCTCAGCATTGACGCCGCTCCTCTCGAGCAATACCCGCGCGGCGCCGACGGCCTCAACGACGACTTTGCGGGAAGGCTCGATCGCGCCGTGGATACCATCCTCGCCGACGGCATGGCCGTGACCATTGACCTGCATCCGGAGGACAACTACAAGCAGCAGTTGCGCACGGACAACGCCGCCGTCGATCGCCTGGTCGCGCTCTGGCGCAAGCTCGCCGCGCATTACGCCGGCCGCGATCCGGACCGCGTCTTCTTTGAGATTCTCAATGAGCCCGAAGTCAACGATCCCTATCGCTGGGCGGGCATCCAGGCCCGCGTGGCCGCGGCCATCCGCGAAGCCGCGCCGGCAAACACCATCATCGCCACCGGCCCCAACTACTCTGACATCGTTGACCTGCTCGGCCTGCATCCCCTCGAAGACGGCAACGTGATCTACAACTTCCATTTCTACGATCCCCACGAGTTCACCCATCAGGGCGCAACCTGGAGCACGCCGTGGTGGCGCTACGAGCACGGCATTCCCTACCCGCCCACGGCGAGCTCCATGCAGGCGCTGCTCATGGAGATCCCGGGCCGCGTCGACCGCTTTCAACTGGAAAACTACTGGCTCGATGACTGGAACGCCGATCACATCCGCCGGCTCATCGACGAGGCCGCCGGCTGGGCGCTGGCGAACCATGTTCCTCTCATCTGCAACGAATTCGGCGTCTATCGCGCGGCGGCCGATCCGGTCTCGCGCACCAACTGGATTCGCGACGTGCGCAGCGCGCTCGAGGCCGATGGCATCGGCTGGGCCATGTGGGATTATCACAACGGCTTTGGCGTGGCGGTGCGGGACAAGGATGGCAAATCGGTGGTTGATCCGCAGACCGTAGAAGCCCTCGGGCTGCGCCAACTCCGCTAACCCCGCTCGTCTCTCCTCACTCGCTCGCCGTCGCGGACGGTTCTTCGCCTTTGGCCAGGGTCGCCAGAAAACTCGCCGGCAGCGTAGCCGTCACCACAACATGATCGCGATGCTGCGTGACTTCCGCGGTTCGCAAAAGCTCCTTGAGCCCGTGATTGGCGGTGCTGTCGCCCAGGGGCGCGGCAAGGCCGCGCGCCAGCGTCACCAGAGTGGCCAGATCGGCGGCCTGGCTCTGGGCATCCTGTTCCGTGGGCGCAATCTCCTCCACCTTCATGCGCAGCGCGCCCAGCGAGCCGGGCACGGGCAGCGCGGGCGCCACGCTGGCAATGATGGTGGAGTCCGGCTGGAGAGGCAGCGAGAAGCCGAAGATGCGGATGGCGCCGCTGTCAGAAAACGGCAGCCCGATCTGGCCGATGCCCCAGGCGACCGAGAGCAGCGGCACTTCGTGATAGTGCGCGGCCAGAAGCGATGAGCCGGCAAAGGGCAGCGCGGCCGTGCGGTGCCGGTCGATCATGGAGTGAATCTGTTCCGGCGTGGGCGTGTTCGAAATCGCCAGCATGTCGTAGCCGATCTGCGCCACGCGCACCGTGCGCCCCTCTGAGGGAATGTCATAGATGGTTTTGCCGGCGTAGCTCTCGCGCCGGGCGGCGTGGCTCTCGAGCCACGCATTCAGTTTTGTGCCCGTCACCCGGCCCACCAGCACCAGGGAGTACGCCACCTGGCCGTTCGGCCCGTTGGGGTCTTGCATGCGGTGCAGGCCAATCGCCACCTGGTCGAGATCGCGCTCCCAGTCGATGCCGGTCGCGTCCACAAATTGCTCGTAATCGGGATCGCGCTCCGGCGGCTTTACCTTGCGGAAGAAGCTGCGGATGGGCTTGAGATTGATGTAGATGATGCCGTCGGACTCGGGCAGCAACCGCGCCGCTTCCGGCGGAGCCTTCGAGCGCAGAAACACGGCCAGGGCCAGCAAAACCAGGACCGCGGCCACAATCAGAAGCGTTCTGCGCGTGCGTCGGTTCATGCCTGGCGGCCACGGAGACCGCCAAGGATTACCCTAACACCGGCGGGCGGGCCGCACGCCGGCCGGCGTCCTCGCCTGCGCGGCCCGGTGCGCACCCAATGGCTCCGGGCGTCAGTTCTTCACGGTCATCGCATCGGAATCGACGGCATGCTTTCCAGTTATGCCTTCGAGACCCGCCAGGATATTTCTGTGGGATTGACAAAGAAGGCGCACCGGCTAAGCTGGCAATCATTGGGTTGAACAAAACGGATTTCCCGATCGATGCCGGCGTATTCCCAACCCGGAGGCTCCGTTATCCACGCAGCGCTGAGGCTGCTGGCGTTGCCGCAGATTTACGGGCCGGCGATCGCAGCCGTGGTAGCCGTGGCAGGGCGCTGGCTGCGCAAGCTGTGGACACGCTGGAAGCAGGCGGCGCGGGAGCGAAAAGTGCGCAACTGGCCCACCATCACGGCCGCCATCGAAGTGCCCACGGTCGTGGAGGAATACGCTGCCCACAAGCCGTACTACGTGGGCTCGCTCACCTACTTCTATCGCAACCCCGAGCTGCAGATGGGCGAGTACCAGCGGGTCTTCTCCGCTAAGCGCGAGGCCCGGCGCTGGGTGAGCCAGTTCAAGAACCGCACCGTACTCGTCCATGTAAATCCGTCCAACCCCGCGGAGTCAGTCCTGTTTGAGTCGGAGATTGCGGGTGCGGACCTGCCTGAAATGCCGGAACCGAGAACCAGGGCGCAATCGGGGACGCTGGTTGCCGGGGAAGCGGTGCACGCGCTCACGCCCACCCTGCGTCTGCTCTGCGGCGTCGCGGAGCTCGTTGGCCTGGCAGGATTCGCCGCCAGCGCGGTCCTGCTCGCGGCCAGCTTTATCGGCGCCGGCCGTCTTCCGCTTCATGCGTATTACTGGGTCTGCGGCACCATGCTCGCTGTCTCTCTCGGCTGCACGGTCGCTCTCTATATCGACCTCGCGCGCAGCGAGAGCGGCCGCCAGCTTCTGCGCACCTATCGCCGCTGGTGCCCCGGCTGGATGCGCTGGAGCCTGCGCTTCACCGGGCTTTTCTTCAGTCTCGGTTATCCGCTCCTCGATTTCACCCGCTCCCTCTGGGGTCCGCACATGCATTTCTTCGCGAAACGCTTCGCGCCCCATCTTCCCTATCTGCTGGGATGCTGGGTGTTCTTCGTCCTGACCGCCTTTCTGGCCGCCATCCTCAGTTCGCAGGAGGACCCGCGGCTGTCCATTGAGGCTGTCGAAGCCTGAGTGCCGGAGGCTGAAATTTCTCCCCGCTCGCCGCGCAACCGCATGACGTGACCAAGGTTAGCCGCAGGCTGATCGCACCCTGCGGATTTAGTGGCCGGCTCTTGCGCAACAGGAGTAGACTCGTAGCACCTCCGGCAATTTGGGCCCCGTTTTTCCCGGTATTTTCCTTCTACACCGAGGAGGCCTCAGTATGGCAGAGGAGACTGGTCAGCGCGTCGGCGACTATGAGGTCGTGGCGCTACTCGGCACCGGCGGCATGGGCCGCGTCTACAAGGTGCGCAGCGTGATCTCCCATCGCGAAGAAGCGATGAAGATCCTGCTTCCCGATTTCGCGGCTCAGCCGGAGCTCGCGGCCCGCTTCATGGCGGAGATTCGCACCCTCGCCGGACTCGACCATCCCAACATCACGCAACTGCGCACCGCGTTCCAGATTCAGAACCAGTTCGTCATGGTGATGGAGTACGTGGAGGGCACCACGCTCGAAAGGCTGCCCATGCGTCCGTCGCTCGAGCAGGCCATCGACTATTCGCTGCAGGTGCTGGCCGCGCTCAGCTATGCGCACGGCAAGGGCGTGACCCATCGCGACATCAAGCCGGCCAATATCATGATCACCACCCACGGCGTGGTCAAGCTGATGGACTTCGGCATCGCCAAATCCACTGAGGACTTGAACCTCACCCGCCCCGGCACCACCATGGGCTCCATCTATTACATGTCGCCCGAGCAGGTGCGCGGCGGCACAGTGGACGGCCGCAGCGACATCTACTCCTTCGGCGTGACCCTCTACGAGATGCTTACCGGGCGCAAGCCGTTCCAGGCCGAGACCTCCTACAGCGTGCTCAACGCGCAGCTTAACGAGACGCCCGCACCTCCGGCGCAGTGGAACCCTACGCTCTCGCGCGAGCTGAATGACATTGTTCTGCGCGCCATGGCCAAGGATCCGGGCGCGCGCTTCCAAACGGCGGAGGAGTTTCGCAGTGCGCTCAAGTCCCTGCGCGAGCACCAGGCCGCGCCTGCAGGCGTTGCCGCTGCCGCCGCGGTTCCGGTTCCCGTGGCCGCGCCGTCGTTCCAGCCGGTTGCTTCCGCCTCGGGTCCGATCCCGGTTGCAACGCCCAATCCCGCACCCCATGCCACGCCGGGCTTTGCTCCCGTTCCCGTGGCCGCCATGCCGCCGCAGACCAAAGGCCATCGCGGCTTGTGGATCGGCCTGGGCGCATTGGCCGCGGTGCTCGCGATTGCCGCGGCCTTCGCCCTTCTGCCGCGCTTCTTCCCCACCCACGCGGGCCAGAAGACGGGCACGCAGACGGCCGCGAACGCGACGCCCGCCGCGACCACTTCCACCCCGCAGCCGGCCGCGCCGCCATCGAGCGCGAATCCCGCAGGCCCAACCCAGCCCGCTGCGCCCAGCCCTGGCGCCGGTACGCCTGCCGCAAAGCCGGTTCGTCCACCCTATAGCAGCGCCGGTCCATCTCAAGCCGGTTCCACTCAAGCGGACCAGTCCGCAGCGGGTCAAACGGGAGCGGGTTCAGCGGCCCAGGAAGTTATGCCTCCCACCGAGCCCGCACCGCCGCCTGGACCTTCGCCTGAAGAAGTTCGCCATGCGCGCGACCGTTACATGGACCTGGACGCGCGCGCCGATTCGGTCACCGGCCAGGTGCAACAGCTCCGCCAACAGCAGCAGGCGCAGGGCTATGACATGCGCGGCGACGTGGTGGGCGAGCTCAATCGCATGAACAACGATCTGCGCGAGGCCGACCGCGCCATCCACGACCACGACCTCGACGCCGCCCGCGATTACATGGACAAGGCCAACGAAGAGCTGCGCAAGCTGGAGCAGTTCCTCGGCCAGTAAGCGCGACGAAGGGAGCAAAAACGATGCCCGCCGTACCTGCGGCGGGCATTCGTGTTTAGCGCAGTTTATTTAACTCGCTGTCCATCTCACTGCGTGGTCGTCTTCACCGTGTCGCCCACTTTGAAGTCGGTGCCGGAGACGGGCGAGCAGATGGCGGAAACATCGTCCACATCCGTCGCCCTCACCACGCCAATCGTGTTCGTGAGCCGGCGCAGCACCGCGCCCGTGGTCGGGTCCTTGATCTCGCGGGTCACGCGCAGGACGTTGAACTCGTCGCCCACCTTGACGCCGGCCTTGGCGCCCACGTTCAGAATCACCTGCCCGCTGTCGACCGCGGCCACCACTCCCTCCACCACGATGGTGCGCACGGGAACCTTGGCCGACTGGGTGTCCAGATTGCTGGCCAGTTGATCTACCGCGGCCTTGGTGGCTTCGCCGATGATGGTGTTCTGGAAATCGCTGGAACCGAAGTCCACCGCGCCGCCGCCATGGCCATTCCAGTTGCCGCCTCCGCCGCCCACGCCGGTGCTCGAGCGTGAAGAGGTCCCGGCGCCATCGGCTACGGCCATGATCTCGCCGGTATCGATGTTGATGATGCGCGCGGTAATGGCCACGTTGGCGTTGGACTTGGAGTGGTGAAAGCCGCCGATGGCGCCCGTCCAGCCGCTGCCGCCGCCGCCGCCGAGCCCCTCCTTCTTGGTCTCGTTGCCGAATTCGGTAATAGTACCCACCACGATGGCGTCCACGCCCAGCAATTTGCCGATCTTGGCCGCGCTGTTGGGGTCAGCGCGGTTGGAATTGGAGAAGTTCTGCTCGTTCAGCACCTTGTCCAGGGCCGCGCGCTCAATGACGGAGAAGTTGCCGTCCTTCACCATGTCGGTGACCAGCATCTGCTGGATGCCCTTGCCCACGTCCACGTTGGTGCCAAAGACCGCGGCCACGGTGGTCTGCACCGTGCCGTAATCGAAATCCATCACTGCCACCCGCGGCCTGCGGCCTGTGGGAGCAGCCTGCGCTGCGGGAGGAGGAGCTTGCGCGAGGAGTGGTTCAGCCAGGCCGGCCGCCAGCAGCGCCAGCCCTGCCACGCAGGTGGAGACAGACTTACCCAGTACCATAAGCCACCTTGAACGAGAATTGGTTGTCACCAAGGTTCCCCCGGACAATTCACCTGTGTCAAGCGCAATCTTCGCCCCGCGCGCGCCGCCGGTGCGGAAAAGCGGTGGTTTGCTCCGCTCCGGGCGGTATGCTAACCTTGATTTCTGTGCCGTAGTACGTGCGCAGGCTTCGTGTGTCTGCGCGTACATTCGGGGTTTCG
Organism: Occallatibacter sp.; assembly: GCA_035504495.1. GTDB lineage: Bacteria > Acidobacteriota > Terriglobia > Terriglobales > Acidobacteriaceae > Telmatobacter. The sequence goes on from DATJRT010000213.1 coordinate 9,632, forward strand.
CAAGGGTTTTCCGTGGTGTTCGCAGCCGTGGGCTGCGCGCACGAGCTGGCGTAGCTCAGCTGGTAGAGCATCTGATTTGTAATCAGAGGGTCGGGGGTTCAAATCCCTTCGCCAGCTCCACAAAGAAATGCCAGAGCCAGATCCCCACGACGGCGAGTGCGGTAAGGCAAGTACGGTAGTTTCGACCGGCGAGCAGGTTTTTTGAGGCGCCGGGCCTGTCCTTCGCGGTGACCCCACTTCAGGTGCAGGCTCCCCAATGCCGGAGGTTTTCCGGGAGAGGGGGATTGCGCTGAGGCGTGTTCACGCCGGATGCAGAGGCGAAGATTGCGTGTTTCCCGGCAGCGGAAAGGTTCACCGGCCGGAGACGGATTCGGGATTCCCAGCAGGCGCGCGTTGCTTGCTGGGCGGCTGTGCACAGGTGGCCGAGCGGTTAATGGCAGCAGACTGTAAATCTGCCGCTCCTTGCGAGCTACGGAGGTTCGAATCCTCCCCTGTGCACCAGGTGTTTTGAGGTGCCCCATGCGCGAAGCAACGCGGGAAGAAATGGGAGCCGGTCCGGAGATTGGGGAGTTGAAGAGCTCCGGCTCGGATCTTGACAAGCGCTATCCCGTGGCTCTCGCGCTGTACGCGCTTCTGGCGGCGTTGGTTTGGTTCACTATGGACGCAGGCAAGGTCGTCGTCCTGGGCAGGCCGGTGGAGATGAGGCTGGTTCCGCTCATCGTTATCGGCGGGTTGGCGTTGCGAACCTTGTTGGCCCGGCAGGCGGAAAAAATGCGCCGGCAGGGAGAGAAGGACAGCTTCTAGCTACTAGCCTCCAGCTTGTGGTTGCGCGGTGGGCGTCACGCTCTGCGCCGGCAGAATTGAGCTGGAGGCTAGAGGCTAAAAGCTAGCAGCTTGGGTTTAGAGGGCTGATGTAGCTCAGTTGGTAGAGCACTCCCTTGGTAAGGGAGAGGTCACCAGTTCAATCCTGGTCATCAGCTCCAGAGGTGCAGTGGTCAGTGATCAGTGGTCAGTTGGAGCATCAACGGTAAGGTCGATTCAGCTTTCCGCAGCAGGATCGAACTGATCACTGACAACTGACCACTGATCACTTGATTTTTCGCGGGAGTAACTCAGTGGTAGAGTCACAGCCTTCCAAGCTGTTGGTCGCGGGTTCGATCCCCGTCTCCCGCTCCAGAAGTACAGCTTCTAGCTATTAGCTCTTAGCTTCTAGCTTGTTCGGTGGTGGGATGAGCCTCTGAGGTTTGAAGTGGCGAGATTGGGCTGGAAGCTGGTGGCTAGAAGCTAGAGGCTGAGGTAAGAATGTTTGAGCAGGCAACGATCGCGGTGCGGGATGAGCAGAGCTTCAAGCGGTTGCACGCGCTCATCGATGCAGCTTTCGATGCGCGCGATGTGGAGGTCTTTCTCAATCGCGTGACCAGGTCCGGCCTGCGGGTCCGCGACTACGAGGGAATTCTGAAGCGCGGGCTGCTGGGCAAGGAGGCGCCGGAGCTGTACGCGGCGCTGCCGGTCTCCGATCAGGGCCTCACCCGCGAGCGTTATCTGCGGCTGGTGGAAAAAGTGCCGGTGGAGCTGCGGCAGCGGTATTTGAAGGCGTACGCGTATTACTGAGCGAGG
>DATJRT010000214.1:0-4851 GCA_035504495.1 Occallatibacter sp.
GCCGACGAGTGGCTGGGCTTTTCCGAATCAGACCTCGAAGCCATGCTCGCCCGCTCCGGCTTCAGCCAGATCGAGACCACCCTCGTCGACAAAGAAGCGGAGCCTCCGCACTTTCAGACGCTCCTCGCCGTGGCGACAAAATCCGCGTAGCGGCCACGAATGTGCGCTTGCAGGGTGGGCGTGCGCGGCCCAATGTTCGCTTAAAGGGTTGCACTTGCGCGCGAAGGTTGGCTCAGAAGGTTGCGCATCGCGGAGGGGTACACCTCCGGAGCCACCCCGCCTAATGCCGCTTCTCTTCTCAAGCCCGCGTTCATTGGCCTGAAGGCGACTGCTCCCTCCGATCGAGGGCTCCGCAGGAAGGTCGAGACGCGCGCATCTGCGCACGGGGCTCTTGAGATTATCGCCTCAGGGCCCGAACGGATCGGATTCGGTGACTGCGGCGGGCATGGTCTTGAGCAGGTATTTGAGGGCGCGCAGGACTCTCTCGGCGGTATCGCTGTCGGCGGCGCCGAGGTAAATCGCGAGCTCGGAATAGGGCTTCGTCGGCTCCACGTCAATCAACTGCTTCTGCTTGCCATCGAAGAGCAGGATCTGTTTTCTCAGGGGCGAGACGGAAACGTCATAGCCATTGAGGGCTTGCTGATCCTGATGGTCGGCCACGCGCGCGACGGTCAGATCGCCGAAATGGCCCCCGCTGAGAACGGAGGATTGATCGTCCCAGGAAGCGACCCAATCGTGCCAGCAAGGGTTGGCGCTGTTGGCGTCGGAACCCGATTTGCACTTGATGGTGATTTCCTCGTAGCCGCCGTGGCCCAGGCCGAGGGTAAGCAGATTGGGATCGAGCTGGTCTACCTGGACTGAAGAGTAGCGAATCTCCCATCCCGAAGCACTGGTCTGCGCTCCCCGCACCCACCAGAGAATGCCTTTCGACTGTTCGATGGCAAAAAACCCGGGCCACATGGTGGCCGAGCCGGTGTCCATGCCGTTGGGGATGCGCGTCTGGTCGACAATTTTCTGATTGATGTACTGGACGGTTTCGAGCGGAGTGAGATTGGGCTCGGCAGCCGATGCGCCGTTGCCGGATGAGGACTGCGCCGGGGGCGGCTGCGAATTGCCGGATTGGCTGTGCGCCGTGCACGAGGCAATGGCGGCGATGGCCATGAGGGCGCCTATCGCTCTTGCGTGGTAAGTTGACATTCCCTTCTCCCTGCGAAGTTCAGTGACCTGGGGGCAGATGCTGCAAAAATGGACGCTGTAACTCTCTGGTATGAAAGGGCTAGCGCCACTATGGCATGGTTGCGAGCGGGGTGTCAACGTAACCGGAGTCCCTAGGCGCCGATTACAACCCCTCGGATCCGATCTCTCCCACTTCCTTCAGCCGCCTGGCCCCTTGGTCTTTCGTCCTTCGTCCGCACGGCCCCTGCTTTTCACACCCGGTCGCACTCGACCACCATGAACGGCTTCCAGGATTTGCCGTCCTCTGAGGATTCGCCACGCCAGGTAAAGTGACCCGCGGAGATATTCGCATACGTGGCTCGCGTCAACGCGTGCTCCATCATCGGCTCCTTGAAGACATAGGTGACCGACTGCACGCTGAACCTGATCCCGCCCAATTCCTCCAACCCCAGGTCGGTCCAGGCGCCGGAGAGCCCGCTGATCCACTTGATGTGCCATCTCTGCCGCGCTGCCTCATAGGAGCGCAGGTTGAGGCCGAGAACGAGCAGCTCGCCTGCGGGACCGGTCATGCGGTACTCGTCGGCAATAACGAACCCGTCCAGGATGTAGCGGCCCAGCCACGCGCCCTCGAACGATTGCCACTCGCCGCTTTCCATGCGCACCTTGGCCACGCAACGCCAGCGGCCGATGAGAAAGGCGAACCGCGCGAGCTCGGGCGGCGCCTTGGGATTCGGTCTTCCCCACTCTTCCTTCGGGACCATGCTCGGGTTCAAGCCCGGGTTCATACCGGGGTTCATGCCATCGACCTCCTGTGCATCGATGCCCCTTCTGATGATGGCTCAATTCGCCGGGGTTGGGAAAGGGTGCGTAGGCGCCCAGGGCTCGCGGCCGCTCAGTTTTTCTCGGCTCAGCTTTTCTCGGCCTGAAGCAGCGCTTCTTTGCGTTCCACGCCCCAGCGGTAGCCGGTGAGCGCGCCGCCAGCGCCGACAACGCGATGGCAGGGCACCACGAGCGCCACGCGATTGAGGGCGCAGGCGCGGGCCACGGCGCGGGTAGCGCGGGGATGGCCCATCTCTTTTGCCAGTTGCGAGTAGCTGCGCGTTTGGCCCCGGGGAATCTGGCGGAGGGCCTGCCAGACGCGGAGCTGGAAGACGGTACCGCGCAGATCCAATTTCGTTGCGGTCCGGCTTTGCGCCGTTCCGGCGCGCTGCGGCGCCTGCGGTGCGGCAGCCTTTTGGACAAGGTCATCGCCTTCACGAACGCAGGCCAGGGCCGCATCCACCCAATACGAGAGCGCGGAATCGCGGCGCAGCGCGGCCGCGGGAAACTCGGCGCGCAGTGCGGCCTCGGCCTCTGCCCTGGAGCCGGCGAGCGACAGCCAGCAGAGGCCGCGGCCGGTGGCGCCCACGATCATCCAGCCAAAGGGGGTGCGCGCGGCAGTGTAGCCGATGCGCTCGCCGCGGCCGCCCTGCGCAAAGCGGGCCGGGGTCATGCCCAAAGGCGCGCCCTCATAGGCGCGGCTGGAGGAGTTGAATCCGGCGGCGTAGATGGCGGTGGTGACCGAGTGGCCCTGCTTGAGCGAGGCGCGCAGTGCGCCGGCCCGGAGCGCGCGCTGATACTGAAGCGGGCTCACGCCCATGGCGCGCTTGAAGAGCCGCTGCACGGTGAAGGGGCTCAGCTTGACGAGGCGCGCCAGCTCGACCAACGGTACGGTGCGGTCGCGATGCGCTTCAATGTGGGCACGGACGCGGTCGAGCGCGGCACGGCTCTTGTCCAAAAGTTTGCCGTCCGCAGGACTGCATTTGCGGCAGGGGCGGAAGCCTGCGGCCCGCGCCGCTTCGGGAGTGGGGAAGAAGAGGACGTTGGCGCGCAGCGGACGCTTGCTGGCGCAGCCTGGCCGGCAGAAGACGCCGGTGGTAGTGACCGCGTAAAAGAAATCGGCTTCGGGATCGCGCGCGAGCAGCTGGCGCCAGGCGGCGTCGGCGTTTATCGGTTGGGATGGGGCCGGTTGCGGCTGAGCAGGTTTGTGTTGAAGAAGGGGCATGGCGAGTTGAGCACTTGAATTCGGGTTTGTCGCGTTCATGGTCATCATAATCGCGCACGGGAGCGGCAGGCGCACTCCGGTTCTTGCGCGCAATTCGGATTTTCCTCGGCGGCCGTTCACTCGTCGTTCGGCTTCGGCAATTCTCCAAACTCCTCGGGGTGTTTGGAGACAAACGCGAAGAGCAGTTCCGTCAGATTATGTGGATATTGATAGAATTCCCTGTCCAGCAAATCCAATTTCTTTTCGGTTTCGGCCGAGAACTCGGATGCGGCCGAACGGATCGTCTCGGGATCCGCTGGCAGCCCATCCGGAAATGCGGCGGCGATTGCCCGCATGCATATATCCGCTGTGCGCGGAGCACCAATTGTCTCCAGAGCCTCTCGAACAAATCCTGCGCTCTCGCAACTCGAGTTGAAGAAATACTGCGAGAAGCCGCCGTTGTTGACCTCCGACTCAACCGCCCAAACGGCCGAAAAGACTTTTTGCGGAACAGATTGCGCGGCAAAGTCTACTTGGCCATAACTTGTCGCATCTGACTCAGAGAGCGCGATGAGCAGCCCATTCTTATCCATGATTCGGTGGCTCCTGCTTGTTCCAATGCAGCGCTAGCGCTTCCGCGCGCTATCATCTGAAAATTTTCGCGATTATCCCGTGCCGCCCGCGCTGCGAGTGAGCAGCGCCTCGGCGCGGATCAAGTCTTCTTCCGTGTCCACGCCGATGGTGTCGCGCGGCGCGGCGGCGACATAGATATCGATGCCGTTTTCGAGCAGGCGCAGTTGCTCCAGCCGCTCCAGCGTCTCGAGCGGCGAAGGCGGCAGCGAGGCAAACTGCTCGAGGACCGTTTGGCGATAGGCATAGATGCCGAGGTGCTTGCGGTAACCCTGGAAACCGGTGCTCTCGCGGTCGAAGGGAATGGTCGCCCGTGAAAAATACAGGGCGCGGCCGTCGGGCGCGGTGACCACCTTCACCGCGTTTGGGTTCGCGATCTCCTCCGGCGGGCAGCGGACGGCGAGTGTAGCCGCCTGCACCTCGGGCCGCTCGAAGGGCGCAAGCAGCGGAGGAAAAAAATCGGCCGTCAGGGTGGGCTCGTCGCCCTGAATGTTGACGTAGATGTCGGCGTCGATGTGGCGCGCGGCTTCACGCACTCTATCCGACCCGCTGGCGCACGCGGGCGAGGTCATGAGGACAGGGATGCCGCGCTCGCGGCAGGCTTCAGCCACTTCGTCTGAATCCGTGGCCACCACCACCGGGTCCATCAGCCCGCTGGCTTGCGCCGCGCGCCACACCCACTCCACCATGGGCCGGCCGCAGAGGGTGCGCAGCACCTTGCGCGGCAGCCGCGTGGAGGCGAGCCGCGCGGGAATCACGCCGGCAATCCGGCTCAGGCTCATGAAGCTGGCCCCATGAGTAATGAGTGTAACGGGCTGCCATGGCCCATCCGCGCCGCAGCCCGCAGATTGACCTTCCCTCCACGCGCCCGTATCATCGAGTCTTGGGGAATGGTGCGCGAGCCTGGCTTCGCCCGTTCCTTCCTGCCTTTGCAACCCTCCCGGCGGAGTAGCTCAGATGGTTAGAGCGTGGGATTCATAACCCCAAGGTCGACGGTTCGATCCCGTCCTCCGCCACCAGCA
>DATJRT010000215.1:0-7413 GCA_035504495.1 Occallatibacter sp.
GGAACCAGCCCACCATGCCCATGGTGATGGCCACGATGAGAATGACCAGCGCCAGCACGCGCCAGAAGCTGCGCCGCCACAGGTCGAGGTCCTGCTCGTGGATATAACCGGCGTCCACGACGATGGTGACCCCACCCATCAACTGGCGGCCGTCATGGATGGGAAACGCCTCCTGCATCCAGCGCCACTGGCCGGCGTGCCCGAAGGCGCTGACATCGATTCCCTTCTGCAGCGATTTGCCGGCGACGCCGCGTCCCAGCGCGCGTATCACCTGGCTGGGGCCGGCGCTGCCCAGCACGTGGCCGTGGGCGTCGTAGACGACGATTCCCAGCGCGCCCGTTCCCGCCTTCAGCAACTGGGTTACGCCCGCAAGCGCGGTGGGGTCGCCGGCGGCAAGCGGACCCTGCACATCGGGCTCGATGCTCATGCCCATCCAGCGCGCACGGTTCTCGAGTTCCTGGCGGAGGACATGGCGGTGAGCTAATACGTCGAAATAGGTAGAGGCTACGGACACGATCGTCACGCTCGCGATCAGAGCAAGGATCAGCCGTATGCGGAACAGATGCATCCATACCCCCTATACCAGGTTAGATGCGTGCAACTGGCCGTTTGTCCCCTTCAAGCCGCGCCACTGAAGGGGGAATCTTCTTTGTTTTGAGCGTCTATCGAGAGGCTGGACAAATTTCCGACCCGCCTGCTTCCGCGCGCCCGGTGGATCTTATAAGAGCAAGCCGGAGCAACCCCGGAGGGCACGGCCTGGTGCATGGCCTTGCCTGGCCCGAATCGTCTTCCCCGCGCGCCGGGCAGGGCCCGTGCAAGCCCCTGGTTCGGCCCGCATCCCGTCTCGCCCGCCTGCATGCGCTATCCTGTCCTCGGAAGCAGTCTACATTCCTCGACTTGCAGGCCGGCACAAACGATGGCGTTCAATCGGATCGACCGTACCGCGAGACAAATCGTGCTCACCATCCAGGACTACTCGCTCTTTGCCGGGAGAGCTTTGCTCAATCTCTTTCGTCCTCCAGTGTACTGGAGCGACTTTCTTCTCCAGTCCGATATCATCGGCGTGGGCTCGGTGACGATCGTGCTGCTTGCGGGTTTCTTCACCGGCTGCGTGCTCGCCCTGCAGTCGGCATCCACCCTGGCGGCCTTCGGCGCCACCGCGGTCACCGGCCAGTTCGTGAGCAAGTCCATGATCATGGAGCTCGGTCCGGTTCTCACAGGCATTATGGTCTCCGGCCGCAACGCCTCCTCGATGGCGAGCGAGCTCGGCTCCATGGTGGTGACCGAGCAGATTGACGCCATGCGCGCCCTGGGTGTGGACCCGCTGCGCAAGCTGGTGACCCCGCGCATTTACTCGAGCATCACCATGCTGTTGTTCCTCACCATCATCTCCGACGCCTGCGGCATCCTGGGCGGCGCCGCGGTTACCGTCTACCTGAATCACCAAAACGGAACCCAGTACTTTCACATGGCTTACGAGCGGCTGCGCTATCCCGACATCATTCAGGGCCTGGTGAAGCCGCTGTTTTTCGGCTACATCCTCAGCTCGATCGGCTGCTTTTACGGAATGCGGACCACCGGGGGCACACAGGGCGTCGGCCGCTCCACCATTTCCGCCGTGGTTTCCGCCTCTGTGCTCATTATCTTCGTGGACTTTCTCATCACCCATGTGCTGCTCTCGCTTTTCGGCTGATGAACGTTCCCAGCATCCGTTCCACCCCGGAGCCTTTGACGGACTCGATGCCGGTGGTGGAACTGCGCCACGCTTCGATCGCCTTTGACGGGCCGCCGGTTCTCGAGGACATCAGCTTTACGGTTGCGCCGGGGGAAACGCGCATTCTGCTCGGGCCCGCCGGCGTGGGCAAGAGCGTTCTGCTCAAGCTTATCAACGGCCTGCTTCTGCCCGACCGCGGCCATGTTCTGCTGTTCGGCGAGGACATCGCCGCGCTCAAGGAAAACGAGCTCTTCCCGCTGCGCGCACGCACCGGCATGGTTTTCCAGGAGGGCGCGCTCTTCGATTCACTCACCGTCCGCGACAATGTTGCCTACCAGCTCATCCAGGATGACGCCATCCCCGACGAGGAGATCGACCGGCGGGTGCACGAAGCGCTCAGCTTTGTGGGCCTGGGGCAGACGTTCGCCCTTTTCCCGGACAGCCTGTCCGGGGGCATGCGCCGGCGCGTGGCCATTGCCCGCGCGCTCATCAACAACCCCGAGCTGATTCTTTATGACTCGCCCACCGGCGGTCTCGATCCGGTGACATCCACCACCATCATGGAACTGGTGATGAAGGAGCGCGACGTGCACCGCACGCCCTCGCTGCTGGTGACCCACCGGTTGCAGGACGCCTTCACCCTGTGCACCCATCGCTTCGACGCCGCGAAAGGCGCCATGGTTCCCTTGCCCGAAGGAAAAACCGATCCCGCGACCACCTTCCTCATGCTCGAGGAAGGCCGTTTGATCTTCGACGGCTCACTGCACGACCTGCTGCACACGAAAAACGGGTTTGTGCGCGAGTTCCTGGAGTAAGGCCGCAGGCCCGGTCGAATCCCGCGCGCCCGATCTGTTAGCCTTGGCCTGAGAAACGGGAAAGCAATGGCCGCAAAGTTTCAGGGCTTCGATTTTCTCATCCTCGATGGCGGATTTTCCGAGGACGAGCTGCTCGTCCGCCGCACCGCGCGCGACTTTGTCGACGACAATGTCATTCCCATCATCGAGACGTGCTTCCGCGAGGAGCGATTCCCGCGCGAGCTGGTTTCCGTGATGGGTGAGCTTGGATTTTTCGGGGCCACGCTGAATGGTTACGGCTGCGCGGGCATGTCCAACGTGGAATACGGCCTGGTGATGCAGGAGCTCGAGCGCGGCGACAGCGGCCTGCGCAGCTTTGCCAGCGTGCAGTCGGCGCTGGTCATGTACCCCATCTATACCTTTGGCTGCGACGAGCAGAAAAACGCCTGGCTGCCGGCGCTGGCCAGGGGGGAGAAGCTCGGCTGCTTCGGGCTAACCGAGCCGGGCTTCGGCTCGAACCCCGGCGGCATGACGACGCGCGCGCGCCGCTCCGGCAAGGAGTTCGTGCTCAACGGCGAGAAGATGTGGATCACCTCCGGCTCCATTGCCGATGTGGCCGTGATCTGGGCCAAGCTGGAAGGGGAAGACGCGGAGGCGGGCGATTCCGGCAAGACGGTCCGGGGCTTTCTGGTGGAGACCGACCGGCCCGGCTTTTCCGCGCGCGACGTGCACGGCAAATGGTCGCTGCGCGCCTCGGTCACCAGCGGGCTCTCGCTCGAAGACGTGCGCATTCCCGAGGCGAACCTGCTGCCCGGCGCGGAAGGGCTCAAGAGCCCGCTCATGTGCCTGAACCAGGCCCGCTACGGCATCGGCTGGGGCGCCATCGGCGCGGCCATGGCCTGTTACGACGTGGCCCTGAACTACGCCAAGATCAGGAAGCAGTTTCACAACCAGCCCATCGCCGCGCACCAGCTGGTGCAGGAGAAGCTGGTGTGGATGGCGACGGAGATCTCCAAGGCGCAGCTACTCTCGCTGCACGTGGGCCGGCTCAAGGATGCGGGCAAAGCGGGCCACCAGCACATCTCCATGGCCAAGCGCAACAACGTGTGGATGGCGCTGGAGACGGCGCGCATGGCGCGCGACCTTCTGGGCGCAAACGGCATTACCGAGGATTATCCGGTGATGCGCCACAGCATGAACCTGGAATCGGTGAAGACCTACGAGGGCACGCACGATATTCATACGCTGATTCTGGGCCAGAGCCTCACCGGCATCGCCGCGTACTAGAACCGGTCTCATACACCAAATTCTTCAACTCGCGAGCTTCGCGGGACCCGCCTTGTGGCTGGGTCCCACGGTTGCGCGGCGCGGCGCATCGCCGTTTATGAGACCGGTTGCAGGCGGTGCAGCGCCGCCTTCCGCACCTTGACCTCGCCCGGAACCTCACCCTAAGATACGAGGATATTGCAGCTTGTTCCCCAGTCATGTCCCGCGGATCTTCACCTCCGATCGGCCTGAGGTTCTGCAGCGGGATGGGGACTGGCCGCATCTTTCCGGGCCCGCTTTCGCGTTCCTCGCATCACTCCGTAGACCGTTCGGCGTAAGATTGAGCGAACCCTCCGCGGGAGATCGCCGGTGCGGAGCTTTCTCGAATTTCTTCCTGGTTCCGTTGTGCAGCGTGCAGCCCCTATGCAGACTTTTTTCCGGCGGTTCAGCACGATTAGCGGATTCACCCTGCTGGTTCTGCTGCTCATCGGCAACGCGTTTGTCACCAGCCGGCGGCTGCGCGTGCAGGTGGCCAGCCAGGGATGGGTGATTCACTCCCGCGAAGTGCTGGCAGGACTGGAACGCACCGAGTCACTGCTGCTGGACGCGGAAACCGGCCAGCGCGGCTATCTGCTCACCGGCGAAGCCAAGTACCTGGCGCCGTATAACTACGCGGTCACGCAGATCGACAACGAAATTTCCACTTTGACGCAGCTCACCGCGGACGATCCCAGGGAACAGGCCAACGCGGTTCGGCTGGGCAGCCTGGCGCACCGGAAGCTGGACGAGCTGAATGTGACCATCGCGCTGGCGCGCTCCGGCAAGGCGAGCCAGGCCCGGGCGGAGGTGCTCTCCGACCGCGGACTTGTGCTCATGGACCAGATCCGCCAGGTGATGGCCGCCATGCGGAGCGAAGAAGACCGCCTGGGAGCCGAGCGCACCCGGACCTACGAGCGCAGCGTGCGCATGACGCGGGCAAGCATTGCGCTGGCCACGCTGGTGGGCATTCTCGGGCTGATGATACTGGCGTACTTTGTCCTCAAGGAGCGCGCCCTGCGCGAGCGGCATACGCAGGAAATCCGTGCGCGCGAGGAGTGGTTCCGCGTCACCCTCAAGAGCATTGGCGATGCCGTGATTGCCACGGACCGCAACGGGACCGTCACCTTCATGAACCCGGTTGCGGAGACGCTCACCGGCACCTCTTCGGCCGCGGCCCAAGGGAAAGACATTCTCAGCGTCTTTCCCATCCTGAACGAGTTCACGGGGCAGGCTGCGGAAAATCCGGTGAAAAAAGTGATGACCCTTGGCCGGGTGGTGGGGCTGGCCAACCATACCGTCATCCGCCACGCCGATGGGCGCCTGATTCCCATTGAAGACAGCGCTGCGCCCATCCGGGACGATCGCCTCCAACTCATCGGCGTGGTGCTCGTGTTTCGCGATGTCTCCGCCGAGCGCAAATCGCAGGACATTCTCCGCAAGACGGAAAAACTTGCAGCCGCGGCGCGGCTTTCCGCCACCGTGGCGCACGAGATCAACAATCCGCTGGAAGCGGTGGTAAACCTCATCTACATTGCAAAGAGCGATCCCGATGCGCCGCCTTCGGTGGTGAGGCAGCTCACGGTGGCGGAGCAGGAGATTGAGCGCGTGGCGCACATCACGCGGCAGACGCTCGGCTTTTACCGCGAATCGAACGCGCCCGAGCGGGTACGGATCAACGATCTCCTCGACGCGATCCTGAGCGTCTATTCGAACAAGCTCGAGTCCGCGCGCATCGAGGTGAAGCGCGAATTCAGCGAATGCCCGCCGGTGCACGCGGTCGCCGGCGAGCTGCGGCAGGCCTTCTCCAACGTCCTCGCCAACGCCATCGACGCCGTGGGCGAGTTCGGCGCCATTGCGGTGAGCACGCGGTCGATTGCCGAGGGCGAGGGCAGCACGATCGAAGTGGTGATCGCCGACAGCGGGACGGGGGTCTCGTCCGCGGACCTGGAACACATCTTCGAGCCTTTCTTCACCACCAAAAAGGATGTGGGCACCGGCCTGGGCCTGTGGGTGACCAAGGAGATTGTCGAGCGCCACGGCGGAAGCATTGACGTAAGCCCGACCAACGGGCTCGACGGCTTGCAGGGCGCCGCGTTTACCCTGCGCCTTCCCTGCGTGTCAAAAGAGTTTGGCTATGCCGGCGGCGAAGCGAACTGACGGCCCTGAAGCCCGGAGCGCCCGGCCGGGTTGCGGAGGAATTTTGCGGCGGCACGAAGTCTCTCGCAAAATTCCCCCATCGACAATCCCGCCTGGGCAAGGCATAGTCATATCCATGCGGAAAAGAGCCAAACCTACTTTCGCCTTTTGCACGCGCATCCTTCTCGCCGGCCTTGCCGCGTACCTGGCGGCATCGGCCGCCGCACAGCAGGCGGCGAGCGCAGCCATCGTCCTGCACGCCGCGCGCCTGCTTGAGGTGGAAACCGGCAAGGTGCTCGAACCCGGGGAAGTCCTGGTGGAGGGCGAGCGGATTAAAGCGGTGGGGACAACGGTCGACCATCCCCAGGGCGCGCAGGTGATCGACCTGGGCGACACCACGCTGTTGCCGGGCATGATCGACGCGCACGTGCACCTGTTTTTGCATCCCGGCGCCGAGGACATGCAGACCGTCGACGAGTCCGTTCCCTGGCGCGTGATTCTGGCCGAGCAGGCGGCCAAGGCCGACTTGATGGCCGGATTCACCGCAGAGCGCGATATGGGCACCGAGGGCGCGGGCTCGGCGAGCACGGCGGTGCGCGACGCCATTGACCAGGGGATTATCCCCGGTCCCCGGCTGCGCATCAGCGGCAACGCCATCGACATCCTCGGCGGCCACGAGGACGCAATCGGCTTCAACCCCGCGCAGCACGTGCTCTCCAACGCCGACTACGCCAACGATGCGGAGCAGATTGTGGAAGTGATGCGCGAGCAGCACAAGGAAGGCACGAGCTTCGCCAAGATCTACGAAACCGGCCCGGACCGCATGGTGCCCGCGGGCAGTCCGCCCTGCCTGGGCAATCCCATCTGCGCGCAGATGGGGATGGGCGAGGAGCCGGGCGATCCGGAGTTCTGGGAGTTCCATACGCCGTACCAGTACACGGAGGCGCAACTGGCGGCGGCGGTGGCCGAAGCCGCGCGGCTGGACACCAACGTGGGCGTGCATTGCCAGGGCGAGCCGGCGGCGCGCTTTGCGGTGGAAGCGGGCGTGGCGTCCATCGATCACGCCACCCAGCTCAGCGACGGGACCATGGAGCTGATGAAGCAGAAGCACATTCCGGCCGTGCCCACCTTCACCATCTTCGAATATTTTGCGGACCACGCGCCCACCCCCGCAGCGGCCGCGCGCGAGCACGCCCTGCTCGACTACAAGATTCACGAGTTCCGCCGCCAGGTGGCTGCCGGCGTGCCCATGGCCGTGGGTTCCGACGTGGGTCCCTTTCCGCACGGCACGCAGGCGCGCGAGCTTGAGTTGATGGTGAAATACGGAATGACGCCGCTGGCCGTGCTGCAGGCCGATTACCTGAACGGCGCGCAGATTCTCACCTGGCAGAACGAGGTGGGCAAGCTGAAGCCCGGCTACTACGCCGACATCATCGCCGTGCCCGGCAATCCGCTCGACGACAT
>DATJRT010000216.1:0-4440 GCA_035504495.1 Occallatibacter sp.
CATCCTCGCCGCCGCCCTCCTCATCCTCCTCATCCGCTGGACCTACAAGCTCCTGCGCAAGCGCGAGGGCATCGGCCTGGGCGACGCCAAGCTCATGGCCATGCTCGCCGCGTGGCTTGGCCTTGCGGGCGCGCTGCTCTCCTTCTTCATCGGCGTGGTGCTGGGCGCGCTCACGGGCCTGGTCCTGCTCGCGCTGCCCGCCAAGAGCGCGAATGAACAGAGCGCGGGCGGAGCCAACACCAGCACCCCGAGCTGGGCCCTGCGCAAACTGCCGCTCGGCACGTTCCTCTGCATCGGTGGCATTGTCACCGCACTATGGGGCCAGCCGATCCTCGCTGCTTACCTGCGTTGGGCCGGATTTTGATTCAGGAGAAAGAGAAGGCTACTGCCGCGCGTTCGCGGCCGGCCCCTGCGCGGGCTTCGCATTCGCCAGCTCCGGCTCTTCGAGCGCCTTCTTTGCGTCCTTGGCGTGCCGGCTGCCGGGATCGTACTCCATCACTTTCAGGTAATTCGCGCGCGCGTCGGCAAACTGGCCCAAATGCCGCTGGCTCTCCGCCAGGCCCCAGTACACGTCGGGATTGTCCGGATCGAGCACCAGTGCCGACTCGTAGCGCGAGAGCGCCGCGCGCCAATCTTTGTTGTCGAGATAATATTTGCCCACGTTCTCGTCTTCAGCCGCGCTCTCCTGCGGCACCGGCGCCAGGTCATCGTCGCCGCCCTTGCCGCGCTTCCCGCTCGTATCCGTGCTCGCGCCCGGCGGAGGAAGCAGGCTGTCGATGCCGCTGTCGCTCGAACTGAATCCCGGCTGCGGCCCTTCTTCTCCAGCAGCGTTGTCGGGACTCTGCACCGGGTCCATGTCGCCGGCGGGAAACAACGTGCCCAGGTTCAACCCTCCGCCGGCGTTGCCTTCGGGCACTTCGGGGACATTCTTCGCGGGCAAAACAGGAACCGTGCTTTCGTCTTCCGGAAACGGATTAGCGCCTGAGCCGGATTGGCCCGTAGTCGATTGACTTGAAGACGCCGGTTGCTGCGTGGTTTGCTGGGCCGCGGCCGGCTGCTTCTGCTGGCCCTTCGCACCGGCCTGGTTTGCCGCGGGCGGATTGGCGTTCTGCGCGCGCGCCGCCACGCCCGCTGCCAGACCGCAGCCGAGCAAAACCGCAATGGCAATCGCCCTCTTTACCACAATCTCCTCACGCATCTAATGGTACGATGCGGTCCATACGGTGTCGAATCGCGCTCTCTCAAAGGCGTCGACCCCGTCAAAATCGCCGAACGAAATCGCATGGCACTCATCATCCGTTCTTCCGCCATCCACGCCGCCGGCTGCTACACCACCACGCGCATCCGCAAGGGCGCGCGCGTGGTCGAATACACCGGCCACCGGCTCACCAAGGCCGAGGGCGACCAGGTGTACGACTCCTCGGGCGTCACCTATCTTTTTGGACTCGGCGACGGCTCGATCGTCATCGACGGCCACTCTATGGCCATGTTCATCAACCACAGTTGCCATCCAAATTGCGAAACCGAGGAGATCGACGGCCGCGTGTGGATCAGGGCCATCCGCACGATTGCCGCGGGCGAAGAGATCACCTACGACTACTGCCTCTACGATGGCGGCGAAGACGAGGCCGTGTGCAATTGCGGAGCGGAGAAGTGCCGCGGTACCATGTATTCACGCGCGGAGATGAAGAGCCGCCGCGCCGCGCAGAAGAAAGCCACCAGGCCGCGCGGCCGGCGCAGCGTGCGGCCGAGAAAGGCGCACAAAACCAAATCTCTCTCGATGAAGTGGCGTCAATGAAATGAATCAAGGTGAAATGAAGTTCACTCCGGAGTCGCAGCTCCCCTCTCTCAGCCGCCATCAAATGGAGGCCCTGCGGCGGTTCGCGCTCTTCGAGGTCGGCGCGGACGAGTTGGCCCGCGCTCTTACCGGCGTTTTTGAGTTCAGCGTGGCGGCCCGGGAAACATCTGCCGGCTCGTCTGTGCCGGCGCGCTGGGCCTCCACGCGGTTCCGTGTTCCCGAGCCCGGCATCGTCATTACCCGCGAGCACATCCAGAACGCGCTCGAGCGCAGGCGTTTCGGCCTCATCGCCGAGCGCGATCTCGTGATCTGGGCTACGGTGTTGCTGATGAACGATGCCTACGCCCTCGATCCCGGCGACGAGGACCTGATCGCCGAGTGGCTCAACGACATCAGCCTCAACCTGGACGCATCGTAGCCGGTAATGCAGCTGGGCAGCGCTCCTCGCTTCTGCTCGAGACAAGCCGGAAACGATACAATCTCCCTCAGGCCGCTGCGCACCTGCGGCCGGTTTTCAAGGGAGCATGCACGCGCATGGGTTACCAGGTTCTGGCTCGCAAATACCGTCCGCAGCGCTTTGCCGACGTTGCCGGCCAGGATCACGTAACCCGCACCCTGCTCAACGCGCTCGCGCAGAATCGCATCGCCCACGGCTATATCTTTTCCGGGCACCGCGGCATCGGCAAAACCACCATCGCCCGCATCCTTGCGCAGGCTCTTAACTGCCGCACACAAGTCGGCAGCGCGCAGCGGCCCACGCCCGAGCCCTGCGGCGTCTGCGACTCCTGCATCGAAATTCGCCAGGGCAACGCCGTCGACGTCATCGAGATTGACGCCGCCACCAATCGCGGCATCGACGAGATTCGCGAGCTGCGCGACGCCGCGCGCTACTCGCCCGCGCGCGACCGCTATAAGATCTACATCCTCGACGAGGCGCACCAGATCACCGAAGCCGCCTTCAACGCGCTGCTCAAGACCCTCGAAGAGCCGCCCGCGCATGTCATCTTCATGATGGCCACCACCGAGCCCGAAAACATTCCCCAGACCATCCGCTCGCGCTGCCAGCACTTCAGCTTTCACGCCGTCCGCTTCGACGACATCGTCCAGCAACTGCGCGACATTGCGAAGCAGGAGGGCATTGCCGCCGATGACGACGCGTTGGCCATGCTGGCCGAAGTCGGCGACGGCTCCATGCGCGACGCGCTCAGCATCATGGACCAGGCCATCGCCTGCTGCGGCTCGACGCTCAGCGCCGATGTCGTGCGCGGGTTGGTGGGCACGGTTTCATCGCAGGTGCTGGAGGACGTGATGGACGCGGTTGCGCGCAACTCCAGCGAAGACGTGCTGCGCACCATCGATCGGCTGCTGGTGGAAGGCCAGAGCCCACAGCACTTCGCGCGGCAGATGCTGCGCTTCCTGCGCAACGCGCTGGTGGCGAAGATCGCAGGCAGCGATTCACCGGTGCTGCAAATTTCTGCCGACGAGCGAGCTCGCGTTGCTCGCGTGGCTGAGCGCTTCAGCGAGGAAGATCTCTCGCGCTTTATGCAGATCATGCTGCGCACCCACGGCGAACTAGGATACCGGCAGGAGCAGCGTTTTCATCTCGAACTCGGCCTGCTGAAGCTGGTGCACGCGCAACGATTGCTGCCGCTGGAGCAATTGCTGAGCGGGGAAGCAGCGCAGACGAAGACAGGCGGCGCGGGAGGGTCCGCGCGCTCGGGAGCGGCGGCTTCTGGTTCGTCGGCCGGTCCGTCGAGCGCGGCGTCGCGGGCGAGGGAAGCGGAAATTCCGTCGCGCAACACGGAAGCATCGCCATTCGCGCGGCCGTCGCCGTTCGAAGCCGACCGTAACCGCAAGTCGGAGCCAAAGGCGGAAGCGCCATTGGAACCTGCGGGGATGCGGCCGGCAGGCAGGTCTACGCCAATGTCGGCCGTCGATGGCGTAGCAGTGATGAGCAGTGCGGCAACCGCGGTTGCGACGCAGGTGGAAGATGAAATCGAAGCCGCGACGCCTGAAGTTCGCGGCGAAGTGAGCGTTGACGTCCTGCGGAGCGCCGTTCTCGCTGCCCTCGAAGATGCCGGACAAAACATGCTGGCGCATAACCTGGAAGGCGGCGAGTGGCTGCTACGCGGCTCGGAAGTCGCGGTGAAGGTTGCGATGTCGCAGGTGCTGATCGATGTGGCGCTTGGCGCCGAGCCGAAGCGCGTGATCCAGGCCGCGCTCGCCCGAGTGGGCGGCCCGCGGTGGAAGTTCAAAATGGAGGGCGGAGCAGCGGCTATCGCACCAAAGGCGGAGACGGCGCCGCGTCCAGCTAACGGAGCGAATGGCACGAGTGCGCGGGCGCGCGCCATGGCCGATCCCATCGTGCAGCGCATGCAGGAAAAATTTGGCGCCGAAGTGCGGACGGTCGTCGATCAGAAGGAACGACGCTGACGTCGCTCTTCGCCAGCGGCGGGCATCGGACGAGAAGCGAACAGCGAAAGGCGAACAGCGAAAATGGGCGGATTCAATTTGCAGGACATGCTGGCGCAAGCGCGCCAGCAGGCCGAGAAGCTGCAGGAAAAGATGCAGCAGATCACGATTGAGGCGTCGTCGGGCGGCGGCAGCGTCACCGTGCGCATGAGCGGACAGAAGCAGCTGCT
>DATJRT010000217.1:0-11893 GCA_035504495.1 Occallatibacter sp.
AGCTGCCTCTTCGCGGGCACCCTGCGCCTCGGCGAGCGCGCGCTCTACGGCCGCCGTGTCGGTAAACGGCTCCACAGCAATGCCGTCAATGTGGGCCACGCCGCTGGCGCAATCGAAGGTGGCCGCGACGGGCGCGTGATCGCCGGGACACCGGCGCAGCGTCATGGATACCAGGGAGGCCGTTTGCCACAGCGCAGAATCGAGCGACCACGCCTGCTCGCGCGGATGGAAGAGCACCTTCCGCGTGGTGCTGTCGATCATCTGCGGCGTGAATGCCCATTGGCTCATGGGCACCTGGTGCGCGTGCACGTAAATCACGTAGCGGCCGCTGGGCGAGGTGCATCTGAGCTCGCAGCCCTCGGCATCGATCGGCTCCGACCGCACCACGCGCCTGGGCGCTGGCGGAGGCGCGCTTTGCATCTCCACGTGCAGCGCCTCGCCGGCAAAGATCCTCTCCATCTGCGAGCGGCGCCGCTGGCGCATGCCCGCGGGTATGATGAAGGTCACGGCCACGGTGGCGATGGCGGCCAGACCGAAGACGGCGATGGTGTAGACCTTGCTCAACTCCGGCAGCAGAAACAGCGTGGCGAACATGCCGGAGACGAAGATGAATCCGCCGAGCGCGCCCACCCATTCAAAGCGGCGGTGATGCAGCATGGGGTAATAGTCGCTCTGCCGCAGCGAGGGCCGCAGTTCCGCCAGCAGGCGCGGCACCGATTCGACAGGCACGCAGCGGGTACGCACCAATTCGCTGAGCGATTCCGGCAACCCGTCATGCCTGGCCCGCGGAGCAGCCGGCACGCCGCGACGAATATCGCGCCGTACGCGCGCGCCATGCCAGCCCGCGGCCAGCGCTGTAACGAGCCAGAATGCCTCCACCAGGCAGAACCAGTAGGGATGATTTCTCAGGGAGACGTCGGCGGATTGGTAACGGGCGGGAACGGGTACACTCCCGCTCACGACGCCCCAGGCGAAGATCGCGGCCGCGAGCGCCGAGCCCAGAAACGCCGGACCCGTCCGCCTGGCCAATGAATTTGCGTGTACAGCACTCCCCATGGTGCTAACCGGTTGCTGTCATCATAGCGTGCAGTCAGCGGAAATTCGCCGCGCAAGTGTGCTTCAGCGCGGCTTCCGGCACTCCAATGTAATGCCGCGTCGGTAATCACACAATCGTGGGAATACGCCCTTGAGGGAAGTGGATTCATAGCCGATCGCGCAAGTTGCGTGGCTCGCCCATGCGCCGCCCGGCGGCTTACTTCAGTACGCCTTCAACTCCACAATGGCTCGCAGCACCGTCTCCGGTTGGGGCAGGATGGCGTCTTCGAGGACGGGCTGATAAGCGACGAAGGTATCCATGGCGCCGATGCGCTTGACCGGCGCGTCCAGGTCGCCGAAGAGCTCGTCGGCAATGCGTGCGGCGATCTCCGCGCCAAAGCCCCAGCTCAGCATGTCTTCGTGGGCCACGATCACACGGCTCGTCTTGCGCACCGATTCGGCAATCGCCTCCCAGTCGTAGGGGTTCAGCGTGCGCAGGTCGATCACTTCCACGTCGATCGCGTGCTGGCGCTCGGCCTGTTGCGCGGCCTGGAGAGCACGCGGCACCAGCGCGCCGTAGGTCACCAGCGTCATGTCCTTGCCCGGCCGCACGATTTTGGCTTTACCGAAGGGGATGGCGAAGTCAGGGCCCGGATAGGGCGCGCGGCCGTAGGGCTCGCGGTAGAGACGCTTGTGCTCGAGGAAGAGCACCGGATCGTCGCAACGGATGGCGGTGCGCAGGAGGCCGTTCGCGTCAAGAGAATTGGACGGCATCACCACGCGCAGACCCGGCGTGTGCGTAAACAGGCTCTCGCCCGACTGCGAGTGATAGATGGCGCCGCCGGTCAGATAGCCGCCGATGGGCACGCGGATCACCACCGGCGCGGCCCAGGCGCCGTTCGAGCGCCAGCGCATCACCGAGAGCTCGTTGCGGATCTGGTGCATCGCCGGCCAGATGTAATCGAAGAACTGGATCTCGACTACCGGCTTCATGCCGCGCACCGCGAAGCCGATGGCGCGACCCACGATGTTGGCCTCGGCAAGCTGCGAATTGAAGACGCGTTCGGCGCCGAACTCGGTCTGCAAACCGGAGGTGAGCTTGAAGACGCCGCCTTTGCCCTTCACCTCTTCGAGCGCCTGTTCGCGGCTGGCGTCGGCCACGTCTTCGCCGTAGACTACGATGCGCGGATCGCGGCGCATCTCGTCGTGCAGGCAGGCGTTGATCAGGTCGGCCATGGTGCGCGGCGCGGCCGCCTTGCCGTTGGACTTGCCCGGCGGGGCGGCTTTCTCAGTGGCAAATGCGGCTCGCGTGGGATCGAGATTAGGCGAGTACACGTGCTCGGGGATGCTCGCAACCGTTGGCAGCCGGGCTTCCAGCGCGCGCTCAGCGGCCTCAGCCGCTTCGCGGTCCGCGGCCTGCTCGATCTCATCGAGCTGCGCTCCGGTCAAGATTCCCTGGTGCGCCAGCCGCGCCCGCAACTGCGCAATGGGATCGCGCAGCGCGTCGCGCTCGCGCTCCTGGGCGCAGCGGTAGTTCTTGTCATCGTCAGAAAACGAGTGCGAGTAATGCCGCACCACATGGCCGTGGACAAAGGCCGGCCCGCGTCCGGCGCGGCAATGCGCCGCCGCTGCCTTGAGCACGCGCAGGCATGCCTCGGGGTCGGTGCCGTCCAGCTCCGCGAACAAGAAGTTGGGAAAATTGGCCACGAGGCGAGAGATGTTGCCCCCCGGCGTATTCACTTCAACCGGAACGCTGATGGCGTAGCCGTTGTCTTCGACGAGAAAAATCACCGGCAGTTTTTTGTTCGAGGCCGTACTCATCGCTTCCCAGAACTCGCCCTGCGACGTGGATCCCTCGCCCACGCAGGTGAGCACCACTTCGTCGCCGTGAAACTCCACATCGCCGAAGGAGCGGTAATCCACCTCGCCGTTCGCCGGCCCCGCCGCAGCCGCAGGCTTGGCCGCAGCATCAGGATGGCGGCTGAAGTAGCGCCCGGCCTCGGCGCAGCCCACGGCGTGGTTGAGCTGGGTTGCGGTGGAAGACGAGGTGCTGACAATGTGCAGCGGACGGCTGCTCCAGTGGGTGGGCATCTGGCGCCCGCCGCTCGCCGGATCGTCGGCGGCGCCCACGGCCTGCAGCATCATGTCGTACGGTGTGACGCCCAGCGCCAGGCACAGCGCGCGGTCGCGATAGTAGGGAAAGAACCAGTCGTAGCCGGCTTTGAACGCCAGCGCCGCAGCCACCTGCAAAGCCTCATGCCCGGCAGCCGAGATCTGGAAGTAGATTTTCTGCTGGCGCTTGAGCGCGATCTCGCGATCGTCGATGCAGCGGGAAAGAACCATGAGCCGGTAAATCTTCACCAGCTCCTCCGCGGTCAATGCGTCTGCGGGTGCAGCCGGCTCCGGCGCCCGAGCGCTGGAAAGTGCCGTTTCCATCCCCGTCGTTCCCTCCCGAACCGGTCTACGGGAAATTGTAACAACTTACGGCGGGCTGCGGAGAATCCGCCTCGATTCGCACACACTCGTACTCCTGCCGTTCGTGACCGCGGTCACCGGCTCCGCCGCTGGCTACCGATGCTGCGATTGCGGAAAAGGCTGTATGGGCGCGCCAAAGGCGGGAAATTGCGGCCCGCGCAAGGACATGGCCATCTTGTCGCGTACGTTATGCGCCAGCTTCTCGATCTCGGCCACCACGCGCAGCTGCGCCGGCGTCAGCGAGCCGGTGTTCGACTGCGCAATCTCCTGGTTCAGCTCGCTGGCCAGCTTGAGCAGCCTTTCCGCGTCGGCGGTCAGCGACTTCTGCCGTTCGGCGTTGAGCGCATTCAGCCGGCGCTCGGCCTCGACCGAGTCCATCTCGTCGCTGCTCGTGAACGGACCGCTCGGCAGCGGATAACCGAGATTGGAGCCCGTCGGTACGCCCTCGGTTGTCGGCGGCTGCTGCGCGTGGCCGCTTGCGCCGCACGCCGCCACCACGCCCGCCGCGCAGAACGCGAGCAGCAGCCGGCGCACGCTCCCGCGGCGGCCCAGCTCCCGGCTCATCGCGGCCATGGGTTTGAAGCTTCTCATCTCAATCCTTGCCCGAGGGTCAATCCTTGCCTGCGGTCAGGCGTGGATCACTGCGCAGCTTGTGGGCATACTGCTCGATCTCGCCCGCCCGGCGTATTACGGAAATCGAAAGCTCATCCTTGGTGGTCTTGTCCACCGATGCCTTCAGGCCGGTGGCCATCCTGAGCAGCTCAGCGCACTCGCTGGCAACCTGCTGCTTGCGCAGGTCCTCGGCGGAAAGCGGCTTGGCCGGAACGGCTGCGACTGCCGCGCTGCCGGCGGCCAGAACGACCTTTTCGCCAGCGGCAGAATCCGCGCTTCCGCCGGCGCCGGCTGCTCCGGACGGCGCGGCAGGAGTTTCCTCACCCGCATCTGCGCCTGCGCTCGAGTCTTCACTCGCGCCGGCATTCATGTTTTGATTCGCACCGTTGCCCGTTCCCTGACTTGCATTCTGGCTCGTGCCTTGGCTCGTGTCTTGACGCGCGTTTTGCCCGGAGGAAGTCTTCTTGCCGGCGCGCGCGTTCTGATTGCCGGGCGTGTCCGCATCGCGCAGGTAGGGATCGTCCGAGACGTCGTCCGCATCGGGCGTGTCACTCTGCCCGGCCTGATCGGTCTGGGAATTGCCTGGCTGGGCGTTCTGCCCCGCCTGCCCGGAAGATTGCCCGGTCTGGGCCTTCGCGGCCGGCGGAGCGGGTTGGGTTTTCTGGTCGGCCTGATGGGGCTGATTTGCCGGCGGGTTTTGCGTCTGCTGCGCGCGCCCCAGCCGGGAACCGGCTCCCGCGGCAAGGGCCAGAACCAGCGCCAGCGCCGCGGCGCATAACGCCACGCACATCGGGCACAGCCGGCGCGCCCGCAGCCGGAGATGGCCAGCCGCCAGCTTCCGCTCGAATGCGCGTTCCACTCCCATGGGTCACTCCAGATGCCGGCCGGAGGGGTTCCAGGAAAAAATGCGACCCGCGGACGCGGCCTCGCATGGGCACAGTCTAGTCTAAAAAAGGGAGATTTGCATGTTCGCTTTCCGACTTGCCGCGGGAATTTCGCTCGCCCTGCGCTGGGGCATCTTCCGCGAAGGCCGTTTCATGGGCAAGGTGCTCGACGAGTGGATCGCCGACAGCCAGGAGTTCCTCCACACCAAGCTGCCGCACCTCATCGTCATTGCTCTGATTGCCTTTCTGCTGAACAAGTTGCTCCGCATCGTCACCAACCGCATGGTGCGCCTGGCCGAGCGGCATAGCGGCGGATCGGGCAGGGTGGCCGAGGTGAAGACCTTGGCCAGCGTCATCCGCGGCACCGGTCTCGCCGTCATCGGCGCCATTGCCGGCATGCAGTTTCTTGACGCTCTCGGCATCAATCTCACCCCGCTGCTGGCTTCGGCGGGCGTGGCCGGCGTGGCCATCGGCCTGGCCGCGCAGAACATCGTCAAGGACATGTTCAACGGCGTGCTCTTCCTCGTGGAGGGCCAGTTCAACGTCGGCGACCAGGTGCGGCTGGCCGGCCTGGCCGGCACCGTGGAAGCCATGACCCTGCGCAAAACTACGGTGCGCGACGGCGACGGCACCCTTTACGTGATTCCCAACTCACAGATCACCACCGTGGCCAACCTGAGCGTGGGCTACTCGCTGGCCACCGTGAACGTGAGCGTGGACTTTTCCGCCAACCCCGACGAGGTGCAGGCGCTGCTCAAGCAGGTGGCCATGGACGTACGCACCCTGCCGCAGTTCAAGGACCTCTTCGTGGCCGATCCGCAGGTTCTCGGCGTAGATTCCGTGAAAGGCTCGCAGCTCATCTTCCCGGTGCAGTTCAAGACCAGGGCCACGCAGCAGTACGGACCCATGCGCGAGTTCCAGCGGCGCGTGCGCCTGGCGCTTGAAGAGCACCACATGCTGCCCGGCGACCCGCTGCGCGTCTACGGTGCGAAGACGGGGGACGGGCAACGGGCCGGCGCGCCGCGTCCCCATCCCGAGCAGGAAGCCGAGGCGCGCGAACCAGAACCCGTGGATCCGACGACGATCAAGCCACAGGAAACGAATCCGTTTTCGGGAGAATGAGTCGGAGATTGCCGCTGCACAAAAGCGGGTGCCCCAGGTTGGGCGCGCTCTTGTTTTTTTCGCCTAACCTGAGGAACTACGGAACTCGTCTCGCTCAGGTCTCGGCGCTATCTCGCCGCGCCCAGCGCCTTGAGCAGCGCATCTTCTTCCGTAACCGGCGGCAGGCACGCGTGGCCCTTGCACACATAGGCCCATGCAGGCGCACTCGCAGGCCTCGGCGAGTGGAGAATTGTCTCTTCCAGCATCTCCGGCATGCCGCCGGGAACCAGGCTCTCCAACGCAATGCGGATCACGGTCTTGTTCACGGCGTAGCCCGCGATTGCCGTTGCCTCCAGCCGCTCGGCCTCTGCGCCCGCGCCGACAATCACCACCTGCACCGGATCGGCAAGCAGGCGCTCGAGCGCCAGGCCGTAGCTGCCCGCGTAGAGGCCGAAGTGCTCCACGATGCCGGCGAAGCAGGCAAGCGTCTCCTCGGCGAGGGCGCGATATTCCGCGCGACCGCTCAGCGCTTCGAGACGCAGCAGGGCCGCAGCGGCCGTGGGATTGCCCGCCGGCGTGGGCGAGTCCTGGAGCGGCTTGCGCCGCGCGCTCAGCGCGCCCAGCGGCAGCGCACCCGGCGCAGGCTCGGCCGCGTCAAAAAACCCTCCGCCGAATCCTGAACCCGGGCGGTCATAAAACCGCGCGATCAGGGCTTCGGCCAGCTTGACGGAGGTTTTGTAGTAACGCATCTCGCCGCTCGCGAGCCATGCATCCATGCAGGCATGGACGGTGAATGCGTAATCCTCGAGCGTGCCCGGCGCCTTCACTTGTGCGGCCAATCCATCGGGATACGCGATGACGTGATTCAGCGCAGCCTCGCCATCCCACGCGTCACTGAGGATTCGATCCAGCGTCTTCAGCGCAAAGTCGCGCGCCGCGCCGATCTCCGGAACTTGGCGCAATACCCGCGCGGCCTCGCAGTACGCGGTCACGGCCATCGCGTTCCAGCCGGTGTAGAGTGTGCGGTCAATGAACGGCGTAGGCCGTAGCACGCGCGCCGCGAGCAGCTTGCTGCGTGCCGCGTCCAGCGTCGCCCGCAGCGCATTCTCTTCCCTGCCCCGCTTCGCCGCCAGCTCAGCCAGGGTCTGCCCTAGATGCAGCACGTTCTTGGCCGGGTTGTGGTGCATATCGCCCATCTCGCCGATGTGGTAATACTCCGCCGCCAACTCCAGCTCTTCCTTGTCCAGCACGGCGCGCGCCTCATCCAGCGTCCAGGTAAAGTAGTCGCCGTCGTCGTCCAGGCCCACGTCCGCATCCTGCGAGGCATAAAAGCCGCCGCGCTCGCGGTCGGTCATGACCGCGTCGAGCCAATGCACAATCTCACGCGCAGTCGCCAGGAAATCCTCCCGGACAAAACTCTGATAGCCGTGCACGTAATTGCGCAGCAACTCGGTGTTGTCGTAGAGCATCTTCTCGAAGTGCGGCACGACCCAGTGCTCGTCGACCGAGTAGCGATGAAAACCGCCGGCCAACTGGTCGTAGACGCCGCCGCGCGCCATCTTTTCGAGCGTGACGGCGAAAGCCGTGCGCGCCTGCTGGTTGCCGCGGTTCACGGCCTCTTCGAGCAGCAGATCGAGCGCGGCCGGATGAGGAAATTTAGGCTGCGCGCCGAAACCTCCGTTGCGCGGATCGAACTGCTTGAGCGCCGAGGCCGCAATTTTTCCCGCGAGCGCGGGTGTGAGCCCATCCTTTCCCTCCGCAACCCCTGCGGAAAAACTTTCATTGTGCTCAATGGCCGCCATCACGCTCGACGCGGTTTCGAGCGCTTCATCGCGCCGCTCGCGCCACACCGTCGCCATGGCCGAAAGGATGCGCCCGAAGCCGGGGCGCCCATAGCGATCATCGCGGGGAAAATAG
Source organism: Occallatibacter sp. (assembly GCA_035504495.1). Lineage (GTDB taxonomy): Bacteria > Acidobacteriota > Terriglobia > Terriglobales > Acidobacteriaceae > Telmatobacter. The sequence goes on from DATJRT010000217.1 coordinate 8,025, forward strand.
GTGCCGCCGAAGAACGGCCGGCCATCGGGAGTGAGGAATGCAGTCAGCGGCCATCCGCCCTGCCCGCTGATGGCTGAAACCGCAGCCTGGTAGCGCGCGTCCACGTCGGGCCGCTCGTCGCGATCCACCTTCACGGCGACGTAATGCCGGTTGATGAGCGCGGCAATCTCCGCGTCCTCATACGACTCGCGGTCCATCACGTGGCACCAGTGGCACCACACCGCGCCAATGTCAAGCAGGACCGGCTTGTTCTCAGCCTGCGCGCGCGCAAACGCGGCCTCGCCCCACGCGTGCCACTCCACGGGCTGGTGCCGCGCCGAGCGCAGATAGGAAGACGCCGCGTGTTCGAGATGATTGGCTGCGTGCGTGGAAGAACCGGCCTCGCTCATGCAGTGAGGATAAATGGCGCGTGGTGCGTGGGTAGAATGCGCGCTCAACCTTTCCTGAGCTCGGCCTCGATTGCCGCGATCAGCTCCGGCGCGTCGGGCGCGGTATCCGGCGAGAAGCGCCGCACCACGTCCCCGCTCCGGCTCACCAGGAACTTTTCAAAGTTCCACAGAATCTCCGGCTCGGGAAGCGTTTCAATGCCGTAGCCTTTGAGCTTTTCACGGAAGGGTGTCTCCGCGCTGCTCGCCGCTTTGGGCTGCGCCGCGATGAGCGCCTGGTAGAGCGGGTGCTTGCCCGCGCCCACCACCGTGATCTTGCTGAAGAGCGGAAAGGTCACGCCGTAATTCAGTTTGCAGAATTCCCGGATCTCCTCGTTCGTTCCCGGCTCCTGCGCCTTGAAATCGTTGGCGGGAAAGCCGGCGATCACCAGTCCCTGCCCGCGGAAGCGCTCGTAGAGATTTTCGAGCGCCTCATACTGCGGCGTGAGGCCGCACTTCGAGGCCACGTTGACAATGAGCAGCACCTTGCCCGCGAACTCGCCCAGCGAGGCCGGCTCGCCGGTGATCTTCTCAATCGGTATCTTGTAGAGGTTTGCGCTCAAACAAATTTCTCCCTGAGCTTTTTCTACCACGTCCGGCGCGCGCCGCAATCCAGTCCTCAGTATTTTGTCTTCGCGGCTTCGAAGTCCATTACGGCTTCGTAGCCAGGATCAACGGCGAGGGGCCGGGGGCGGCGAGCGTGCGCACGTGGGTAAAGCCCGCCTCACCGAGCCAGCCGCCAATCTCTTCCACTGAGTAGGTCCCGCCCGCATCTGTGTTCACCAGCATGTTCACGGCGAAGATGAGCGCGGGCAGCGGCGCTTTTCTATCCTGGTTCACCAGGAACTCGGCAATCGCGATGGTGCCGCCGGAGCCGAGCGCGGCAAAGGTCTTCTTGAGCAGCTTGCGGCTGCGCTCCACGCCTTCACTGTGCAGAATGTGTCCCAGCGTGGCGACGTGGTGTCCGCTGCCGAATTCGGCTTCGAGAAGGTCTCCCTCTGCAAACGTGAAGCGTTCCGCGAGTGAGAAGCGCGCGGCGTTCTTGCGTGTGACCGGAAGTACGCCCTGCCAGTCGACCGCCGTTACCCGCACCTGGTCCGCGCTCTGCGCCAGGGCAATACCCCACACGCCGGAACCGGCTGCCAGATCGAGCACGCTCACCGGGCCCGCTGCGCTCTTCAGATTGAGATGGGCGGCCAGTTCTCGCGCCGAGGGATAGCTCATGGGAAAGATGTCGTTGACAAATTTCTCAAAGAACTCCGCGCCCGTTCCCTGCTGATTCACCGCCGCGGCTGGCTTGCCGGTGGCCACAATCTCATTCAACGCCAGCCACTTCGGTAGCAGGTGTTCGCTGGTGTGGCGCAGCAGGCCGCCCTGGAAGCTGGGCTTGCCGCTGACCAGGAACGCCGCGCTCTCCGGCGTGAGCGAGTAAGCTCCGCTCGCATCCTTGGCCAGAAAATCCAGCCCGATCAGGACGTTGAGGATCGCCGCAAGCCCGCGTTTGGAGGCGCCGGTGGACGCGCTTAGGGCGGCCAGAGTTTTGGGGCCCTCGTCGAGCACGTCGAAGACACGGTGCTTGAGGGCGGCCTCGAGGATGAGCGGGGGAGCGTAACTCCAGGCGAGTTGAAAGATGCGTTCCGGGGTTACCGGCGCAGAAACGGGAGTAGTCATAATTGTCCTCATGCATTCGGAATGGGCGCATAGCGCGCTGATTGGAACGGGGGCTGCAGCCGAAAGAATAGCAGAGTGAACCGCCTGGCTCTGCGCGCAAATTCAGTGGAGTAGACTGGTCCGCATGAAGAACAAGATCGTCCCCGAGTTGATCTCCGCAACACTTCTCGGGATCGGTTTTGGCGTCATCGTCAATCACACCCACGAGAAGTGGCATCGGCTGGGGCGCGACGCCTTTCTCGCCCACGAGGCGCAGACTTTTGAGAATCTCTACAGCCGTCGGGCGCCGTGGCCGCACGAGCTGCTTATCTGGACGCTGGTTGCGCTGATTGTCTTCGCTGTTTATAAGGCCCTGGCGCTGCTCATCGCGAGAATTCTCGAGTAGCGCGCGAGCAACTTGCCGGATGCGTGTGGATTCGCCGCGGCATCTTCAGCCGAGGCGCCAGGCGCCCCCTCACTGAAGCAGCCCCTTGGCTACGGCGCCAGCAGCTTCTTCCCAATTTGGACGTACAGTTCCACGGCTTCCAGCAATTCTTTTTTCGCCACCTTCTCGTGCGGGGTGTGCGCTACCTGAATGGAGCCGGGACCGAGCAGCAGCGGCTGGCCCCAGTTAGAAAGCTGGGGAATGTCCGTGGTGAACTTGGCAATCATGGTCGGCAATCCGTCTACGGCCTTGAGACGCACGAAAGGAATCTCCAGCGTGAAGTCTACCTCGGCCAGTCCTTCTGCGGCTTCGAGGAGCGCGGCACGGATCGGGGCCGAGTCCGTAACCAGCCGCACCAGCACCTGCGCCTCGGCGTGGTCGGCGATGACGTTGGGCGCGTGGCCGCCTTGGATCTGTCCGATGTTTACCGTAGACGGGCCCACATCCTCAAGAACCGGCAGGGGAAGGGCCAGCACGCGGTTGAGCGCCTCCACCAGCTTGTGCACGGCCGACTCGCCCAGCTCGGGATAAGCCGAGTGCGCCATCCTGCCCTGGGCGCGAAATACCGCGCGCAGCGAGCCCTTGGAGGCCAGTGCGAGCTTGTTATCCGTGGGCTCGCCATTGATGAGGAAGCGGCTGCCCTTCGGCCTCAGGTTCGCGGCCTTGGCGCCGGCCGAGTCGCGTTCCTCGCCGGAGACAAATAACAGTCCGATGCAAAATCCCTGCGCGCGCAGCGATTCGGCGGCGGCTATCTGCGCGGCGATGATGCCTTTCGCGTCGCAGACGCCGCGCCCGTAGAGGAACTCCTCGTCTTCGCTCACCGGAATGTAGGGTGGAACGGTGTCGATGTGCGTGGAAAAAACCAGATCCGGCGTTTCACCTGGCGCGCCTGCATACACATTCCAGCGCTCGCCCGCGGCGGCGCTCTCCGGCGGCTGCTCCACCGGCGTCATCTCCACGTCCCAGCCGCGCTCCTTGAGAAATCCGGCAAGAAACTCGCCCGCCGCGCCCTCGTGGTAAGTGGTGGATTCGACCGCGCAGAGCCGGCGCGTCAACGCGATGGGATCGATCGGCGCGGTACGTGCCGGCGCAGCAGGACTGTTCATGATGCTGCCAGAATAGCGCACATGCCCGACCGCACAGCGGTTACGCGCGCCTGGTTACGCAGGTTGATTCCGCATCTACACGGGTGCTGGAGTCCGTGGGGAAAATGGGCGTAAAATCGATTCAGCAATGACCCCCGATCACGCAAGCATAGATAGACCCGCCTCAGCCGAAGCAAGGAACTCCAAGCCAGCGCAGCCCGGGTGCGGAAAGGGCCGAGTGCAATGACCGTGGCCAGCGACTCG
>DATJRT010000218.1:0-8201 GCA_035504495.1 Occallatibacter sp.
AAGGGCCGCGTCAACTACCTCTGCCGCCGCAAGCTCTTCGCGCTGCGCGACCAGCCGGTTCTCTCGGGATTGGAAGAGATCGACGAGTACCAGCAGATCGCCGAGTGGGAAAAAACCACTGAAACCGGCGACCGCGCCGAGCTGGCCGGCCTGCCCGAATCGAGCCCGCTCTGGGCCAAGCTCGACGCCCGCGCCGACAACTGCCTCGGGTCAACTTGCCCCGACTACCGCCGCTGCTTCATCACCGAGATGCGCCGCCGCGCCCTCGAGTCCGACATCATTATCGTCAACCACCATCTCTTCTTCGCCGATCTTGCCGTGAAGCGCGAAGCCGCGGGCGCGCCCGACGCCGGCATTTTGCCTGACGCCGCGGCCGTAGTCTTCGACGAAGCCCACGAGCTCGAAGAGGTCGCTTCCAGTTACTTTGGCCTCTCCGTCTCCAACATCCGCTTCGAGGAACTGGGGCGCGACACCGACATGCTGCTCCGCGGCAAAGACTCGGCCGGCCATCTGCCCGCGCTCACGCAGCAGCTCCGCGACCGCGCCCGCCTCTTCTTCGCTGGCCTGCCCCTCACCGGCGACGGCCGCCAGCCCTTCATGGAGCGCGAAGCATTCCTCGAGTCCTCGGGCGACCTCTATCTTGGCCTGCGCGCCACTCTCCGGCAGATGGAATCCGACCTGGAGCGTCTCGCTTCGGTCGAGGAAGCGCCCGGCCTGCGCAAGCGCATCGCGCGGCTGCGCGGGGAGCTCGAGTTCCTGCTCGAATCGAACGCCGCCAACATGGTTTACTGGCTTGAGCGCCGCGTCCATGGCGGACCCGAACGCCGTGAAGGTCCTGCCACAAAGCCGGTCCAAAGGTCTGCCGCACGCAGTGCCACCACCTACCTCCAGGCCACACCCATTGACGTCTCCGAGCTTCTCCGCGAACTCGTCTTCGAACCAATCCCCACCGTCATTCTCACTTCGGCCACGCTCACGGTGCAGGGCGGTTTCGAGCATCTGCGCCGCCGGCTCGGCCTCGCCGATCCCGGCCAGGGGGCCCGCGAGCTCGTCGTGCCTTCCCATTTTCGCTATGGCGAGCAGGCCCTCCTTTATTTGCCACCGGAGATGCCCGACCCGCGCGACCCGGATTTCGTGCCCGCCGCGGCGGAGTGCATCCGCCAGGTTCTCGATCTCTCCCGCGGCCGCGCCTTCTGCCTCTTCACCAGCTACAGCCAGATGCGCGCCCTCTACGAGCGCGTGCTCCCCGTGCTCGACTTTCCCATCCTTCTCCACGGCAACGCGCCGCGCAAGGCACTGCTCGAGGAGTTCCGCTCCACGCCCAACGCCGTGCTCTTCGGCACCGCCAGTTTCTGGCAGGGCGTTGACGTGCAGGGCGAGGCCCTGAGCTGTGTCATCATCGACCGCCTGCCGTTCGCCGTCCCCAATGATCCCGTAGTCCAGGCCCGCATGCGCGCCATCGAAGAGGCCGGCGGACGGCCCTTCTTCGACTACCAGGTCCCCGAAGCCGTTCTCACCCTCAAGCAGGGCTTTGGCCGGTTGATTCGCTCGCTCGAGGACCGCGGCGTGCTTGTCCTCCTCGACCCGCGCATCCGCACCCAGCGCTACGGGCAGACATTCCTCAAAAGCCTGCCGCCGTACCGGATGTCGACTTCGCTCTCCGACGTGGAGAGCTTTTTCTCAGAGTGACAGACAAAACGGCGCATCGCTGCCAAACAATTGATTATAAATAACTTAATTCGCACCTGTGAAATATATACAGAATCTGGCAAGTTTATCGGTTTCGGATAACTTTCGCTAGACTCTTCGCTCCCGTGTCGTCTCGATCTTGACTCTTACTTACTCCCTGCACTATCCTTCAATCTCAATCAAACTCGTTCATCTTCATCCATAATCTCGCATCGCACGCAGGAGAAACCCCATGCCGCAGCCCTCACCCATTCTCGAAACCCATCCCGAGCTCTTCCAAACGCCGGAAGCCGAAGCCATCAAGCAAGAAATCTGCGCCGTCGGCCGCAAGCTCTGGCTGCGCCAATATGTCGACGGCAACGGCGGCAATATCTCCTGCCGCATCGGCCCCAATGAGGTGCTCTGCACGCCGACGATGGTCAGCAAGTACGACCTCACGCCTGCGGGCCTCTGTCTCGTCGATCTCGAGGGCAACCAACTCGCCGGCGCGGGGCGGCGCACCAGCGAAATCTTCCTGCACCTGGAAATTTACAAAGCCTCAGCCAGCGTGAAAGCCGTGCTCCACTGCCATCCGCCGCATGCCACCGCGCACGCGCTCACCCACACCGTGCCCGACTATCTCACCCTTCCCGAGTTCGAGGTTTTCATCGGCAAGGTGCCCATCACGCCATACGCCACGCCGGGCACGGCCGAGTTCGCGCGCACCGTGGTTCCCTTCGTCAAGCACCACAACACGGCGCTGCTGGCCAACCACGGCATTGTCTGCTGGGGCGACACCGTGACCCACGCGGAGTGGTACGCGGAGGTCCTGGAGACCTATTGCTGGACCATGCTGCTGGCCCGCCAGCTCGGCGCGCCCACTTCTTACTTCACCCCCGGGCAGATCGAGGGCGTCCTCGATATCAAACGCCGCTACGGCCTGCCCGACCATCGCCTGGCCCCGCCCGAAGAGCGCACATGCACCTGCGGGCCGGCCATCGAGCCCCGCAACGAGCCTGCGCCCGCAAATCTCTCTGTTCCCGAGGCCGGCAGCCCTGAATTCGATCATCTCGTCCAGTCCATTGCCGCGGCCGTTCTGGAAAAACTCCGCGCGCAGCAACCGGGATGAAAGCCGCCGAGCGCCAACTGCGCATTCGCCAGATGCTCGAGTCGCGCGACTTTCTCGCGCTGGACGCGCTCTGCCGCGAGCTTGAGGCCTCGGAGTCCAGCATCCGCCGCGACCTCGACGTTCTCGAAGAAGAAAAGGCCTTGCGCCGCGTCTACGGCGGCGCCGTCCCCGTGCAGCCGCCGCCCGGCCGCGCCTTCGACTACGCTGCGGAGAGCGCCCGGCTCGGCGCGGAAAAGGACCGCATCGCCCGCCGCGCGGCCGCGCTCCTTGAAGACGGTCAGACCGTCATCCTCGATGGCGGCTCCACGGTGGCCGCGGTCGCCCGCGCGCTCAGCCAAAGATCCCTGCACATCGTCACCAACTCGCTGCCCATCGCGGAAATCCTCGAAGACCAGCGCTCCATCGAGCTCACCCTCACCGGCGGCTATCTCGATCCGCGCCTGCGGGTGCTGCTCGGCCCCTTCTGCGAGCAGATGCTCTCGGCCATCCGCGCCGACGCGCTCATCCTGGGCATCGGCGGCATTTCCGAGGCCGGCTTCAGCAACAACAACACCCTTGTCGTCGGCTCGGAGCAGAAGATGATCGCCGTCGCCGCGCGCGTCATCCTCGTCGCCGATCACACCAAGTTCGGCCGCGGCGGCATGATTCCCGTCGCGCCGCTGAGCGCCGCGCACGTCGTGGTCACGGATGCGGCCGTCGCGCCGCACTGGGCCGAACTGCTGCGCAGCCAAGGCGTCGAGGTTCTGCTCGCGTAAACTGGAGCTGCCGCGGCGATCCTGCGGCGGGAAGGAGCCGATGCGCATCGCGGCCACGGACGTGCTTATCGTCGTCGACGTGCAGAACGACTTCTGTCCCGGCGGCGCGCTGCCGGTTGCGGACGGAGACTCGGTTCTTGCGCCGATCAACAGAATCGCACCTCGTTTCGAGCACATCGTCCTCACCCAGGATTGGCACCCCGCCAACCATGTTTCCTTTGCCGCCGCGCATCCCGGCAAGCAGCCTTACGATTCGATCGAGCTTGCCTACGGGCCGCAGACGCTCTGGCCCACACACTGCGTGCAGGGCACGCATGGCGCCGAGTTCCACTCCGACTTGCGGCTGACGCGCGCCGAGCTGATTCTGCGCAAAGGCTTCCGCTCGCAGATCGATTCCTATTCCGCATTTTTCGAGAACGACCGCGCCACGCCCACCGGCCTGGCCGGCTACTTGCGCGAGCGCGGCCTCACACGCGCCTTCTTCGCCGGCCTGGCTTACGATTTCTGCGTGGGCTTCTCGGCTCTCGACGCGCGCCGCCTCGGGTTTGAAGCCGTTGTTCTCCGCGATGCCTGCGGCGCCATCGATCTCAACGGTTCCGCCGCCGCAATGGATGCTGAGCTCGCGAAAGCGGGAGTCGCCGTCATCGAGAGCACCGAGATTTTGGACTTTGCTGCCCGGGAGGACGCAGAGGAAGGGATTCGTCAGGGTCTTGCGGACGCGAAGGACGGCAAGACCAGACCGGCACGCGAGTCCTTTCACGAGTTTGAAGAGGGTCGCGGCATCACTCGTTAGAGCCAGCGCCGGTCCGCGTAGAATCACATCAAGCCTGACAGGCCGCACTTTTGCGCAGATGTCCCGGAACTTCTACATCCTCGCCGCCACGCTGCTTTTGTTCGCGCTGCTCTCGGCGGGCATGACCATGGTGCCCTCCACGTTTCAGCCGGGCCTGCCGGCCAATGGGACGCTGTGGCGCACGGTAGCGCTGCTTCTACTGGTGGGTGCACTTCTTCTGGGGTTGATCGGCATGCTCAGCCATCTGTTTGAGCAAGTCGACCGCCGCAGCGAAGAGTCCCGCCGCGCCGCACGGCAGAAACGCCGCAGCAACCGCCGCGGCCGTCCTTGAATTTGCTACTCCGCTAAAATAGAGTTTGCGGGTTCTTGCCCGCCCTGAGGTTCGAGTGCACGCCCATGTATGAAGTCACCGTGGAGGCCGGTTTCTCCTCCGGCCATTACCTCCGCAACTATCGCGGCAAGTGCGAAAACCCGCACGGCCACAATTACAAGGTGCGGGTCACGCTGGCCGGCGCGCAGCTTGACGAGGCCGGCCTGCTGCTCGACTTCAGGCTGCTCAAGCAGGTGATGCGCCCGGTGATCGAGCGCATCGATCACCAGATGCTCAACGACCTGGAGCCCTTCACCACGCTCAATCCTTCGGCCGAGAACATCGCCAAATTCTTCTTCGACGAAACCAATCTCCAGCTCCACGGCATGACTCAAGGCCGCGTCCGCGTGAAGGACTGCACCATCTGGGAGACGGACACCACCACGGCTACCTATTACGAGTAGCCGGCCGAGTCACTCCATAGATCAATTCATCTGATTCGATTTCGACTTGAGGTATTTGTCGAAAGGAATCTCGAAGTAGAAGAGCTCATGGCCGTCGGCGTCGCGCAGCTCTTTCAGGTAGAGCTTGGCCCCGCGCAGCGGATGATCGAGGTCGGAGACATCGTAAAACAGGAAGCCCGCGCGCGTGGTGTGCGGTTCCACCACCAGCGCCTGGTACTCGAAGGTGTCAAAGTCCTGCTCGATCTCCTGGTTGCTGGCTTTGGGATGGGTATGGATTGCGGGAATCGGTCCCGGCATGGGAATGCGCGTCCCCTCGCGATCCTTGCGCGTCATCAACCGCTCGATATCCTCCGGCTCCGCCGCCTGAATGCGGTCGCCGGCCGCGGTCTCGAAGAGAATGCGCGCATCGCGCAGGGAAATGGGCCGGTTGCCCTCGTTGGTTACAATCAGCCGGATCGGCATCACCCCGTGGCTGAGATAATCCACGCGGAAGATCGACTCTTTTTGTTTGGTATCGTAAGGCTCGGCGGCGATGGCCACCTGCTCTTTGTCGTGCACCTCGACGGCAGCGTAGGTGGTCGCCGGCTGCACCACCGGCGGATCGTGATCGCTGGCCAGAACCGGGATCGCCAGGGCCAGCAGAAAAACGGGAAATGTTCGCCAGAGCCTCATCGGCTTCGACTGTATCATCGTAGGGTTAGACATGCGGACGGCCATTTCGGTGACGGGATGATTCTTTTTTTCTACAATCTGGCGCTGCTTTTCGTTTTCCTGCTCACCGCTCCCTGGTGGCTGGTGCGCACCACCTCCAGGCGGAGATACCGCGAAGGGCTGAAGGAACGGCTGGGCGAAGTACCCACGCGCGTGGCCCGCATGCGCGAAGAAGGGGGCCTTCCCGTCATCTGGCTTCACGCCGTCTCCGTGGGTGAAGTGCTGGCCGTCAGCCGGCTGGTGAGCGAGCTCGACTTCAGCTTTCGCGGCTATCGCCTCTTTATCTCCACCACCACGGCCACCGGCCAGGCGCTGGCGCGGGAACGGTTCGGGGCCAGCCGCGTCTTCTACTGCCCGCTGGACCTGCCCTGGGCTGTCGGCTCTTACCTCCGCGCGCTGGAACCGCGCATGCTCATTCTGGCCGAATCCGAGTTCTGGCCCAACCTGCTGCACAGCTGCTTCCGCCGCCGCATTCCCGTGGCCGTGGTCAACGCGCGCATCTCCGATCGCTCCTGGCCGCGCTATCAGATGTTGAAGCTGCTGTGGAGGCCGCTCCTGAGCCAGTTGAGCGCAGTGATGGCGCAGAGCGAGGTGGATACGGAGCGCCTGATCGCCCTGGGCTGCGCGCCGCAGCGCGTCCTGGTCTCAGGCAATCTCAAGTTCGACGTGCGCACCGCCGATGAGTCCGACGCCACGCTGCTGCTGCGCAAGCTTGCCGTCAACCTGCGCCTGGTGGTGGCCGGCAGCACCCTCGAGGGCGAGGAGGCCATGCTGCTGGAAGCCTGGCCGCGCCTGCTCGAGGCCGATCCCAATCTCGTGCTTATCCTTGCCCCACGCCATCCTGAGCGCTTCAGCGCCGTGGCCCTGCGCGTGGCCCGCTCATCGTTTTCCTGGGTGCGCCGCTCTGACTGGCCCTCCAAGCCCGCCTTCGCACTCACGCCGCTGCGCCCTGGGGAAGTGGTGGTGCTCGACAGCATGGGCGAACTGGCTTCGGTTTATTCGCTGGCCAGCCTTGCCTTCATCGGCGGCAGCCTGGTTCCCGCCGGGGGCCACAATCCTCTGGAGCCGGCGCAGTTCGGCGTGGCCATCGTCATGGGCCCGCATTACGCCAACTTCCGCGCCATTGTCGACGAGCTGCTTGGGCACAAGGCCATCCGCATCGCCGCGGTCGAGCAGCTGGGCGAGAGCCTGGCCGATCTGGTGCGCAACTCCGCTGAGGCCGAGGCCATGGGCGCGCGCGCCCGCGAGGTCTTCGATCGCGAGGCCGGAGCCACGGAGCGCACCCTGCGCGTGCTGCGCCCCCTGATCGAGGCCCGCAGGCGGTGACTCGCTCTTCGCGCCCGTGGCTGGCTCCGCTGGCGCCGTTCTATCGGCTGGCGATGGGCGCCCGCGAGCTCGGCCTTCGCACCGGCATTCGACCCGTGCACCGCCTACGCTGGCCGGTTGTGAGCATCGGCAGCCTCTCCGCCGGCGGCGCCGGTAAAACCCCGCTCACCCTCGCGCTGGCCCGGGTGCTTACACAGAGCGGCGTGCGCCCCGGCATGAATGTCGATGTGCTCTCGCGCGGCTATGGCCGCCTGCGCACCACACCGGCGCGCGTCGATCCCGCCGGAACCGCGGATGATTTTGGCGATGAGCCGCTCCTGATGGCGCAAGCCGCCGGCCTGCCCGTCTACGTTGCCGCCCAGCGCTATCAGGCCGGCCTGCTGGCCGAGCGCGAAGCGGAGTCCCGCTTCGCGGCTGACTGGGCCGACGGCGATTTTCGCGAGCCCCTCGACCCCGGCTTCATCGGCGTGCCCGAGGGCCGCTCGCTTCCGCGGGGCGTCATCGTCAGCCGCGCCGCGAGCGATCCCCGCTGGACACAGCCCTCCTCTACGTCCGGCCAACCCCTGCGCATTCATCTCCTCGACGACGGCTTCCAGCATCGCCAGCTCTATCGCGACGTGGATATCGTTCTCCTGAGCCGGCACGACAGCGACGATCGTCTGCTGCCCGCCGGCAATCTTCGCGAGCCGCTCAGCGCCCTGCGCCGCGCCACCATCCTCGCCGTTTCCGCCGAAGAAACAGATCTCGCGAAAGATCTGTGCTGGGAAGGTCCCGTCTGGCGCCTGCACCGCCGCATGGAAGTTCCGCTCGTCGAGTCGCCCGTCGTCGCGTTTTGCGGCATCGCCCGGCCCGAGCAGTTTTTTACGGGGCTCGAATCGGCCGGCATTTCTCTTGCCGCGCGCATCGCCTTCCCTGATCACCACCGCTACACGCCCGCCGATCTGGCGCGCCTTCTTTCCGCCGCGCAAAGCTCCGGCGCCGCCGCGCTGCTCACGACCGAGAAAGATCGCGTGCGCCTGGGCAAGCTGGCCGCGCGGCTCGCGCA
>DATJRT010000219.1:0-17629 GCA_035504495.1 Occallatibacter sp.
GCCGGCAAGCTCGACCAGGCCGCGGACCAGTTTCACGCTTTCCTGGCCGGAGCCATCGGCGAGCTGGCGATCGAGAGCGCGCACCTGGGAGAGTATGGGAAGGCCGCGCCGCTCTTCAATGAGGCGCTCTTGCTGGCGCCGGACTCGCCGCACCTGCGGCTCGAGTTCGCAGGCGCTTCGTTGCTTAACGGAGATTTTGCTGAGGCGCAATCGCTTGCCGCCGCTTACCTCAGGGACTTTCCCGGTGAGCCGTCCTCGTCGCTGGCGCAGGCGCATCAGATCGAAGGCCGCGCGCTGCTCAAAATGAATGAGGACAAGGAGGCGCGCAAGGAGCTCGAAGCAGCGGTCGCCCTCGATCCCAGCTTCCCCAACGGATATGACCTCGCCGTGGCCTGCCTCGACATGGACGATGAACCGTGCGCCTCCCATCTTTTCGGCGAGCTGGAGAAATCCTTCGGCGACACTCCCGGCCTGCACATGAGCATCGGCCGCGCCTACGGCAACTCTGACTTTGCCCCGCGCGCGATTCCCGAATTCAAAAAAGCGCTCGCGGAGAACCCGCGTGAGCCCGGTGCGCACTATTGCCTGGCCGCGGCCATGCTGGCGACCGGCGGCGATGAGGCCACCGTGCAGGCGGCCGTGGTGGAGCTCAGGAAGGAGCTCGCGCTTTCTCCCGGCGATTTCCTTACCTATGCCGCGCTGGGCAAGCTGGCTGCCGCGCAACAGCAGTACGCCGGCGCCGAGCGCTACCTGAAGCGTGCGACCGTGCTCAATCCCAGGAACCCCGACGCATTTCTCTACCTCGGGCAAATGTACTTCGATACGCATGATTACGCCCAGGCGGAGCCCGCCCTGCGCCAGGCGATCAAGCTGACCATGGACGCTTCCCGGAACCGCTATCAGATTCAGAAGGCGCACTACCTGCTCGGCCGAATCCTGATGCAGCAGCATCATGAGGAGGAAGCGCACGCCGAGATGCAGATTTCGCGCGACCTGTCCAACAAAGCCCTCTCCAAGGACAAGAACGAACTGTCCGGCATGCTGGCGAGCGCCTCGGGGGCAACCGCTCTCGCCAGCCCCGCGCCCGATCCGGCCGCGCCTCAGCCCTCCGCCACGGGAGCGGCCGACCCCGCGGCAGCGCGGCAATACAACCTGCTTGAAAAGCAGCTCGCGCCGCCGATCGCCGATTCCTACAATAATCTGGGCGCGATCGAGGCTACCGGCGAGCATTATCCGCAGGCTCTGGCCTACTTCAAGCGCGCCATCGCCTGGAGTCCCCACCTCGAAGGATTGGATTACAACCTGGGCCATGCCGCATTCATGGCCTCTCAATTCGCTGAAGCGGTCGCCCCGCTCTCCCGTTACCTGGCTGCGCACCCCGGCGATTCCGGCATTCGCGACGCGCTCGCCATCAGCCAGTTCATGACCCGCGATTACAGCGGATGCGTGGCCACGCTCAAGCGCGTGCAGGATCTCCCCGCGTCCATTCCGCAGGTGCAATTCGTGTATGCCGATTCCCTTGTCAAGACGGGCGCGGTGGCTCAGGGAAAGCAGCGGCTTCAGGATCTCGTGGCCGCGCATCCTGAGATTCCCGACGTGCACCGAGGCCTGGGAGAGGCGTTCGCGCTCGAAGGAGAAACCCAATTCGCATTCCGCGAGTTCGAAACCGCGGTGCGGCTCAACCCGGGCGATGCGGGGACGCACTTCGATCTTGGGAATCTCGACCTGAAGCAGGGAGACACGCCTGGCGCGATTCGCGAGCTCGAGACCGCGGTCCAGTTAAGGCCGGCCGATCCTGCCTTCCACCAGGAGCTGGCCCGGGCTTACAATCTTGCCTTTCGCGTGGCCGATGCGGAGAAGGAGATGGAGATTTACCGGAAACTCCAGGCTGCGCAAACTCCGCCGGCCGGCCCGGCACCGCCCGCGGGAAAAAGCGATCCTTGAACTGAATTCCCTTGGAGCAGATTCAGAGCTCCCATGCGCCAGGAGGCAAATTCACCACGGATTGGTCCCCTGCGGCTCGTAGTGCGCCCAGTCGAAGTCGACTGCGCCGGGATCGGTGTCTTCGGTGGTATAGGCAAAGAGCGACGGCCGCGATCCCTTCCACCAGCTGAAGCGAATCGGCGTGGCGCCGCCAAGGGGCGCAAAGGTGCGTCCGTCGTCGAGGCTGTAGAAGTAGCGTGCCTCGTCGCCGGTGACGAGCACGCGCAGCTCGAGCACGTTTTCCGCGAGCACGGGTCCGTCCACGCGATCCTGGGAATGAAAATAGGCCAGGCGCCGCTTGTTTCCCGTCTGCACCACTTCGAGGCCGCTGGCCAGCTTCTCGAACATGGCCAGGCCGGCATGATCGCCGCTGCGCATGCCGGCGAGATCCATGCGCGCCGAAAACTCGAAGGAATTGTCCTGCATGCACTGCGTAAGCGTGTTGCGCGCATCCAGCAGATCGTCGGCGCGCATCGGCATCAGCCGTAGATAGCCGCGCCGCGCCGTCAGCGACCAGTGCGCGTCGTCGGGGTTGTGATTCCACTCCCATTGCGCGCCGAGTTTTGCGCCGCTGAACTCATCCGACGTCTGCGGCCGCTGCTCGGAAATGAGCCGGGGATGCCCCGGGATTGGCCCGGAAGGCACCGGCTGCCCGGTGACCACGTCATCCGGATCCTTGCCGATAATGGGCCAGTCGTCCTGCCAGCGCACCGGCTCCAGATGCACAATCCGTCCGTGCGCGCCGTCCGACTGGAAGTGAACGAACCACCCCTCCCCATCGGGCGTCTCCACGTACGCACCCTGGTGCGGCCCGTTGATCTTGGTTGACCCCTGCGCCAGCACCACCCGGTGCTCATAGGGGCCGTAGATGTGCCGTGAGCGCAGCACTGCTTCCGCTCCCACATTCACGCCGCCGAAGGGCGCAAAAATGTAGTAATAGCCATTGCGCTTGTAAAGCTTCGGACCCTCCAGCACGGGCAGATTCTGCGCATCGTCGACGATCACCTTGCCGTCGTCGAGCACATGCCGGCCGTCGGCCGACATGCGATGCAGAATCAGCGGGCCCGCGCCGGTCTTCGAGTGGATCAGGTACGCATTGCCGTCGTCGTCCCAGAAAGGACACGGATCCTCGAGCCCCGCCTGGCGAATCACCACCTCGGGCGGGCTCCACGGGCCGGTAATCCGGGCCGCGGTGCTCACGAAAATGCCTTCGGTGGGCGTGGGAAAGTAAACATAAAAAAGCCCATTGTGTTTTCGGATCGAAGGCGCCCAGATGCCCAGCCCATAGCGGTTGCCGCCGATGAGGCTGTAGCGCGGGTCCATCCCCAGCCTCTGTACCACGTGACCGAGAATTGTCCAGTGAACCAGGTCCGGCGACTCAAGGATGGGAATGCCGGGAACAAAGTGGAAGGTCGAAGCAATCAGATAGTAATTCGCCCCGTCGCGAATCACGTCAGGATCGGAATAGTCGGCAAATAGAATCGGGTTTTGATAGGAGGCCTCCGCCTGCGGCTGCGAAGGCCTCAGGATGGGCGCCAGGCATGCCAGTGTCAGAAAGGCCGCTCCCGCCTTTGCGCGCTGCCGCCAGGCGCCCGGGCCCCACATTGCCGGAATCTTCATGCATTCGCCTTCGCATCCCGCCGGTACTGGCTTTTATCGCGCTTCCGCTCGCATCGGTCCACTCGCCGCATTCCCCAATGGGAACAAGCGTCCAGCCGGCTCGCGAACGGCATTGAAAGCGTCTTCAAGAAAAGCTCCTTGCTCAATTGCGCAAAACGCCTCCCTGCTTCCGGACCGGAGCTCCTCCGGCCCATGAGCAACCGAAACTTACGCAGGGCTTCGAGAAATCCTGGTCGCGAAACAAGACGGCGCATCAGATGCATTGCGCCGCCCTCCATGCCTAAAAAATCAGCTTCAGTGAAAGCTGCGCGATGCGCGGGCTGTTCTGGGGATCGGATGTTGATCCCGGACCGGTGGTCCAGTTCTGCGGGCTGGTGCTCGTGATCTTGCCAAACGTCCCGCCCGCCGCCGTCAACGTCGTGCCGGGGTCGCCGAGGTTGGTGTGGTTGAACAGGTTGAAGTAGTCGGCCTCGAAGACCAGGGAGGTTCTCTCGGTGAACGCAAACTTGCGTGTGAGGTTGCCGTCCCAGTCAACGTAGTGCGGGCCCACAAAGGAACCTTTGACGACGTTTCCGAACGTACCCGGAGGATTGACCGAAAAGGCGGCTGGATTCAGCCAGCCCCTGCAGTTGATCGCTCCCACGGCGCATGCGCTGCTGCCGTAAGCGCCACTCCCGCTGTACACGGCGCGGTCGCGGTTCTGGTGGGTACCGGAGTTGTTGGCTGAGCTGGACCAGATGGTCAGCGGATCTCCGCTATGGTACTGGATGATTCCGCCGGTTCCCCAACCGTTGAGAATGTAGCGCACCGCGCCCGGCGAATCGTTGAGGACCTTCGGAACTGTGTAGACGTAGGAGAGAGCCGTGATGTTGCGGTGGTCGAAGTCTGCCGGGCCGTAGTCGAGCGCCTTGTAGTTCGGCATGGTGACCGGGTAAACATAGGAGCCGCCGCCGCCGATCGACGTAGCCGCCTGGTTCCACGGCATGTCGTTGAGCGCCTTTGACCAGGTGTAGTTGAACAGCAGGGTCAGGCCGTAACGCACGCGCTGCTCGGCCGAGAGCTGCAAAGAGTTGTAGTTGGTGTTGCCGCCGGTGTTGGCCGCCGTAATGTAATTGGGGAAACAACTGTTGGTCGTGGAGCAGCCGGGCTGATCGAACTTGAGCGTTCCCCCTACTCCGTTCACTGCGCCTATGTTGGGATTCAGTTCAGTGTCTTCCCACTCGTGGCTTCCGTGGGTGGCCACATAGGCCACGCGCGCAGAGAGGCTGCCGGTCACTTGCTGTTCTACGGCCAGGTTCCAGGCGTAGTCGCGCGGATCCTGGAAGCCCTTGTAGGGGTCGAAGGTCAGCCAGCTGTTCGATGACGAGATGGGAACGGTATTCGGCGGAGGCTGCGGCGACGGAAAGGGATTGGTAACCCCGGCCGTCCCATACGGATTGGCCCAGTTGATCGGCGTGGTGGCAGTCTGCTGTAGAGTCACGGCCTGAAGGAACGGCGGCGAGCCGGTGGAGTAAATATCGAACAAGGTGCTGTTGATGCGGCTGTCGTAGAACATGCCCCCGCCGCCGCGCAGGGCGGTTTTGCCGTTTCCGAAGACGTCCCATGCGAATCCAACCCGCGGCATGAAGTGATCGTATTCATTGGCGACGCCGTTGGGAATGAACCCCGGATCGCCGGCGAACTGCAGCCCCGCCGGCGCCAGGGGAAACTTGGTGGAATGCGTGCCCGATGCCCAGAGCGTGGGGTTGAAGCCGCCCATGCGGCCGAAAAGATTGTGCCAGGGAATGAACGGCTCGTAGCGCACGCCGTAGTTCACCGTCAGATTGCGCGTCGCCTTCCAGCTATCCTGAACGTACGCTCCCTGGAACTTGCCGCGAACGTTGAAGTACTCTCCCGACGCCTGAATGAGCTCAGAGAGGTTGCCGAACACGAAGTTGGCCGCGGGGTCGGGGGTGACGTTGGAGTTGAAGAAGAACTCGCCCGGCTGCTCGAAGTCGTTATTGACGTCGATCTTCGACAGTTCGCCATGATAGCCGGCGTCGATGTTGTGCCTGCCCATCAGGAAATGAATGTCGTCGGTCAGCGTGTAGTTATTGCGGACGAACGCGGCCTGCGGGTTGACGCTGATGGTGAAAAGATTCGATACCTGGATCTCGTTGATCTGCTTGAACGCCGGCTGCCAGATGTTGGATCCCAGATCGTCCACATCGAGGCTGCTTGAGCTGGGGCCGCGAATGTCGTACTGGTGTTGATAGCTGAGGATGAAATTGTTGACGATGTGATTGTTGAAAGTGTGCGTCTCGGAGACGAGCGAATTGTAAAGGTGGTTCGAAGCGCCGTCGGCCAGGCTGAGAATATCCGAGAGGTTTTCCACGCCCTGGAGAATGAACTCGTCGGAGAAGTAGCGTACCGTCAGCTTGTCCATCGGCGTCAGCTCATCGTCGACACGGGCTGTGATTTCGCCGTAACCGAACAGGCTCGGCTGCGAGAACAGCACCGAGCCGCTCGTGGTGAGCGCTGGAACGTACTTGAAGAAATTGGCCGTCACCGGGCTGAGTGCGGCGCTGCTCCAGGTGTTGGATTCGCCCGCCGGGCAGGTGATGGTCGAGGTAAGTATCGCCGACGGCATCAGCGGGTCGATCACGCAATCGGTAAATACAAGGTTGTTCGTGCCCGGGGCGCCTCCAGACGAGTTTGCGCCTGCCTGGGCAATCGTAGGCAGGGTGGTGCCGGCGCTGGTTGCCGCCTCGTGATCGATCGTCTTCTGATATGCGAAAAACCCGAACAGCTTATTGGTCTTTAGAACGTGCGGGATCGACAATGGTCCGCCGATGGTGCCGCCAAACTGGTTGCGGTGGAGCAGGTCCACCGAGTTCGCGTTGGTTTTGGTGCTCCAGGTAAGAGGCACGGCCGCGTTCAGGTCGGAATTGCGGACATACTCGAACAGATCGCCGTGCCACTGGCTGGTTCCGCTCTTGGTGATGATGTTCACCACGCCGCCCGCATTCTGGCCGTACTGCGCGCTGTAGTTGTTGGTCTCGATCGAGAACTCCTGCAGCGCATCGGGCATGGGGAAGGGCTGGTTGACGTTGGTGTACTCGTCCACATTATTGCCCCCGTCGAGCATGAAGTTTGTCTGCCCCACAAACGTGCCGTTGGCTGAGATGGTGATTGCCGTGGGGAAGGTCTTCGTGTCCCCCTGGTCCGCTGACGCCGGCGGTGCAACCGTCACCCCGGCCACGTCTTCTGTGAGGGCGGCTGCATTGCGCCCGTTCAGGGGCAGATCGTTTACCTGCGCCGTGCCGATCACCTGCTCCAGAGTTCCCGTGGTCGTGTCCACCTGGGCAGGCTCGGCGTTCACGGTTACGGTTTCGCCCGTGCTGCCCGCCTTGAGCGTGATGTTGATCGTGAGCGCGTTGTCGGCGCGCAGCTGCAGGGCTTTTTCCGTGTAGGTCTCAAAGCCCGGATGGCTGGCGGAGATGTTATAGACCGAAGGAGCCAGGGTGGGGATCACGTAGGTTCCTTCCCCGCCGGTGGTCGTCCGCACCGTGATACCGGTGCCGGCCTGCGTGGCCGTCACCTCCGCGCCGGGAACCACCGCGCCCGTGGAATCGGTCACGGTGCCGTTGATGCTCCCATACCCTTGCGCCCGGAGCCCGCTCGGCGCGCCCATGCCCAGGATGCAAACTGCCGCTATCCCGCCGATCAGCTTGACTATGGTCTTCATGAACAACCTCCCAAAGGGTTTCTTCCCTCGTTCTTGCATGCCCTCCGGCGCACGTGGATGCCCGCTGATTCGCGACGGCCGAAGGCACACTCATGGATCGTGGAGGGTTGTATCGGACTCAGATGAAGTCGCGTAGACACTGACCGTCCCTGACGGTCAGGAAATCCTGTAATTATCTCTAATCAAATAACTTATTTGCACGCATTCCAATGGGTCAACTTTCTCCGCAACGGAGAATTTCTCTATTCGGCGGAAACCGCCAGGACATTGGGAGGGCCCGGCACCCCGTCGGTCACCGTGGTTCCCAGGATGATTTGCAGGTTCTGGCTGGCTTTCAGGTTGGCCAGGCGCGCCACCTCCTGCATCAGGCTGGCGTTGGTGAGAAACTCGCCGGCGGCCAGCGTGCCATAGGTATAGAGTCCACCGATCACCACCACCACATGCCCGGTTCCGGCATCGCGGATGCGCGAGATAAGGGCGTAGTCGTGCATGCGCGGCGAATTGACGCCGGTCACCGGCTGGCTGGGCTGGTTGGTGGCCCAGCTCCAGCTCCGGGACGAGGGGTTCTTCGCGTCTCGGATATAGATGAGGTGCTGCTCCGGATCAAGGTCGAGGCTGTAGCGCAGCTGCCGCGTAAGCCGCAGGCTCCATTCGTTGTTGAAGGCCCCCACCAGCACTACCGCTCCCTCGCGCAAATCTGAGAAGGAGCTGGAGTTTCCCCGCCGGATGATGACCTCTTTGTTGCGCTCCTCCAGTGCGGCCACCACCCGCGCCACAGTTACGGTGTCGGCAAACGGCACCGTCTCGGAGGCGTCCGAACCTGGAATCGGCGTGGGCGCGCCGCCGCTGGCAGCCGATTCCGGCAGGGTGGGCGGACCATTGGGGTGGTCGCCGACGGCCACCAGCACCGCTCCGGGCGTATCGAGCACCGGCTTCCAGAACAGATCCTGCGGGCTTGCGCGATGAAGCCAGCCATAACCCAGGCACCCGGCCGCGAGCGTGGCCGCTGCCCCAAGCCACGCCCAGCGCCTGCCGCGGCTCGCCGCGTTTTTCGCGCTTGTCGATTCGCCCTGCGCCGCCGCCGGCTTGAATTGCGGCAACTCGCCGTGCGGCCCCGCATGCAGGGCAGAAAGCTCGGCCTCGGCATCGGCCTCCGCGGCGGCGTGCCGCGCGTGATGGGGCGGGCTGAATCTGGGAATATAGGATCCTGGAACCAGCCCGATGCGCAGCTCGGCGCGATGCTTGTCGTCCGCGTAGTAGCTGATCAGCCGCTTGCGCAGCTCCGTGGCCGCGGTGCGCACAATGTGATCGAGATTGGTGTCATAAGAGGGGTCGCGGCCAAAGACTTCCGCCCCGATGGCCCGCTCTTTGATCTGGTCTGCAAACCCATTCAGCGTTTGCTCGACAATGTAGCGCAGAAACGCCACCGAGCGTTTGCTCGAGCGGAAGATCTCGTCGTGTACCAGCAGCTCCAGTTGCGCGCGAATCTTTTCCGCGCTCAGTTCCGGTACCGTCCCGTACTCGACCCCGAGCTCGATCATGGCTTTACCAGTGACAGCGATTCTAGCACGATAAACAGAGGCTTTGCGGCTGTTTCCCGCGCCTCCGCGCCGCCTGCCGGGCGCTCCCGGAGCGCCCTGAAAGGCCGCCCGCGATTGACCGGCTGCAATCGCATTTCCTATAATTTGCCTGTGCAGATCGCGCGCCAGTGTTGTTGTTGCTCCTCCCCGGCTTGTCCCGTGGAGTTGAGCGCCGGCGCGTGATTGCAATTGCGCCTTCAGGCCTTCGCCCAACCCGAACGAAATCGGACAAGCTCCAACGCCGCGCTCGATGCGGCTTCTCTTGCAAGCAGCTCGCCCCGCGGCGGCTGTAAATTCTGAAGTAGACGAATCAGCCTGGGGAAAACGAAAGGGCGATGCTCGCCGATGCGGACTGAATCCCGTGCGATCGAACTTGGATCCTCGCTGGAGGGTCGGATCGGCAACACGCCGCTGATCCGGTTCGATTGCCTCGTCCTTAAGCTCGTCCGTGAGCCCGTCCGTGGCCTCGACCGCGGGCTCGACCGCATCACGCTGCTGGCGAAGGCGGAGTGGCACAACCCGGGCGGAAGCGTGAAGGATCGCGCGGTTGCGGCCATGCTGCGCGACGCGCGGGAGCGAGGCCGGCTGGCGCCCGGCAAGACGCTGCTCGACGCCACCAGCGGCAACACCGGCATTGCACTGGCCATGCTCGGCGCCGCTCGCGGCATTCCGGTGCTGCTCACCATGCCGTCCAATGTTTCGCCGGAACGCAAGCAGATTTTGAAGGCCTACGGAGCGCAGGTAGAGTGGACGCGAGCGGATGAAGGCTCCGACGGCGCCATTCGCCGCGCCCGCGAGCTCGCCGGCAACGACCCCGGACGCTTCTGCTATCTGGACCAATACTCGAACCCGGCCAACTGGCGCGCGCACTATGAGACCACCGCGCCCGAGATCTGGCGCCAGACCGATGCCCGGGTCACGCACTTTGTGGCAGGCATGGGAACCAGCGGCACCTTCATGGGCACGGCGCGCCGGCTCAAGGAGATGAATCCGGACCTGGTGGCCGTGAGCATGCAGCCGGATTCGCCCTTTCACGGCCTGGAAGGGCTCAAGCACATGGCCACATCGATGGTGCCGGCAATCTACGATCCCGGCCTTGCGGATCGTTCCGTTGAAGTGGAAACCGAGGCTGCCTACGCAATGTGCAAGCAACTGGCCCGGGAGGAGGGCGTTCTGGTGGGCATCTCCGCGGCGGCGAATCTGGTGGCGAGCCTTCAGATCGCGCGCGAGGAAGCCGCAGCCGGGCGCGGCGCGGTCATCGTCACGGTGCTGCCCGATTCCGCAGACAAGTATTTGAGCGACCGGTTCTGGGAGGAAGCGTGAGCACCCTGCGGATTTCCCGGGCGGTCTACGACACCATCCGCGCGCACGGAGAAGAGACCTACCCGCACGAGTGCTGCGGTGCGCTGCTGGGCCGCGCAACCGGCAACGGCTGGCGCATTGCAGCCTCGGCCCGTGCGGGCAATGCGCGCACTGATTCGGCCCACAACCGCTACCAGATTGCGCCCGCCGAGCTGGTGAAGATTGAACGCGAGGCGCGGCGGCAGGGGCTCGAGATCGCCGGCTTTTATCACTCGCATCCCGATCATCCGGCGCAATGGTCGCCGACGGATTTTGCCGAGGCGCACTGGCTGGGCTGCTCGTACGTCATCACCGCGGTGGCGCAAGGCAAGGCCACGGTGACGAATTCGTTTCTGCTCGCGGGATCCACAGAAGAAGACAAGCATTTCGAGCAGGAAAGCGTCGACCTGGTCGAGACAATGGGTTTTCGTGGCAATTGAGCCGTTCGCGGCTCAGGCTGAATCAAAGAGAGTGTGACGGAGAAAAAAGGGTAAATGACGATCTTTATTCCCACGCCGCTCCGGCAATATGCCGGAGGCAAAGACACGGTGGAGGTGAGCGCGGGCACGGTAAACGGTGCGCTGGACGAGCTGACGCGCAGCTTCCCTGACCTGCGCAAACATCTGTTTACGGGCGAGGGCAAACTGCGGGCTTTCGTGAACGTCTACCTCAACGACGAGGACGTGCGCTACCTGCCGGAAAAAGAGTCCACGGCGGTCTCGGCTGCGGATACGCTTTCGATTATTCCTTCCATCGCCGGAGGAGCACCCGGCACGCCGGAGCGCAGGAATTCTTCGTTGGGCCAAAAGCCTCTCGTCCACTGGAAAGCAGGAGAGTGACATCATGGCCGCGACATCCGTGGCTGGCGCATTGCCCGAACTGACTAAAGACGATCTTGCGCGCTACTCGCGCCACCTTCTGTTGCCCGAAGTGGGCGAAGAGGGCCAGCGCCGCCTCAAGGCCGCGCGGGTTTTGTGCGTGGGCACCGGCGGGCTGGGCTCGCCTCTGGCTCTCTATCTTGCTGCGGCCGGCGTGGGCACCCTCGGCCTGGTCGACTTCGACGTGGTGGATGCAAGCAACCTGCAGCGGCAGATCATCCACGCGACCGCCGATATCGGCCGCAAAAAACTGGACTCGGCCGAGGAAAAACTGAAGGCTCTCAATCCCGGCATCCATATCGTCAAGCACGACGCGCTTCTGACCAGCGCCAATGCGCTCGACATCCTGAAAGACTACGACGTAGTCGCCGACGGCACCGACAACTTTCCCACGCGCTACCTGGTCAACGACGCCTGCGTGCTGCTGGGCAAGCCAAACGCCTACGGCTCCATCTTCCGCTTCGAGGGCCAGGCCAGCGTGTTCTCGACGCGCGAAGGCCCGTGCTACCGCTGCCTCTATCCCGAGCCGCCGCCGCCGGGGCTGGTGCCCAGTTGCGCCGAGGGCGGCGTGCTGGGCATTCTGCCCGGATTGGTCGGCGTGATCCAGGCCACGGAGACCATCAAGCTCATCCTCGGCAAGGGCGAGCCGCTCATCGGCCGGCTTTTGCTGGTGGATGCGCTGAGCATGCGCTTCAGAGAGCTGAAGCTGCGCAAGAATCCCGAGTGCCCGGTGTGCGGCGCTCATCCCACGGTGACCAGGCTCATCGATTACGAGCAGTTCTGCGGCATTGCGCCCGCAGCCCAGCAGGAGCCGGCAATGAGAAATGGAATTCCGCAAATGAGCGTGCAGGAGCTGAAGAGACGCATCGATGCGGGCGAGGACATCTTCGTTCTCGACGTGCGCGAGCCCTTCGAATACCAGATCGCCAACATCGGCGGCAAGCTTATCCCGCAAAAGGAAGTGCCGCAGAGGCTCGCCGAGATCGGCCGTGACCGCGAGATCGTGGTGCAATGCAAGAGCGGCGGGCGCAGCCAGCGCATCGCTGAGTTTCTCCAGCAGGCCGGTTATGCAAAAGTTGCCAATCTGGCCGGGGGGATTCTCGCCTGGTCCGATCAGATCGATCCCTCGGTGCCGAAGTACTGAGGCAGCTTCGACACCGTCTGCCGGTTCAATGTGTTTGGAGCACCGGACGGGAGTTGAACCCGTGAATACTGGTTTTGCAGACCAGCGCGTTAGCCACTTCGCCACCGGTGCCCGTTTCGCCGCGCCCATCGCATGATTTGCTCACCGGGCCGGACGATTCAAATCCGGCGTGGTGGGTTCATGCGCAGCAACCTGACGTTTCTTCCCCAAAAGTCCCCTCACGACTTTTCTTCCCGAAAAGTCTTCTCAATTGACGCGCGCTTGACTTGCGATTCAGCACATAAGCAAAAAACCCACCCGGCCGGGTCGGCGGCGAGTGGGTTTTTTTTGGATCCCTGAAGCTGAAGTCCAATTCTCTAAAAACACACTCCCGGCGCTCTCGAATCACAGCAACTGCACGCGCGGGATGGAGAGAGTTCTGACATGCTGAACGAGATGCTGAACGCATCCCTCGATACACGATCAGCTTAGAGCCCGGACACACGACCTGTCAATCAATGCAGGAGGGTTCCACCGCGCCCCAGAATTCCCCATTTCTCCGAACCGGGCTTCTCACCCGCTGGGGCTCGAGCGCATGGTCACGCGCTGTTTCATGAGCAAACAGTAATGGCTCATTGGTAATGCGCGCTCAAAAATTAAGCCGAATGGGTGAAGCCGCTGGCCTGAAAGTAAGCTTGTTTTCCACTCCGGGGAAAAGCTATCGTGGAATGCATAGAAAGAAGGTAAAGACTATATGCGCGACAGTTTTGATTTTCTTTGGGTTCTCTTTACCGTTTCCCCGGTCGTTGTGCTTTCCATTCGGACAGGCGCTGCCCGCCGCAAGTCAAAACGATCGGACGAAGCGTGGAAGCTGGTCGAACGCTATATTGCCTGATCGCCCTTCTTGAGAATTGCTTTCCTGCATCGCTTTGAGACAAACCCTGCGCGCCTGGAAACCCGCGCAGCTTTCGATTCTGGTCCGCATCCCGCAATGCCGATGGAGCAGGTGACCTGTGCAAACATTTCCCATGCGTAATCTTTCTCCTCTCAGCCCGCGCGAAGAGACGGCCAGCTGCGCGCAATGCAAAGCTCTCGAAGAGCACATCGCGTTCCTGGGGCAATGGATCAAAGAAACCGAGAACCCCAAGCTCAAAAAGCAATTGGAAAAGACAATTGAAGCCGCGAAAGGAACCGCCGCGCTTCATCGGCTGGAGCAGCATAGCTCCCTGCAAATGGCGCATCCGGTTCGCTCCGGCATGAACCAGAATTACGCGCGCGCGCGCATTCACACATTCGGGCGCGACAAGGCGCTCATGGCGGCCAAACGCGAGCGGTAATCCCGCCTCAATTCGCCTCAGGTCTTCCCCGTCGGAAACGAAGTCGGGAGAGGATTCACACCTAAATACCCCCAAAAGTATCCCCGCGTACTCATGCCATCCTGCCTCCTTCGCACAGGAGACAAGTCTCAGCCCTTGTCCGGCCGCTTGAGAAACTCGTACGGAGCCATTGGCGCGGCCCCCGCTTTGAAAGCCGTTTCCACGCAAGGACGCCACCGCGACTCACTCCAGCGCGGCTTGCGATGAACCTGGCGCGTGGATTAATTTGCGCACGGATTTCCGACGCTGTCTGAAAACTGTGTTGCGAGGTCAGAAGAAGTGATAAACGGGCGTTCCGGGTGGGGGAGAAAACTCGCCGATTTCGTGCGCAAGGCCAATCTGAACCGCCTCTTCGCCCGAAAAGAAAAAGTCGTAGTGATCCAGGTTCGACCAACTTTCTTTTGCCGGCAGTGTGATCGACTCCCTCATTATCGACTCTGTGCGCTGGTCGTCGAGGATCAGACTTTTTGTAATACCTTTCATTACCATGGCCGGACTGCCTGTCGTGTTAGTAACTGTCCGATGAATCATGAACTGAGAGTGCGAGGCCGTGATGCGGCGTTTAGCTCCGAGATAGGCGATTACGCCGCCGGAGGCGATGGAGCCTACGTTATACAGGGTCAACCCTATCGGTAGCGCTCTGAAAAAACTGTAAAGGCAGACGGATTCTCCAACCCTACCACCTGCCGATTGAAAGAGGAGATGGACGTTCTGATTTTTGACGGTCGCCGTCGTGAGATTGCTGATGAGCTTGGCGGTGTTCTCTTCATTGATTTGGCCACAAAAAACCGCGTAGGCATCTGGAGATGGAGTGAACTGCTCCGGTGTAGCCATCAAGGGTGCGCCTCCAGAAGTTCGCTCAGCATCCAGACGCGATCGGCTAGCTTGACCTCCATGGCAGGCGTCACGCGAAGGCTAGAGTGGACTCGACAGAAAATGTAATAGGCAAACCAAAGAGAGTAGGCCATTTGAAGATTCTCCCACTTCTTGCTGAATCCGTTTGTGAGGCGCGTCATGCGGCGCATTCCCATGCGGATACTGAGGTTCTGCCTTTCGATACGAGACGCGCAAATGCGGCTGCGGATGCAGGTCATGCCGCTTCCCCTTGAATTGGGGCGGGGAAAGCGGCACAATGAGATTGGGCGTGGAGTGCGGCTTACCCCGCGTTCTGAATTTAGCCCCGCCGCTGGTTCCAGCCAGGGACGGAGCACTGTTTGAGAGGCGTTATCTAACCCGGCGGCTCAACGGTGATTTCCACCGTGTGACCTGCCGCAGCGCGCGTGATTCGAATCGTTATCCGCATTGCCGGTTTCGCCTTTCTGAGCCCGCCCAGGTGCCCGATACGCGCTTGGGCGGTTCGTATTTAGAGCCAAACCTATTTCTTCGGGCGAGCGAAGATCGCCGCCGCATTCTCAGTCAGCTTTCGGTTAACGGCCTGCACCGTCTTCTCGATCTCGACTGCATATCTGCTGAGTTGCTCCTCAAAATTAGGAATCTTGCTGAGCCATTTGTATTCGGTCACTCCATTTTCCCCACTGCGGGGAAGTACTTCGCCTCCTTCGACCATGCGGTTGACAGTCGTGGCGATGGAGGCCATCGGCGCTTTGTACCTGTCCAGCGCAACGCCGAGTTCACGCAGCGCAGTGGCAACATCCGATGTAGTCATCCACTCTTTACGCGATCCGCGAAGCGCCGAGCGACAGGCATCAGACAATCCGCTCAATCCCAAATCAAAAGGATCGGCATAGGCGGAGTCATCGCAAAGTTCAGCCCAGGCCGCGACCTTGCGCTGCTGGCGCGCAATCTCAACCTCAATCCGCTCTTTATTCTCAAGAAGACGCTTGAGCTCTGCCACCGCCCCTTCGAGCCCCTTGCGAGTGTTAATCTCTTCCATGTTTTGAGGTTATCGAATGTCTAACGTAAAGTCAAGACAAATTGTAAAATAAAGTGTAAACGGACGGGATTCAGCCATTGAAACCGCAAAAACACTCTTGCAGAAAGCAGAAAACCGAGCGGCTCGCTTCAAGGGGGGCGATTAAGACTTTCAGCGAATTACGAGACACTGGTCAACCGTTCGAGAAGCAGGAAACAGAGCTACTCAAAATGTCGTAGCAACACGGAACTAAGACGGTACCGGATTTCGGGGAAACCAGGCCAGGCCGCGTATAATTCGCGCAATTATGATGAGTATTTTTCTTCGTCTCTGGCCTGCCGCAGCACTGAGTTTAATCCTCTGTTCGTCCGGCGCCTTCGCGCAGAAGCCCCCCGTGCCCTTTGCCGGCTCGGCCGGCCCGCAGATGGCCAACGACCAGGGCCGCACCGAGTTGCCGATGGTGGTGCGCAAGAGCGTGAGTTTCCGCGAGATCGGACCGGCCATCTCCGGTGGACGCGTGACTGCCGTCGCGGGCGTTCCCGGCCAGAGCGGCATCTATTATGCAGGCGCGGCAGACGGCGGCATCTTTCGCACCCAGGATGGCGGCGCTACCTGGAAGGCCCTCTTCCAGTACGAGAGCGTCGCATCCATCGGCGCGCTTGCGGTCGATCCGGTAAATCCGCAGATCGTGTGGGCGGGCACAGGCGAAGCCAACGTCCGCAACGACGTCTCCTACGGCGACGGAATTTACAAATCCACCGACGGCGGCGCGCACTGGCGCCGGATGGGCCTTGAGCACAGTTTCCAGATCTCGCGCATCGTCATTGACCCGCACCATCCTTCCACTGTCCTCGCCGCCACCATGGGCAGTCCCTACGCCGACAGCGAGGACCGCGGCGTCTATCGCACCACCGACGGCGGCGCCACCTGGCAGAAGGTCCTTTACGCCGGACCCAGCGTGGGCATTTCAGACCTGGCCATGAATCCCGAGGATCCCCAGATTCTCTTCGCCGCCGCGTATCGCTTTCGCCGCACCCCCTGGAGCTACTCCGACGGCGGCCCGGAAGACGCCATCTACCGCTCGCTCGACCAGGGCGCAACCTGGCAGCGCCTCAGCGGCCACGGCCTGCCGGAAAAGCCCGTCGCCCGCATCGGCCTCGCCATCGCTCCCAGCGAACCCAACGTTGTTTATGCCGTGATGGGTTCCGATGAAGGCGTTCTCTGGCGTTCGGACGACTCCGGCGATCACTGGACCCTGGCCAGCAAAGATCAGGAAGTAGATTCCCGGCCCTTCTACTTCTCCCACATCGCCGTCGATCCCAAAAATCCCGACCACGTCTTCGCGCTCTCCAACCTCCTCATGGAATCAACAGATGGCGGCCACACCTTCGCGCCCATCGCCAAGCAGATCCACGTCGATCACCACGCCATCTGGATCGATCCCTCCGGCAGCGGACGCATCCTTGAGGGCAACGACGGCGGCATCGCGCTCTCGCGCGACAACGGCGGCCACTGGACCTTCGTGGACAACGTGGCCATCGGCCAGTTCTACCACGTGAGCGCCACGGGCAGCCCGTGGACCCTGATCTGCGGCGGCCTGCAGGACAACAGCGCCTGGTGCGGACCCGGCCGCACCAAAGACCCCACCGGGATCCTTGACCGCGCCTGGTTCACCCTCAACGGCGGCGATGGCATCTACGCCATCCCCGCTGCCGACGATCCCAACCTGATTTACGACAGCACTCAAAACCAGGTGCTGATGACCTTCGATCGCGCCGCCGAGCAGGTCCACGATATGGAGCCCTACCCGCGCGACTTCACCGGCGGCGGCGTCGCCGATCTCCCCTACCGCTTCGCCTGGGACGCAGGTTTTGCCGTCTCTCCCGAAGATCCGAAAGTGCTCTACGCCGGCGGCAATGTCGTCTTCGAGAGCGAGGACCGCGGGCGCACCTGGAAAGCCATCAGCCCCGACCTCACGCGCAACGACAAAGCCAGGCAGCAATCCTCCGGCGGCCCGGTGATCAAAGACAACTCCGGCGCCGAGGTCTACGACGCCATCCTCGTCATCGCCCCGTCGGACAAAGACGCCAATGTGCTTTGGGTCGGCACCGACGACGGTGAAGTCCAG
>DATJRT010000220.1:0-7732 GCA_035504495.1 Occallatibacter sp.
GATCGACCGCTACGCGCAGGACAGCGGCATTGATCTATGGCGCGGCGCGCGGGAGACCATGGCGTAAGCGCATCAGAACTTCGCAGCGAGCATCCAAATTCGCGAGGAGACCGGCGATGATCATCGGCGTTCCCAGGGAGATCAAGGACAACGAAGCGCGCGTGGGCGTGACGCCGGCGGGCGTGAAAGCGCTCACCGAGGCCGGGCACACGGTGCTGGTGGAAACGCGGGCGGGCGCGCAGTCGGGATTTCCCGACGAGGAGTATCAGAACGCCGGCGCGGAGATGGTGGGCGAAGCGGGCTACGTGTGGGGCAAGGCCGAGATGGTGGTAAAGGTGAAGGAGCCCACCGGGAGCGAATACGTGTTTTTTCGCGAAGGGCTGGTCCTGTTCACGTTTCTGCACCTTGCGCCGTTGCCCGCGCTCACTGACAAGCTGATCGAGGCGAAGATGATCGGGATCGCGTACGAAACCGTGCGCGACAAGCGCGGCGCCCTGCCCCTGCTGATGCCGATGAGCGAAGTGGCGGGGCGCATGAGCGTGCAGGTGGGCGCAACCTACCTCGAGAAAGAGCGCGGCGGGCGCGGCATTCTGCTGGGCGGTGTGCCCGGCGTGCCCCCGGCGCACGTCACCATTCTGGGCGGCGGCATTGTGGGCACCAACGCGGCGCGCATCGCGCTGGGCTTTGGCGCCAAGACCACGCTGATCGACGTGAATCTGAATCGGCTGCGCGAGCTCGAAGACATCTTCGGCGGACGGCTCTATACCCTGGCCTCGAACAGCTACAACATTGCCCAGACCACGCGCGAAGCGGACCTGGTGATCGGCGGCGTGCTGATACCGGGGGCGACGGCGCCCAGGCTGGTGACGCGCGCCATGGTTGCGCGCATGAAAAAGGGCGCGGTGATTGTGGACGTGGCCATCGATCAGGGCGGCTGCGTGGAGACGGCGCGGCCCACGTCGCACTCGAATCCCAGCTTTACCGTGGATGGCGTAGTGCATTATTGCGTCACCAACATGCCCGGTGCGGTGCCGCACACATCCACGCTTGCGCTCACCAACTCGACTTTTCCCTATCTATTGCGGCTCGCCAACCTGGGTGCGCGCGAGGCGCTCAAACAGGACCCGGGGCTGTGCGAAGGTCTGAATACCTGGATGGGCACGCTCACCTATCGCGGCGTGGCCGAGAGCCAGGAGCGTGCGTGGACGGCCGCGGCCAGCGTGCTGGGGTAGCGTGGCCCTTCGCTTATCCATGCTTGGGATAGAGAACGCCGCAACGATGGGTCGCCCCCGTTCGCAACGCTTGGAATCATCGTTCACACTCGGAGGGATGCGTGGATCGTCGCAGGTTTTTTGCAGCTTCGCTTGCCACTTCGGCGCTGGCTCTTACAGGCGGGAGTGGCGCGCAGCCGGCCGGCGCGCCGGCGCGGCAGTTCTACCAGATTCGCCGCTACAGCCTGCGCAGCGGGCCGCAGCTCAGGCTGACGGAGGACTATTTTGCCCATGCCCTGATTCCGGCCCTCGCGCGTATGGGCATGGGGCCGGTGGGCGCGCTCAGGCTCGACTTCGGATCGCAGACGCCGGCCTGTTATCTTGTCGTTCCCGGACCCTCCCCGGACGCGCTCGCATTGCTGGATTTGAAGCTGGCCGAGGACACGGGTTTTCTTGAGGTCGCGGCGCCGTTCTGGAACGCGGCTGCGGCTGCGCCTGCATTTGAGCGCGTGGAATCGTGGCTGCTCCAGGCGTTCGCAGGCTGGCCCAGGATCACGCCGCCGGCAAACATCAAAGACAAGCGCATCTTTCAGCTGCGCACGTATGAGAGCCCGTCGAACGGCGAGCACGTGCGTAAGGTGGAGATGTTCCATTCCGGCGAGTTCGAAATATTCCTGAGGGCCGGCTTCCATCCCGTGTTTTTTGGCGACACGCTCGTCGGCTCGCGCATGCCCAGCTTGACCTACATGCTGTGCTTCACAGACATGGCGGAGCTTGAGGCAAAGTGGGATGTGTTCCACAACGATCCGCACTGGAAAAAACTTTCCGCCGACCCGCGATTTGCCTTCGACCCCATCGTGAGCAACATAAGCAACCTGCTGCTGAGCCCGCTCGACTGCTCCGGAATCTGAGGGCTGGAGTTTGAAGGGCGGCCAAATATGCGCCCCTGCGTCGATTTCATGGCGGCAAATTGAGAGCGGAACTATAATCGCGGCATGCGATTCCTGAGCGAGCCGAGGCGGCGTTCGGTGGCATTCCTGGCCCTGGGCGTGCTGCTGTTTCTCGGGCTGCTGGGCGCGCTGCAGGCCTTCAACACCTCCAACATCCGCTTCCTCAATCCCGAAACCTCGGGCGAGACGCTGGCCTTCACGGTCATCATTCTCCTCATGTTTCTGCTGGTGATCGTGGGGCTGATGCTGCTGCTGAGGAACATTCTCAAGCTCTACGCGGACCAGAGCAGCAACGCGCTGGGGGCACGGCTGCGCACGCGCATGGTGGTAGGCGCGGCGCTCATCGCGCTCACCCCGGCCGTGTTCATGTTTCTGTTCAGCTTCCAGTTGATGAACCGCTCCATCGACCGCTGGTTTTCCCCGAACACTTCCGAGCTGCGCGAGGATTCCACGCGGGTGGTGGAGCAACTGGCGGAGTACGTTGCCAGCAATGCGCGCGTGGAGGCGGAGTCGATCGCGGCCTCAGGCGCGCCGGACCAGGAGCTGCCCAGGTTGCAGGACGTGCTGGTCTCGCACCGGATCACGCTCGCCGGGGGTTTTGTCCTGGTGTACAGCAAGGATTCTCATTTGCTGGCCGGCTTTCAGGCGCCGCCGGAATCGAGCCAGGCCAGCCTCTCCACGTGGCTTGACCAGGAGGGACACGGAACCCCAACCGCGTTGCACGGGCCGCTCTCTGGTGCGCTGCTTGCAGCCGCCCAGCGCAACGATGAGTCCATTGTCCGCGTGACCGGGCAGGAGTATGCGCTGGGCATCGCGGACACAGGCTCGGGCAAGGCCGTCGTGGTGGCGCTGCCCATGCCCCAGGGCCTGAGCCAGACCGCCGCGCAGATTCGCTCGAGCGCAGCCGAGTATTGGCAGCTCTTTCGCACCCGCAACCGTCTGCGCACCACGTTCTTCCTCATGCTCCTGCTCATCACGGTATTCGTGTTCTTTTCAAGCGTCTGGCTGGCCCTGTTCCTGTCCAAACAGATCACGCGGCCGGTGGAAGCGCTGGCCGATGCCATGGACGAGATCGCCGCGGGCAAGTACGAGCAGCGCGTTGAGGCCTTGGCCACCGGCGAGATGGGCGACCTGGTGCGTTCGTTCAATCACATGGCCTCCGATCTCGAGGCCAGCCGCAAGCTGGCGGAGAGCTCGTCGGCGCAGTTGACGGCCGCCAACCAGGCCATCGAGGAGCGGCGGCGGGAGCTCGAGACCATCGTCGAAACCATTCCTTCGGGAGTGGTGACGCTCGATGGCTACGGCGTGGTGCTGCAGTCGAATCGCGCTTTTGCGGCCCTGATGGGCCTGCGCGAGGATGGCGATTACAAGGGCGAGCGGATCGATAATCTGGTGCCGCCGGAGTGCCTCGAAGATCTTTCCGGCGTGATCCGGCGCGGGCATCGCATGGGCGCGGCGTCTACGGAGACCGAGTTGCGCGCCCGCGGGCGCAGCAGTCATCTGGCCATCACCAGCGCGCGGCTTGAACTGGCCAACGGGCATGCGGGCAGCGTGCTGGTGGTCGAGGACACCACCGACCTGCTGCGCGCGCAGCGGCAGCTGGCATGGAAGGAAGTGGCGCAGCGCGTGGCCCACGAAATCAAGAATCCGCTCACGCCCATCGCCCTCTCGGCCGAGCGCATCGCGCGCATTCTTGACCGCGGACAGGCTGACTCGCCCGGCGTCATCCGCAAATGCAGCGAGGTGATTCTGGGCTGCGTGGGCACGCTGCGCACGCTGGTCGATCAGTTCTCCGCCTTGGCGCAGTTCCCCGCGCCGCAGCCGCGCGCCTGTGACCTGAACCTGGTAGCGGAGGAGGCGCTGGCGCTGTTTGCGGGCCGGCTGCAGGGCATCACCGTGCAGCGCGATCTGGAGCCGGGACTGCCGCTGGTTCTGGCCGATCCCGAGGCCATCCGCCGCGCCCTGGCGAATCTCATCGATAACGCCGCTGAAGCCATGCAGGGCAGCCTGCTGCGCCTGCTGGGCGTACACACCGCGCTCAGCGAGGATGGCGCCGCCGTAGAAGTGGCCGTCTCCGACACCGGGCACGGACTTACCGACGAGATTCGCGAGCGGCTGTTTCTTCCTTTCTATTCCACCAAGCACCGCGGCACCGGCCTGGGCCTTTCCATCGCGGCCAAGATCGTGCAGGAGCACGGCGGATCCATCCGCGCTGAATCGAACAGCCCCAAGGGCGCGCGCTTCCTGCTGCGCCTGCCGCTCATGGAGCCGGGCGCGCCGGCCGCGCTCGAAGGCAGCAACGAAACCGCGCTCAAGGGATTGGTCAAGGGGCTGCCTTAGGGCGTGGCTGACACTACCTGACGGAGGCGCAGGCCCTGAATGGATCACATCCTGGTGGTGGACGACGAAGCGGAGATTCGCAGCTCGCTCGAGGAGATTCTGCGCGAAGAAGGCTACGGCGTGGCCAGCGCGGCCACGGCGGCCGAAGCTGCGGTGCTGCTCCAGGATGCGCCTTACGACGTGGTTCTGCTCGACATCTGGCTTCCCGACCGCGACGGCCTCGACATGCTCGCCGACATCCGCAAGCTGGCGATGGAGAACCGGCCGGAAGTGGTCATCATCAGCGGACACGGGACCATCGAAGCCGCGGTCAAGGCCACCAAGCTGGGCGCCTACGATTTTCTTGAGAAGCCGCTCTCGCTGGAACGCACGCTGATCGTGCTCAAGAACGCGGTGGAGGCGCGGCGGCTGCGCTCGGAGAACGACGAGTTCAAGCGGCAGTTCAGCGTCGGCTCCGTGCTCACCGGCGAGAGCGTGCCGGTGAAGGCGCTGCGGCAGCAGATCCGCCTGATGGCGCCCACCAATGGCCGCGTGCTCATTTACGGCGAGTCGGGCACGGGCAAGGAGCTGATCGCCCGTGCCATTCACGCCGAAAGCCTGCGCCGCGACCGCGTCTTCGTCGAGCTGAACTGCGCCGCGATTCCTGAGGCGCACATTGAGGCCGAACTGTTCGGCTATCGCCACGGCGCGCAGCCGGGCGGGCCCGCGGAGCAGCGCGGGACGCTGGAACGCGCGGACTCGGGCACGCTGTTTCTGGACGAAGTGGGCGACATGAGCCTGAAGACGCAGGCCAAGGTGCTGAGCGCGCTCGACGAGCAGTTATTCACGCCGGTGGGGGGAACGCAGCCCCTGCGCGTGGACGTGCGCCTGATCGCGTCCACCAACAAGGACCTCGAAGAGGAGATTGCCAAGGGAAATTTTCGCGAGGATCTGTTTTACCGGCTCAACGTGGTTCCGTTCTTTGTGCCGCCGCTGCGCGAACGCAAACAGGACATTCCCCTGCTGGTGCGCGAATTCCTGGCCGAGTTCGGCCGCCAGTACGGACGCCCGCGGATGGAGATCGGCGAAGAGGCGCTGGCCGCCCTGGCCGCGTACCACTGGCCGGGCAATGTGCGCGAGCTCAAGAACGTGATTGAGCGCGTGCTCATCCTCAATCCCCGCGTTCTGCGCATCGAGCGCAAGCACCTGCCGCCGCTCACCCACAAGGCCGGCTCGCGCTCAACGGAAGAGTTCTCCACCCTGCAGCAGGCGCGCGACGCTTATGAGCGCGAGTACATCCAGAAAAAAATCGAAGAGGCGCGCAACAACATCAGCCACGCCGCGGAGCTGCTCGGCCTGGAGCGCAGCCATCTCTACCGCAAGATGAAGGCGCTGGGAATCAGCGTGCGCGAGTAAGCGGGGCCAGCAATTCTCAGTCGTCGGCGCGCCGGCCGCGGGGGTTGTTGCGCCGGTCGAGTGCTTGGGCGCGGCGGTCGAGCGTGAGCACGCTGCACTCTTCTGGGCAGGCAAGCGACTCGGCTAAAGCGGCGTGGCCGTTCCGGCTTGCGGCGCTCCAATCGATGGGCTGTTCCGCACACCCGGCGAGCATGGCTGTCTGCACGTCGAATGCCGCCGGCTCGCCCGGACGCGTGCCTCCGGCGACTGTGGATCCCGTGCCGCTGGTGAGCAGCTTATTCAGAATGGGCAGATGGGCGCGCTGCGTCTCCACAAAATCCACGCCCTCGGCCGTAAGCGTGAACTCGGAGTTGTCGGCGCGGGTAACGTAGCCCTTTTTCAGCAGGTACCAGGTGGTGAAATCGAGGTAGTCGCGGGGAAAACCCATGCGCGATTCGATCTCGGCCAGCGGCACCTCGGGCATGCCGGGATTGGTGCGGCGCCGGTAATAGAGAACCGCCAGCACCGCCAGGCGGCGATTCCGCTCGCCGTCCAGCGAATCCATGAAATCGATGGACGTGGACCAGGGAACGGCCCTCACCGGTTCGCGCCCGCGGGTCGCATCGTATTCCGCCCGGCGTTCCGGATTGGAGAGCACGTCGTAGGCCGTCTTCAGTTGGTGAAACATCTCCGCATCGCCGGACTGGGGATTGTCCGGATGCAGGCGGGTAGCCAGAAATCGATAGACGCGGTGAATGGTTCCGGAATCGGCGTTGGGGCTGATCTGAAGAAACTCATAATAATCTGGCATCTCGATTCGAGATCCTTTTTTTAGTTTTAGCTATCGATACCCCCCGATTCTATCTCCCCCTTTCGTGGGGGCATACGGCTCGATTGGGTCGAAATCGGAGTTACCTTGGTGCATAAAGTCACGATGTCCACAAGCGGACGACGGTTTGCAAAACCGGACAGGCCGCGAGGCAACGCGCGAGGATGAATCGGGGCGCATCGCGCTTTGCGTTGAGCAGGTTATGCGGTGCGCGCGATTGGCAGGAAAATTGCGCGCACCCATTGCATTTTGGGGATGCAGGAATCGGACGCGGAGGCAAGAGCATGGCTTACTTCGAGCGGATTCGTGACCTGATCTCCGGCCCGTTCAGCCCGGACGTGATCCGGCAGCGTACGGCGGCCGGATGGCAGATGGTCTCCATTGAGTGGCGGCGCGAGCTGCCGGACGCGGAAGCGCCTTCCGAGGGCGTCTTCGACGAGGAGATTCCCTACGGGCTGCGCATCTCCGACGATTGTGCGCGGCTGGAAGCCGATGCCACCGAGCACCAGGTGCTCATGGAGATGATGGAGATGCTGGCCCAGGATTTCTCCTATTCGAGCATCGTGAGCAGCCTGAACGAAAAAGGCTTCCGCATGCGCAACGGCCTTCCCTGGAACCGGATCGCCGTCTTCAGGATGATTCCCCGGCTGATCGAGGTGGGGCCGCGGTTTTTCAATTCCGATGAATGGGAGCTGCGGCGGCAGCGCTTTGAACGCGCGCGTCCGCCGGAGACGTATTAAGCGCGCTGCGCCGATTCCGATAAGCCGCGGGCTCACTCCGTCCGCTTCGTTGCCGCCGCCGGTTCTGCCGGACTGGCCGTCCTGCCGGTCTTGCGCGTCGCGTAGAGATACCAGCCCACCCACGCAGGAACAGTCCACAGATACCAGGGCGAGATGATGTTCACCTGGGCATACACCTCGACGAGGGCGGCGGCGTCGATCAGCGCGATGGGCACGAAAGACCGCTTCGCTTCAGCCGCCGCGTAGAGCCCGGCCAGCACAAACGGGAGCAGGATGCACTCGTCGGTG
>DATJRT010000221.1:0-15686 GCA_035504495.1 Occallatibacter sp.
TTCCGCGGCGATCGCCAGCGCGTGCGCGAGTGGGCCACGCAGCAGGCGCTCGATCTGGTGCGCCGCAAGCTGATGTAATGGGCGAGTGCCAACGGCGCCACACCCTCCATCCATTACCGCGGTAATGATTTTCCCATCGTCGCCGAGCCTCGGGAGATCAACCTCGCGCGCTCGATCTGGCATCCCACCTTCAAACGGCATAGCAGAGAGCCTGAGAAACTTCCCCAACTCCGCAACGAGGGTTCTCTATCTTCACAAAGGAGACGAAAGAAGATGCAATCCAGGTGGATGCTTTATGCGTCGCTGTGCGCGGCCACGGCGGCTTACGCGCACCAGCCCCAGCCTTACCAGACCGGAAGGCTGCTGCAGATGAATTCGGTGCACTGCGGCACAACCCAGAAGGACGCGCACTCCGCGCTCAGCGAGATCGTCGGCACGGACGATTCCAGTACCAAGACCCAGGAGCTTCTCTGCCAGGAATACGTGCTGCAAGCCGATGCGGTCATCTATCGCATTCGCCCGCGGGACCAGAAGCATCCCGAACTCCTGCCGGTGGGCGCGACCGCGCAGTTCCGCATTCAGAAAGACAAGCTGCTGCTGCGTGTTGACGGCACGGATAACAAAGACCACCCCTACGTCGTCGTCTCCATGACCCCGCGCACAGACAACCCCCTCGCGGCGGACGCCGACGCCGCCGCGAATCACGCGCAGTAGTCTTCGCGGCGCTTGAAGAATTCCGCCGGGTGCCGGGTGGCCCAGGTCCCGATTCCGGGATCTGGGAAAGCTCATCCTCTCGCTGCCCGGCCGGCGCTCTGACCCGCGGGACGATCCCCGTTCTCCGCTATTGCGCCGGCGTGATCGGCTTGTACCCCGAGGTGGCAGCTTTTTCGAGCGCAGCCAATCCTTCCTTGATGGTGAGCAGCGGCGTGGTCTTCACCGTTTTGCACGAGCCGCCCGCCGCCGAAGCCAGCGCGATGGCGGCAGCGCTCACGTTGTCCGGCATCTCCATCACCAACACCAGGTCGTAGTCGCCAAACGCGAGCCACGAGCCGACGACCTTGCCGCCCAGCTTCTTGGCCACCTTCTTCACCATCTCCGAACGGTCCTGAGGGTTTGCGATCAATGCGGCCAGCGCTTCGCTGCTGTAGGAAACCTGCACCATGTAACTGGGCATACACACTCCTCTTTTCCATTTGCTTCTTCAGGGGGACCGAAGGCGCAGCAAGTATACACGCCGGCTCTTCTCTCCGGCGCGCACGCTTGCTCAGTCACTGGCTCGCTGACTTGCTGTCTCTCACTGCGGCGCAGTCGCGTACGGGCCCGACTTCGCCCACAGCCATTCCGTACCGTCCACCAGGCTGGCGGGATTTTTGATCACGAAGAGCAGCACCGTCTCCGGCCCAAAGCACTGCCGGTAGAGGTCCGCGCTGGCCTGGCCAGCGCTGCCGAACGACGTCTCCACATGAAACTTCTCCGGCGGATCCTTGATGCGCAGCACGCCGTTACGCATCTCGCCGGTCACCTCGTGTAACCCGCCACCGGAGAACGTGGCGTGCCCATCCTGGCTGAAGCTCTCCTGGTAGTGAGGCGCCGGCTCGGTGGCAATGTTCAAGTCCAGCGCGATCTGGAACCCGCTCGCGATCGGCTCCATGGAGACTGCCTTCACCACCCGCAGCACCACGGTGCAGGAGCCGCTGTTCACGCCGGCCGGATAGATGGCATCCTCATAGTCCGTGGGCTTACCGCCGGTATACGCGGCAATTGTCTGGTCTACGTCCGGCATGCGGTGCTCCGCCTCCGGCGCCGGAGGAGCCGTGCACCTGGCCGGCAACGCCAATGCCGAGGCCGGCGGCGGAGTCAGATCCACGCTCGTGACCTCAAGCAGGGTAAGCGG
Organism: Occallatibacter sp.; assembly: GCA_035504495.1. Lineage (GTDB taxonomy): Bacteria > Acidobacteriota > Terriglobia > Terriglobales > Acidobacteriaceae > Telmatobacter. Next base: position 1,895 of record DATJRT010000221.1, read on the forward strand.
CGCGCCCCCCGGCGGCGTCAACTGCGCCTTCACCACCATGTTGGTCTTCGTGTCCACCCAGGCCCGCGCCGTGCCATTCGAACCGAGCTGCGCTTCCAGAATCCTGGTTGAGAACCCGTGGATCGTCTCCGCTCCCACCGGCTTCGCGCCCTCGCCCAGCACATCGCCCGGGCTGGTGAAGGGATCGCCCCAATCCCCTGTGACGCTTCCCTTCTCGCAAAGCACCGCGTCGTTGGCTGGATCCCAAGTGTAGCTCACCTTCTTTTCCAGATCGAAGTACGTGTGGATACGCATCGCCCCTCCCGCCACCGGAGCAGGAGTGCTCGAATCTACCACCGCTTTCGATCCCATCCGATAGGTCACCGTGGTCGTGGTCGGTCCGGCCATGGTGTTGGTCGATCTCACCGTGTAGGCCGTTGGCTCAGCGGGGCTCTGCGCCCGCAATCCCGCTCCGCGCATCGCAGGTAGCGCCAGGACGGCGCCGCACCAGAACACCACGCGCATGCTCATAGATCCCTCCTGATCCCGGCCGCGTGGGCCGGATCTTCAAGTGCAGGAGAAAAAACCGGAGAGATCACTATAACGCCGTCTTGGTTGGGAGAGTTGAGAAAAGCGCGCCGCTACTTCTCTTTCCACGTCGCGGCGCACGCCGGCAGATGCGCGGTGGGGCCGCGATAGAGATAAGCCTGCGCTGCGCGCCCGTCGCTGAGCCGGATCGTGGTGCGCAGATATTCGTCGGGCGCATCTTCAAAGCGATCGAGAGCAGCAAGCAGCGATGCATCTACGCGATAGACTTCGCCGGTGACGCGTTCGCCGTTGTCAGCACGCACCATGCCCGGATACGAACCGCAGTCGATCATGCGGTAGCCGGGCTCGGTCAAGGCTTCGCCCAGAAACTCGGCCGATTTGAGAAAGTGATGATTCCGGCAGCCGCGCTTCAGCGTGCCATAGACGAAGATGGTCGAGCCATCCATTAATGAGTTCGGTTATCGCAGATTTCCGGCCGCGCGCGCAACAGACCGTGTCGGGCCGGAGGATGCGGAGAAAGGGCGAGCTTCGGTGGACTCTGGTTAGCCGACGAACCCGCAACCGGTGATAAGCATCGCGCAAATGGCCAGAACGAACCAGAAGAATGTCTTGATGAACTGACTCCAGAACCCAGTCCGGGCGCGGCTGGGCGGCTTGGCCCGGCCGCGGATGGCCAGCCCGAAAACTCCCGGCCCAAACCGCGGACCCCCTGGAAACCCAATCGATCGAATCACGCGATCCGCTTCCCTCAAGATGTCCTGAAATATGACGCTATAGTAACCAACTAGATTCGTGACTAAAATAACTCTAATGTGTTACTCGAAGATAAGTCAAGGCAAATGTTGGAGATTCGGTGCATCCGGCTGGCAATAAGGCGTCTCTTCCTGCAGGCTGGTAGGCAGTTCCGTGCGCCACGACGATTCGGAAACCCGGCCGAAGCGAGCAAATGTTGCAAAATCCTGCAACTCGCCCAACGCTTCCGGGCTAGCTCTGCAGCCTCCGGACAGCCGCATCCACCTGATCCTTGAGCGAACCGGGTTCGTTTTTAAGCTGCGCTTGAAGTGCGCGAAACTTCGCCAGCGACCCCGTCTTGTCTCCGCTGATCTCCAGCAGGCTCGCCCGAATGAATTCGTGCATTACCTGGTGCTCTTCGCTCTCCGGCCCATCGTCGAGCCACAGGTACGTCTTCCACTCGTCGTCCGGCGCCACCGCCGTCAGCGCCTCCCTCAGCTCATCGCGCTCATCTACGAAGTCGAAACAGAAGCTCACGATGCGGCTTTTGTAGTCGTCGCTCAAAGGCTCGCCGCCCTTGCGCATCTCGTTGGCCACGCGCACCTGCGCGGCCCGCGCGCCCTTGTGGTCCAGGTAGCGCAGTCCGCCCAGCTCATACGCGCGCACCATCGGTCGCTCCTGGCCCGTGGCCACGGCGGTGTCGAAATGGCGCATGGCCTCGTCAAAGTCGCCATTGGTTTCGAGCAGCCAGTTGCCCAGCATCGCATTTGCGTACACGTCATTCGGGTCCTGCTTGAGCGCCGCACGCAGATTGTCCTCCGCGGCTGAACCAAATTCCCGCTCTGCGATCTTTTCATTGAGAAAATGCGCCCACCCGATGTGCGCCTGGATGTCTGCAACCTCAGTGCCTTTGGCGCGCGTCATGCCGGCATCGAGGATGCGCATGATCTGGTCCACCATGGCGCCTGCCACCGGGCTTGCGTCCTGTCCCTCGGGCACGATCACGTGAAAGTTCTCCACCCACTGTTCCGCGGCGCTCAGTTGCCCGTCGAGAGCCGGCCGGTAGCCTGGCTCGTCTTTCAAGATCGCGTCATACGTCTGGACTGCTGTCGGATAGTCGCCCTGCTGAGCTTCGGTCTGGCCCAGAACCATTTGCGCCTGCCGCTCCTGCGTCCGCTGATGATGATGGAACAGCCAGGCAACGCCGCCGCCCAGGGTCACGAAAAGACCGATCAGCGTAGTAATGCCGCTCACGCTGCTGATCAACGCCGGCCACTCTTTGGTGACCTCCACTTCGATCTTCTTTACTTCTTCTTCCATCGCGTCTACTTCCATCGGGCCCGACCGGCGCGGCGCGTTCCCGCAAGCTACGATAGCCTCTTCGCGGAGAGCTTTCCAGATATTTGTGCGCGGAAAAGCCCCTCCGTATCGGCCTTCACCCCATTTTGCCGGTTACGACATTGATTCCATCCCTGCCGGGGAAGCAATCCCCAACCGAGGCCGCAAAAAAAGCGAGCGCTCTGTCCCCGGCACTGGATACGGTGCTGAAGACAAAGCGCTGCTATTTTTAGGTTAAGCCGCGACGGTTATTTGTGTGCTCCGCCTCCGCCCCCACCCCCGCCGTGGGAGCCGCCTCCACCGCCACCTCCACCTCCGCCGCCATGGGAGCCACCGCCGCCCGAGGGATGGCTTGCGGGCGCGGGCGAACCGTGGCTGGGCGCTGAGTAGCCGTGGGGCGCGGGCGCTGGATGGTATTGCCCGGTGCCGGCCGGGGCCGTATACGATCCGCGCGAGGAGACGTAGCCTTGCCGGGCGCCGGAGTTGAAGGTGCGCGCGCCGTTGCCGTACACCGCCGCCTCACGATCCGCAAAGGCTGCGGCCGGCCGCTGATAGCCGGGCCGCATGGGCAGCGGGCGAAGCGGCTCCACCGTGTTGCCCGCAATGGTGACCGGTCCGCCGCTGCCACGCAGCGGCAGCGAAGCCACCGGCGCCGTATACGGTCTGTGATTTACCGCAATCACGGGAAACGGGTGACCCGGCGATTGTTGGCGCGGCGGGATGGGCCGATGCGGCGGGCGATACCAGTGGGGCAGGAAGCCCGTGCCGAACCACGGCCCTCCGTAATAGCCCAGTCCCCACCAGGGCTGGCAGCCTCCGAAACCCGGCGCCCAGCCCCAGCCAAAGTTGTCGTAAAAGTTCCACATGCCGCACTGGTACGGCAGATAGCCCCAACCGTAGCCGGAAGTCCAGATGTAGCCGTACCCCGGCTCAAACATCCAGCTTCCATCGCCGTACGGATCCCATGAGGGATTCGATGCGTCGTAAGGCGACCAGACATATCCCTGCCCGGGCACGTTATACCAGTTGCCGTTGGCGTCCAGATCGCTCCACGCCGGATTCTGGCTTTGATCGCCGCCCACATTCTCGCCCGCGCCTGTGTCCGCGCCGGCTTCCGCCGTCAGCGCCTGGTCGCGATCGGAGTTCCACGCGTCCCACGAATCCGGCTCGATCGACTCAGCTACCGCCGAGCTGCTTTCGTCGCCGGCCAGCAGCGCCACGCTCTCGCCGCCGTGCAGGTCCATCGAAAGCGCGCCGTTGGCACCGTCCAGATGCGCATTGCCCGAAAAGACCGCAACTTCGCCCGGCGGCGTATCCATCTTCACCCGCAGCACGGTAAAGCCGCTTGCGGTTGCCGTGGTGTCGCCAAAGTGGATGCTCATCTGCCCCGATTGATTTCCGCCCTCGAGCTCGAAGTAGGCCAGGCCGCCATTGAGCGTCATCTCCGCATCGCCGCTCTCGCCTTCGCCGCGCAGCACCGTCAGGGTCAGCGACGAATCGGGAGAAAGCCGGGCCACGCTCCCATCCTCAAACTGGATCTCCGCGCGCCCGTCATCCACAGTCGTGATCTGCATGCCTTCAAACAGCGGCGTATTCGCATTGGCCTGTTCGGCCAGCAACTGATTGCCCTGGGTAATGCGTACATGGCCGTCCACGTAGCTCAGGCGTATTGCGCGCCCCGGACCCTGCGAGGTGTCGGCACTGAGCGCCGGCGCCAGGCACAAAGCGCCCGCCAGCAGCGCCGCCAGCGCCAGGATGTTCCCTGCTAGGTTGTTGCGAAAGGTGTTGCGAAAGGTATTGAGACTTCCCACGCGCTTCGTCATGCTGACCCGCCTTCCCGCCGCCCATTCCTGGACGGCGAACCGGTACTTTCTTCAACGGCAGCCAACACTGTATTGGACATGCGCAAGCGGGAAAAAGTCGCGCAAAAGCGCCGTCTTGCCCGTACCCGTTCTAGGTATTGCCCTGGGCCAGCAACAGCCTGGCCCGTTCCCTCACTCTTTCCAGCACTTCATCGTCCTGGGCCAGTCGCACCAGGATCCCGCGAATGGCGCAGATCTGCTGCGCCCGGCCGTTTCCGGCCGCGTCCACCAGGAATTCCATCTCCTTATCCAGCCCCAACCGGTCGTGCTGCAGCAGCATCTCCAGCCGCGCCCCTTCCAGAATCGTCTCCGCCACGGCCTCGAGCGAGTCTGCCAGCGACTGAATGTCTTTGTCCTTGGAAAAATTGAAAGTGCACGATCCCCTGCCTTCGGGTCCGCGATAGGCCAGCGTCTTCCATCCCTGGAAGGCAACCTTCAAATGGCTGTCACACTCCTCATTGAACCAGCTATGGCGCTGCGCTATCTCAAAGACGTGGCTGGTAAAGGCGGCGCTCAACTGCACGTCGCGGTTGATGTCGGGTACATCCATCTCCTTGGCGTCGTCGGGGGTTGTGCCCATCTGCGAACTGAAATGCCCGGCGCCATCCGGATGCAGCGTCAGTGTCCAGTGCGACGGGCTCAGCTCCGGATCGGAGTAATCCACCTGAACCACCGGGTCAACCGCTGGATTGGCCGACCCGCTGGCCGCCCGGCCGGTCCCCGGGGCAGCCAGCGCATTCTGGGCCCATCCCGCATGGCTTCCCACGCTGAGAACCAGAGCGGCGCCGGCAAGCGCCCACCGTAACTTCATCGTCCAGCCCCCTGCATGACGGCCCCCTGCAACATCAGCGTCTGCGCTGTGTGCACGTGGCAGATGGCGATGGCCAGGGCGTCGGCCGCGTCTGCCGGCTCCGGCAAGGCATCGAGTCCCAGCAACCGCGCCACCATGAACTGAACCTGGTTCTTCTTCGCCAATCCGTAGCCCACTACGCTCGATTTGATCTTCAGCGGCGCATATTCGGCCACCGGGACCGCGGCCCGCGCCGCCGCCAGCAGCGCCACTCCTCTTACCTGTCCCAGCTTCAGCGCCGACTTTGCGTTCACTGAGTAGAACACTTCCTCGATCGCCACGGTATCGGGCCGCCAGCGTTCGAGCTCCGCGCTCAATTCGCGGAAAACCTGCTCCAGCCGGACCGGCAGCGTCTCTGTCCTGGCCAAGCGGATGGCTCCCTGAGCCCGGCATTCGAGCCGCGGCTCACGCGCGCCCTCATCCGATTCCACCACCCCGAAACCGGTCACCTCGGTTCCGCAGTCGATGCCGAATACCCGCATGCGCATCAAGTGTACCGCAGAAAGCGGTTGCCCGTGCACCGCCCGGGATCAGCTGGCTCGGCGCGGAAAAAACTCCTTTGCCCGCGCGGCCATGGAAATTTATCGCCCACAATCCTCATCGCCGGTAATGAACTAAGCACACCGACGTGCACCTTTTGGTTCATTGACTAAAGTTTCACGCTCGGGCAACTATCGGAAAGAAATCCGTGTCGATACTGGGACAAGGGGGAGGGGCGCACGGTGACCGAGCGGCTCGAGATCCGGGTCAGGCGCAACCTGCTTCGCTGGCTGCGCCAGGGCATCTCGCCGCGGCGTCTGGCCATCACGCTGGCGCTGGGCTTCGCCGTCGGCTGCATCCCCGTGCTCGGCCTTCCCACGGTACTGTGTGCGGCGCTCGCCTTTGGCTTGCGCTTGAATCTCCCTGCCATCCAGGCTGCCAACTATGCCGCCATGCCCTTTCAGTTGGCTCTCATTCTTCCCTTTGTGCGCCTGGGCGAGCGCATCTTCCGCGCCACCGCTCAGCCCGTGCTCTCCACCCGCGCCCTGGCGCATCTCTCCGCTTCCGGAGTCGCGCTCCGCGTGGGCGCGCTCACCGGCCACGCCCTGGTGGCCTGGCTGCTTCTCGCCGCTCCGGCGGTCCTATTGATGACCGCGTCCTTCACCGCCATGCTGCGGCGCATTCCGGCGCTCGCCGCCACGGAATCCGGAGACTGAGCCCTCTTTGCTTTCCCAGGCCTACTTGCCCGCGTATGCATCGGGCACCGGCTGCGCGCTGTCGATCCATGCCGTATAGATCATGTCGCGCAACATGCTCGCGCCGGCGGCCAGCCGCTCGGCGGTAAAAGCGCGCGACTCCGGCGTGCCCGCGCCCACAAAACCGCCCACCTTTTCCAGCTGGTACACCTTTTCCACATACGTGGCCGTATGCCGCAGGTAGGCTACGTACGCATCGAACATGTCGCCCTCGATCAATTTCACCGGTGTCATCTTCGCAGCCACGTCCGCCGCATGAATGTTCGCCGCCACGAACGGGCTTTCAAACTGGTAGTGAATGGTGTGCGCGGTGGTGTAGCCGTTGGGATTCGGTCCTACCCAGCCGTTGTACTTCACGGTCACGTGCAGCGGCTGCGAGCCATCGGCCACGTAGTGGCCCAGCCAGGCAGCATAGAAAATGATCGCCTGCTCCACGGGCGCGGTATCTTTGCCTTCCGCCCTCAGGTCGCGATATTGCCGCATGGCGGCCTTGAGCCGCTCCCACACCTCATCGGTCTGCCACGGCTGCAAACCAATCTTCGTGGGGTCCTGGTGCGCGGCATAAACCTCGGCCAGGAAGTCGAACCGCTTGTGCGGCAACGGACCCAGGGCGTCTGCCAGTTCGAGGTCGATGAAATGCTCCGGCGCCTGCGCCGCGGCCAGCTCCGGCTCGGCGGGCGACCGCCAGCGATCCGGCTCAGGCCCCAGGTATTCGATCTCATCAATCGCCGCTTGCGTACGCAGAAATCCGGGTACGTCGGCAGGCAGCGAGCTCGCAGCCAGCTTGTTCACAAGTCGATGTCCTTCATTGCCCCACGCGCGCGCCGAGGGGGGAAGGGCGGCACAGCAAACGATGCCGGACATTACCAAAGCTACGGTGGAAAAAGAGACGGAGAAAGCCCGTTTTTGCATCATAAGTGCCAGTATACGGCCCGCGTTTGCGCGGGGTTCGGGAACATTTTCCTCCCACGCGGAGGTGCTCATTCGCGCGTTTTCCGTTCCCCTCTGGATGGGCGGGCATCAGGGAAATTGGGCCGCGCGGCGGCAATCGCGCCATGATGACTTGAACTGAAAATGCTGCGGCAAGTGTTCTTCAGAGCGCAACCGGCTTCGGCTGAAGCCCGCGCGCGAGCAGAACCCAAAGCAGGCAGAACCCAATTTGGTACACCTGCCTCGAAATTGCTATAGGCGTGCGCACTCACGCCTTTATACTGTTCTTCAAATCGCGTTCTAGACTTTCATCGGCCGCGAAGCGCTCCGGACACTTCCCCAAAAGACGCCGGTGGCGCAACGAATGCGGGTTGGCGCCGGCGTACGAATGGGTTGGTGAATTGCAATTGCGTGCAGGCTTGCGGCGCTTCCGCGTCCGTTGGCTCGAGCGGCGCTGAAGCATGACGGGGGACTCGATGGCGGTCCGGTCGACGGAGATCGGAAGAACCGAAGGTGAGCATCGCGCGGCCCGGTTTGCCGGGATGGTTCTATGGCCATTCCTCGCAAGTCTGGCTCTCACTCTGGCGGCGGGGGCAATCGTTGCACGCATAGTCGGCGGCGAGCGCTACGATGGCCTGCTCATGCTGGCGGCCGTGACCGCGGCCGCAGTCCTGGTGGTGCGCATGCGCGGCCGGGGCGCCTCCGCGTCACAGCAGGCCGCTCAATCCGCGGCCGAGCAGAGCGGCGACCTTCTCGAGTCGGCTGGAGCCGCGATCGCCGCAGTCGATCTCGAAGGCCGGCTCATCTACGTCAACTCCACTGCCGAGCGTCTGCTCGGTTATCACGCCGACGAGCTCGCCGCAGCCTGGATCAGGGCTCGTATCCTCGCCCCCGGCGAGGGCACGCGCCTGGTGGAGGAGATGCAGGATCTTGCCGGCATCGAGCAGACCGCCGGACTGGCCGCTGCCGGCCCCTTGAACGTGTATCTCGAGTGCGTGCGCGCGCTGCCGCCCAGCATGGTGCCCAGCTTCGACGTGCAGCTTCTGCGCAAGGACGGCGTGACCGTTCCCGTCACCCTGCACATCTCCGCGCTGCGCTCCGCCTCGGCAGGCATTACCGGCCTTGTCGCCGCGGCCGTGGATCAGAGCGCCACCCGCCATCGCGAACAGGCCCTGCGCGAGTCACAGGATCGCTATCGCGATCTCTTCGAGAACTCGAGCGAGATGATTGCCACGCTCAGCCCCGCCGGCCGTTTCCTCTACGTGAACCCCGCATGGAGACGCTGTTTTGGCCGCGAGGATGCCGAGCTCCTCAATCTCGATTCGTTTGAGGAGGTCTTCGCGCCCAGTTGCCGGGGCCAGGCCGCCGGACACTTTCAGCGCGCCTTGGCCGGCGAACCCGTGGAGCGCGCGCCCTTGCGCCATCACTCCCCCGAGGGCCGCATCCTCGATCTCGAAATCAGCCTCAGCCAGCGCCAGAAAGCCGGCAACCCGCTGGCCATCCGTTGCCTGCTCCGTGACGTCACTCAGCAGCGCCAGCGCGAGCATCGTCTCGCGCTGCAGCTCGCCGTGAGCCAGATCCTGGGCGAGAACATCCCTCCTGACTCCGCTTCCATGCGCATTCTTGAAGCTCTCTGCGTCGCCCACGGGTGGGATGCCGCTATCAAATGGAAGCTCAACGACAGACAGGACGGCCTCGAGTTCTCCACCGCCTGGGGCTACCCGGATCGCCGCGCAGAATCTCTCATTCTGGGAAGCATGGGCGTCACCACGGTGTGCGGGGCCGATCTGGCCGGACGCGCCTGGAAGGAGGGCCGTCCCGTCTGGGTCTCCGACCTGACTACCCTTCCGGGGAGCCCGCGCATGCAGTTGGCTCTGAAGCAGGACATGGTGTCCGGCTGGGCCGCACCCGTGCGCGTGGGCGATCAGACCCTTGCCGTTCTCGAGTTCTTCTGCCGCTACTCCCTGCGTGAGGACCGCGAGGCCATCGCCACAGTGGAAACCGTGGCTGCCTCGCTGGGGCAGATGCTGGCGCGCAGCGAAGAGCGGAGCCGCGCTGAAGAGCTCCACCGCAGGCAGCAGGTTTTGCTTGACTCGGTCGCCGACGGTATCTGCGGCCTTGACCGCGATGGCCGCGTGAGCTTCGCCAATCCGGCCGCGGCGCGCATGCTGGGCGCTGAGCCCGATGCGCTCACGGGAAAGACCGCGCACGAACTGCTCCACGGCTCCGCGTCCGCTGCCCGGGCCTGCGGCGAAGACTGCGTGCTCATGCGCAATGCCCTGCTGCCGCGCGCCACGGCCGGCGAAGACAACATCTTCCGCGCCGACTCCTCTGCCTTCCCTGCCGAATACGCGCTCACGCCCATCCCCGACCAGGGCCGCTTCTCCGGCTCCGTCCTTAGTTTCCGCGATATCAGCCAGCGCTACGCCCTTGACCGCCTCAAGGATGAGTTCATCTCCACCGTCAGCCACGAACTGCGCACCCCGCTCACTTCCATTCGTGGCGCGCTCGGCCTGCTTTCCTCCGGCATCCTGAGCGAAGTAAGCGAAAAGGCCGCCAATCTCCTCCGCATTGCGCTCACCAACTCCGATCGCCTCGTCCGCCTCATCAACGACATTCTCGATCTCGAGCGCATCCAGAGCGGCAAGCAGCCGCTCGCCTTCCGCAGCGTGCAACTGGCCGAGCTCATCCGCCAGGCTATCGACGGCATGCAGCCTGTGGCCGATGCCGCCGGTGTGCAGCTCTTCCACGACACCACGCAGGTCGCAGTGTCCGCCGATCCTGATCGCCTGCTGCAGGTGCTCACCAACCTGCTCTCGAATGCGGTCAAGTTCTCGCCGCCGGGATCGTCGGTCTCCATTATGTTGCGCCCCGGCGTGACCGGCGTCACGCTCTCTGTCATCGACCACGGCCGCGGTATTCCCGCCGATAAACTCGAGTCCATCTTCGACCGCTTCCAGCAAGTCGATGCCTCCGATTCGCGCCAGAAAGGCGGCAGCGGTCTGGGCCTGGCCATCTGCCGCTCCATCGTTCTGCAGCACTCCGGGCGCATCTGGGCTGAGCGCAATCCCGTGCGCGGATCCACTTTCCGCGTCTTCCTTCCCTATAAGCCCGTTCCCCTCGAACCCGGCGAACCGCCCACCGGCGAGCCGCGCTCCGGTACCGTGGTCCTGGCCGGAGCGGGACCGGAAGTGCGGCCACGCATCGCTGCGCAGCTCGTGCGCCACGGCTACCGGGTGATTGAAACCTCCACCGTGGAGCAGACGCTGGCCGCCGCGGAAAAATCCGTGCAGGCCATCTTGCTCGATACCGCCATCGACGGCATGAACGGCTGGGAGATTCTTCCCCTGCTGCGCCGCCTCGACCCCGAATCGCGCACTCCCGTGGTTCTGCTTAGTGTCGACAACGCCTATGCGCCCGCACCCCTGCCCCTGGAGGTCGACGGCAAAATCTCCACGCCCACTGAGGAGGACGCGCTGCTCGCCGAGCTTGCCCGCGTTCTCTGCGGACCCGGCGATAAGGCGCGCATCCTCGTGGTCGAGGATGATCGCGACCTGGCCCGCGTGATCGCGGAAATCTTCTCCCGCGACTGCATTCAGGTGCAGTGCGCGCAAACCCTCCAGGGGGCCATCGACGCATGTTTTGCGTTCCAGCCGCATCTCATCGTGCTCGATATCGGCCTGCCCGACGGCAACGGCTTCAACATTGTGGACTGGCTGCGCCAGAACGAGAGCCTTGCGCGCCTGCCGCTGGTGGTCTACTCCGGCCGCGAGCTTTCGTCTGCGGAGCGCCGCCATCTCACGCTGGGTCCCACGCACTTTCTCGCCAAGGCCCGGGTTCAGCCGCAGCAGCTTGAAGCTCTGGTTCTGACCATGCTGCGCCGTTCCCGCATGACGGAAGACGCTCCTTCGCGGGAGCCTTCCGTACACAATCCGTAACCTGCCCGCCCGCACGGCTGCCATCGACAACGCCGTCGCGGTCCTGCACAATGTTCGAGAGGATTGCTCACTCGTGGTTCACCGCATTCTGATCATCGACGACGAAGACGACATCCGCGAAGTGGCCGCGCTCAGCCTGGAGAGCGTTGCGGGATGGGAAGTCATCATGGCCAGCTCCGGCGCGCAGGGCCTGGTCCGCGCCGCCGAGTACCTTCCCGACGCCATTCTCCTCGACGTCATGATGCCCGGCATGGATGGACCCACTACCTTCCGCGAACTGCGCAAGAATCCGCGCACCGCGCGCATTCCCGTCCTGCTGCTCACCGCGAAGGTGCAAAGCAGCGATCAAAGGCGATTCGCCGACCTCGGCGTCGAAGCCGTGCTCTTCAAGCCCTTCGACCCCATGACCCTTTCCGCCGAGATTTCCAGCGTTCTCGGCTGGAACTGACTGTTTCATTCGACATGGGATCCACCGCCAACCCGGCTGCTTCCTCCGGTCTCGCCGCGGCCCTCGAGCGGCTCTGGCTCCGTTTCCAGCCCGAGATACGCGAACGCGTAGCCGTGCTTGAATCGGCTGCGCACGCGCTCGCCGCCGGCGCGCTCACCGCCGAGCAGCAGGGAGCCGCCCACGCCGCGGCCCACAATCTCGCAGGCGTTCTGGGCACCTTCAATCTCGAGCGCGGCAGTGAGCTTGCCCGCGAGCTCGAGCACCTCTACGAGTCCGCGCCCGATTCCACTTCCGCGCCGCGCCTCGCCGAGCGCACCGGCCAGTTGCGCACCCTCATCGAATCCCGCAAGTAGTCCGCTCCCGCAAAGCCGCGGTCTCCGGCAAAGAGACGAGAGCTTTCAGGGTGAACCCGATTACCGCTTGATCACTGTGGCCAGCAGCGCGGAGAGCCCGTTCCACGCGATCTGGGCGCCGATGCAAAGCAGAACAAACGCAATCACGCGCAGGATCCCGTGCGCCGTGGACGGGGAGATGGCCGTAGTGATCTTGGGAGCATAGGCATAGCAGAAGTAACAGAGCACGCTGATCACAACCACCGCAATGAAGATGCCGGCATGTCCCAGTACATTTTGCGTAAGATTTCGATTGGAGATGTGTGCGGTGAGCGTCAGCAGCCCAACCAGTGTGCCCGGCCCCGAGGTAATCGGAAAAGTAAACGGATAGAAGACCTTTTCTTCAAGATGTTCTGTATCCGTTTCTTCGCTTCCCCCGGTTTCTTCTTCCTTGTTTCTTGAACTGGCGCCTGCGCTTCTCTCGTTCAAAACACCCCAACCCATGGCCGCGATCACAATCCCGCCCGAAAGTTGGACGATAGGCAGTGAAATTCCGAAAAAGTTGAGGATGGTCGCGCCCAGCACCTCGATAATCGCAAGGAAGATGACGTTGTTGATGGCGATCCTGCGCGCCAGCGAGCGAAAGACCTTGGGCGGCGCATTGCCGGCCAGCCCAAGAAAGACCAGGGCAGACCCGAGAGGATTGATCAGCGGGAGAAGCACGCTGAAGGCGATCAAGAAAGCGTTCCAGAGCGACAAGAGCTATCTCTCCTGACAGAATCTTAATTCCTTGCGAGGCAATCGCGGCGAGCCTCGCCCACATCTCACGAATTACACTCTCTAAGGAATGCCTCCGCGCGCCGCATCCTCGCAGCCAACCGACTCCGGCTTCCAGCTCGGCCTGAGCTTCGACAAGCCCGTCCCCACCCGCCGCATCTGGCCCGTGAGCGAGCTGGTGGCGCAGGTGCGCGCCTTTGTCGAGCAGGTCTACGGCGACGTCTGGGTCGAAGGCGAAATCTCCAACTGCCGCTCCGCGCCCTCCGGCCACGTTTACTTCACGCTCAAGGACGCAGAGGCACAGCTTCCCGTTGTGCTCTTCCGGCGCCAGGCGCTGCTTCTGCGATTCCGCCCGGAGGACGGCCTGCACGTCCTCGTCCGCGGGCATGTGAGCGTCTACGAGCAGCGCGGCCAGATGCAGCTCATCGCCGAGACCATGGAACCCGTCGGCGCCGGCTCCCTCCAGCTCGCCTTCGAGCAGCTCCGCGAACGCCTCAAGGCCGAAGGCCTCTTCGACGCCGCGCGCAAGCGTCCGCTGCCCGTGTTTCCCCGCGCCGCCGCCATCGTCACCTCGCCAGCCGGCGCCGTGATCCGCGATTTCCTCAACATCGTCAGCCGCCGTCACTCCGGCCTCAACGTGCTGCTTTATCCCGTCTCCGTGCAGGGCGAGTCGGCCCCGGCAGAAATCGAAGCCGCGCTCGCCGACCTCAACGCAGCGGCGCGCGACGGCTCCGCTCGCATTGATCTCATCGTCCTCGCCCGCGGCGGCGGCTCACTCGAAGACCTCGCCGCTTTCAACAGCGAACGCGTGGCCCGCGCCAT
>DATJRT010000222.1:0-7072 GCA_035504495.1 Occallatibacter sp.
CGCTTTGCCCTGATCGCGGGCGAGGAATGCGCCGCCGTTGATTGGCTTTTCAACCGTGACGAGGCGAGCCGATACATTGGGCGCGGCCTGCGCCTTTATCTTTCTTTCGCGATGCGCAGATTGCGGCGGGCGGCGCTTCATTGCTGGCTCATGTAAAAGAGGCTCAGGCGGGGCAGATTGTAGTGGACCAGCAACTGCTTCTGCTCGAACTGGGCCAACACCTGGCGGATTTGCACGGCACTCATGCGGCTGCGAAAGGGCGCGAGTTCGCGGGTGGCATGATCCCTGAGGTTGACCAGGAGATCTGCCGGCGCGCCGGCTCTGACAGCGTTGAACAGCTTCTCTTCGAGAATCGTAAGCTCGCCTTCCAGCCTTTCCAGATCAACTCCTGCATCGGATGGAGTGCGCAGTTCGCCGGCCAGCTCGCGCAGGCGGGCGGAGGTTGCGGCGCGGGCCTCGGGAGCGACCGCGGCGGCATCGAGCGCGGCGGCGGCCGACTCGAGATGCGCAGCCACGCGCGCGCGCTCAAAGCCCGATTCGCGCGGCAAAGCGGATTCGGAAGCGGTGCCGGCAGCGGCCTCGCTGAGCTCGACGGCTGCTTCCATCACCGCCTGTGCGCACCAGGCGAGGCCGTTGATGCGGCGCATGCGCGCGCGCTTCCGGCGGGATTCGTAGCGGTCAAAGGCAGTGTCAATGCCGCGCAGCACGGCCGCGAGGGGAATGCCGGCGTCGCGCCAGGTCTCAATCAGCGCCCAGTCGAGCGTGGAGAGCAAAAGGATGGAGCCCCGGCGCTGCTGGAAGCGCTCTTCGATCTCAGTGAAGTAGTTGAAGTAATTGCGCACGGCGGAGGCTCACGGCTTCCGTTCCTGGGCAACTGCGACGGCCGATTGGGCGGGATTGCGCGAGGGGTCGGTGAGGGACCTTTCGCCCTGGCCGCGGCCGCGGGGGCGCACGCCGCGATTGCGCTCGAAGAGGATGCGCAGGCCGTCGAGGGTGAGCATCTCGTCGATCTCCTGAATGTAGCGGGAATCGGCGGCGATCATGCGCGCGAGGCCGCCGGTGGCGACGATGCGCGGCGGCTGCGCCTGCGCGCCCAGCTCGCCGAGGATGCGCTCGATGATGCCGTCGACAAGGCCGATGTAGCCGAAATAGATTCCGCTTTGCAGATGGCCGACGGTGTTGGTGCCGATGACCTTCCCCGGGCGCTTGATGTCGACGCGGGTGAGGCGCGCGGCATGGTTGAAGAGCGCGTCGGCGCTGATGCCGAGACCGGGGGAGATGGCGCCGCCCAGGTATTCGCCGCGCGCGGAGATGACTTCAAACTTGGTGGCGGTGCCGAAATCGACCACGATACAGGGGCCCCCGTAGCGCGCGAAGGCGGCAACGCAATCGGCGAGACGGTCGGCGCCGAGCTCGGTGGGATTGTCGATGAGCATGGGCATGCCGGTCTTGATGCCCGGCTCCACGAACATGGGCTCGACGTGAAAGTACTTCTCGCAGACGCGGCTCAGGGTGGAGTCGACCGGCGGCACCACGGAAGCGATGATGATGTGGGTCACCTGCGTGGTGGCGAGGCTCTGCATCTCAAAGAGATTCACGAACAGGACGCCGTACTCGTCCACGGTGCGCGAGCGGTGGGTGGTGACGCGCCAGTGGGCGGCCAGCGCCCCACTCCCGCGACCAAGGCCCGTCGCGGAGGACCCCGGTGCGGGTTCCGAGCCGTCTACGCGGTAGAGGCCGAGTACGGTGTTGGTGTTGCCGACGTCGAGGGCAAGCAGCATGGTTTCAGTCTATCGCGGGCGAGCGGATGCCGCCGGTTTGCACGGTGACGAGGCCGGAGGCGGTTTCAACGCGCAGGAAGCCGTGCTGGTCGAGTCCGGCGGTGATGCCGGCGCAGGCCTGCGGGCCGTGGACTTCGACTCTCCGTCCGCGAATCCAGGTGGAAGCCGCTTCAAGGCGCGCGGGAATCCTTGCCGCCGCGTCTTCGGCGTAAAGAGCACGGGTTTCGCGCTCGAGAGATTCAAGCAGCGCGACCAGGAGCGGCTGGCGGCTGATGCCGCGGCCGGCTTCGCAATCGAGCGAAGTGGCCGGCGTAGCCAGACCGGAGGGAAAGCTGCGTTGATGCACATTGATGCCGACGCCGACCACGGCGTGGGGCGGCGTTTTGGAGTTGGTCCTTGCCTCGACAAGGATGGCTTCGACGAGGACGCCCCCGGTCTTCTTCGGGCCGATGAGCAGATCATTGGGCCAGCGGAGATCGACGGTGAGGCCGGAGACGGCATGAATGGCCTCTGCCGCGGCGAGCCCAGCGGCGAGCGGCAGGAGCTGCAGGCGTGCGGCGGGCAGCGCGAGGCGAAGCAAGACGCTTACGTAGAGGCCTTCGCCGGCTGCCGAGTGCCAGGCGTGGCCGCCGCGGCCGCGGCCGGCGGTTTGCTCGTCGGCGAGAAAGACCGATCCATGGGGCGCGCCGTTGCGCGCGGCGCCAAGAGCGTCGGAGCTGGTGGAATCCGACACCGGAGAGAAGCGAATATTTCCGGCAAAGATGGTGTGGGCAAGTTCGCGGTCGAGCGCGACGAGATCGTACACGGGCTGTCCGGGGGCCTCAGCGGTTCTCAGCAGTGATGGCCATGGAGATGTCCGCTGCCTTGGCCGAGTGGGTGAGCGCGCCCACGCTGATGAAGTCGACGCCGGTCTCAGCGTAGGCGCGGATGTTTTCGAGCAGGATACCGCCCGAGGCTTCGGTGGGAATCCAGCGGCCCTCCCGCTTGATTCTTTCGACCGATTGTTTCACCTGGGCGGGCGTCATGTTGTCGAAGAGGATGGCTTCGGCGCCGCCGGCGAGGGCTTCATCAAGCTCCCGCGCGTTGCGCACTTCAATCTGCACGCGCTGGCCGGGCTTGCGCGACTCAAGGGCGCGGGCGAGCACCTTGGCCAGGCCTCCGCCGAGGGCGATGTGGTTGTTCTTGATGAGAATGCCGGAGGCAAGATCGATGCGGTGATTGGTGCCGCCGCCGCAGAGGACGGCGTACTTCTCCAGAGCGCGGAGGCCGGGGACGGTCTTGCGCGTATCGAGCACGCGGGCCGGCGTGCCCTGAATCGCGTCTGCGTACCGGCGCGTAAGGGTGGCAATGCCGCTCAGGTGCTGGAGGAGATTGAGAATCACGCGCTCCGAGCTGAGCAGCACGCGGGCGTTGTGGCGGATGACGGCCAGCACCTGGCCCGGGTGGACGCGCACGCCGTCGAAGATTTCGGGATGGCTGACGACTTCAAAGCGCGTATGCGCCTGCGGGCGCGGATCGAGGCGGGCAAAGATCTCAAGAAAGCGCGGCACCGCGCCCAGGCCGGCAACCACGAGCTCCTCCCGGGCGAGGATGGAGGCCGAGGCGCGCAGATCGGGATCGATGGTGAGATTGGTGGTGGCGTCGCCGGCGGCCTTGTCTTCCACCAGGGCCTGTTCGAGCAATGCGTCGATGCGATGGCTCTTCCAATCCATGATTCGGGTTCCGTTACCCTAAGGATGCGGCTGCGGCTTCTTTTGCTGAAGAAAGTTATAAATAACTTTCTTTACACTGTCATCCACCTGGCTGGCAAGGACGTGGAAAAGAGTTCCATTGCCGCGGAAGATCTCCAGCGTGAACTTCTGCTGGGTGCGGGAAAGGCGCTCGATGAGGGTGTGCCAGAGGCCGAGGCGGCCATCCCGGCGCCTGTCGAGGAGGCGGAGCTCGCCCAGATCGGCGTACCAGAGGAGGGAGACGAGGTTGAGTGCGTCACGGACTACGATGCCGTGCACCGTGAAAAGAATGTAGCGGCTCAGCGAGCCGGGCGGGGAGCCGGGGCCGGTGAGATCGACGATGGCCAGGGCGCGGTCCGGCTCGTGGACGTGCGCGGCGATGATGCGCTCGGCGATGGGCGAAAAATCGGGCGCGACGAAGCAGCCCGGCGCATTGGCGAAGAAAATGGGCGGCGCGGCGGGGGCGGAAGAGGGCGTGAAGGCCGGCTCAAGCGCCCAGGCGGCCGGGTTTTCCAGGTGCTCGGCGAGCTCGCGGCTGGCGATCTGAATCTGCTTGAACTGCTCTTCGGCTTCAAGGCGCTTGCCGGGGTCGCCTTCGAAGCGGTCAGGATGCCAGAGTTTTGCGGTCGCCTTGAAGGCTTTGCGCAGAACGGCACGGGACGCAGGCGGCGCGGCGAGACCGAGGGTCCGGGCATGTTGCGCGCATTGCGGACATACGCAGGGCATGGAGGCTTGGCGCTGCCGTTCGATCAGGCGGAGACAAATTCGATTTGCCGGACCTCAATCCCCGATCCCTCGATCTGCGGTTCTTCAATCGCCAGCAGCTCGCTGGCCCGCACCGCCAGTCGAATGTCTTCACACGCCGCTTGCAGAAACGGGAAAGCCTCGGGTTTTGCGGCCAGCGTGGCGGTTTTGATCTCCCGCGCGGAAGAGACGCCGGCGCCTGCCCGGCTTCGATTGATGGCATACAGCGCCTCCAGGGCGACGTCGAAGATTCCTTCGTTGCCGTCCGCGGATAGCCCGGGGAAGTCCGCCTCGGAGGGCCACGCGGCCGCGTGAATGCTTGGGCATCCGGTTTCCCCGGCGTAGCTCCACGACCAGACCTCATCCGCGATGTAGGGGACAAATGGCGCAAACAGGCGCAGGAACACGCTGAGCGCAACCCGCAGCGTGGCCAGCGCGGAGCCCTGCGCCTCTGCTCCGTAGGTGCCCAGGGTTCGGGCGCGGCTCATCTCGATATAGGAATCTGTAAACGCCGTCCAGAAAAAACGCTCCGTCTCCGCAAGCGCCTGCTGGTGCTCGTAGTTTTCGAAATGGCGGGTGGCGCTGCCCGCCAATTCCCGCAAGCGCAGCAGAAACACCCGATCCATGGGGTAAACGATCGGCCCGGGCGCACCTTCTTTCCCCAAAACAAACTTGGAAGCGTTGAAGAGCTTGGTCACGAGCCTCTTTCCCACCTTGAGAACGTTCACGTCGAAGGCGGTGTCGGCGCCCAATTGCGCGCACGCGGCCCAGTAGCGCACCGCGTCGGAGCCGTACTCGTCGAGCAGGTGCATCGGGGTGATGACGTTGCCGCGGCTCTTCGACATCTTCTTGCGGTCGGGATCGAGAATCCAGCCGGAGATGGCCACGTTCTTCCATGGGATCCGGTCTTCATGCAGGCAGGCCTTGACGATGGTGTAAAAGGCCCAGGTGCGGATGATCTCATGGCTCTGCGGCCGCAGATCCATGGGGAAAAGCTTGCGGAACCGGTCCGGCTGCTCGCCCCATCCGCTGGCGATCATCGGTGTCAGGGACGAGGTGAACCAGGTGTCGAAGACATCGGCCTCGGCCAGGAATCCTCCGGGCTTTCCGCGCTGGTCTTCCGTGAAATTCGGGGGGGCGGCGTCGGCGGGATCGAGCGGCAGGCTTTCATCCCCGGCCACAATCGGATGGGCGTAATCCACCGCGCCCGCCGCGTCGATGGGATACCACACCGGGAAAGGAACGCCGAAGTAGCGCTGGCGCGAGATCGCCCAGTCGAAGGCCAGGTTCTCCGTCCAGATGCGATAGCGGTGGCGCATGAATTCCGGATGCCATTCGATGCGGTCGCCCGCCTCGAGCAGCATCGGCTTCTTGTCGAGCAGGCGGACGAAGAACTGCCGCGTGGAGATGAACTCGAGCGGCTGATCGCCTTTCTCGAAGAACTTCACCGGATGCTCGATGGGCGCGGGTTCGCGTTCGAGCGGCGGCTGGCCGCGCAGAACCGGCTCATCGGGCGCGCGCAGTTGTTCAACGACGATGCGCCGCGCCTGCTTCACGTTTTTGCCGATCAGCTCCGCGTAAAGGCTGTTTGCGCGCTGCGCGTCGATAGAGGGCCAATTGCCCTCGCCGAACTCGACCGGAAGCAGGCGTCCATTGCGCCCCAGGATCTGGCGGTTGGCAAGGTTCTGCTCGCGCCACCAGCGGACGTCGGTGGCGTCGCCGAAGGTGCAGACCATGAGGATGCCGGTGCCTTTTTCGGGGTCGGCAAGATCGGAGGGGAAGATGGGCACCGGGACGCCGAAGAGCGGAGTGAGGGCGCGTCTGCCGAACAGATGCCGGTAACGCTCGTCGCCGGGGTGGGCGGTAACGCCGACGCACGCCGGCAGCAGCTCGGGCCGCGTGGTCGCGATGGTGAAACCGTCCCGGCTGCCCTCCACGCCAAAGCGGACATGATGGAAATGTCCGGCGATCTTGCGGTCTTCCACCTCGGCCTGCGCCACGGCGGTCTGAAAGTCCACATCCCACATGGTCGGCGCATCCACGCTGTAGATGTGCCCCTTGCGCCACAGGTCGAGGAAGCTGCGCTGCGCCGCCCTGCGGCAGCGCGGGTCGATGGTCGAGTATTCCTGCGTCCAATCCACCGACAACCCCAGCCGGCCCCACAGTTCCTTGAAGGTCTTTTCGTCTTCCCGGGTGAGGCGCAGGCAGAGCTCGATGAAATTGCGCCGGGAAATTTCGAGCGGCGGCGATTTCGGATCGAATTTGGGATCGGCGCCTTCCGGGGACGGCAGACTCAGCTCCGGCTCGTACTTCAATCCCGGATTGCAGCGCACGTGGAAGTAGTTCTGCACCCGTCTTTCCGTGGGAAGGCCGTTATCGTCCCACCCCATGGGGTAGAAGACGCTCTTGCCGCGCATGCGCTCGAAGCGCGCCATCAGATCGGTCTGGGTATAGGAAAAAACATGGCCCACATGCAGAGAGCCGGATACCGTGGGCGGAGGCGTGTCGATGGCGAACCGCTCCCGCCCGGCAGGCGCCTCGGCGTATCGATACACTCCCAGATCGCGCCAGCGCGCCTGCCAGAAATTCTCTGCCGCCTGGGTGTCAAAGTGCTTCGGCAGTTCGGAAATATTCATCGGCTCAACTCGGTCGCTTCGGCGGACAGGCGAGTCCGCAAATATTATCCAAGCGTTTTCTTTTACTAGCCTAATTCACGCCCTGCCCGACGATCTTCCACGGCGGCGGGGACGCAGGCTTTGGGCAGGTCGTGGGGGCATCGAATCTTTGGTCCGGCCCCGGCGATTCCAGGGAAAACAC
>DATJRT010000223.1:0-6047 GCA_035504495.1 Occallatibacter sp.
AAGCAAAAAGCTCCCGCCGCTGCGGGAGCTTTTTGTTGCAAACGATCGAAAGAGCCAAGGGCCGAATTGCGCCAATTAAGCCAAAGCTGGCTGAAACGCGGGAGCAGCGGGAACCTTCTCTGCCGCAGCCAGGGGTTGCGCGGGCACGTGCGCACCGCGCGTGAGCCGGTGAACGAAGTGATACGGGGGCCACGGGCCGGAGAGCTGCATCTGGCACTCCTTCATCATGGCGCTGGTGGAGGAAAATTTGTTCTGGTAGCGCTCTACGTATTTGCGGTCGATCAGGTGGGCGATGTCGAGGACCATTTTGCCGCTGTCCGTGAGCCGGCAGCTCACTTCTTCGTCGAGCGGCACAAAGAGCCGGTGCATCTGGAAGCTGACGGCCCGGGCGCGGGTCTGGCGCTCGCGCGTGCGCGCGGCGTTCTCGCGCAGGTTGGTCAGGTATTCGCGGCCCACACTATCGCTGGCATTGTGGCGCTCGATCTCCCGGGCGCAGCAGTCGTCCACGAAGATCTTGAGGTGCATTTCCGTCTTGCCGCGCAGCTTGTCGATATTGCCGAGAAACTGGCGCTGGTTGGAGCGGACGGATTTGCGCAGGGCCTCGTCGTCGTTGAAGACGGTGCCGAAGCGAAAGGGAAGAACGGTAGAGTGCTGGAAACAGTCGGCGATGACGCGCGCATGATCGACGCCCGATTTCTGATTGAGAGCTTCCTGGGGATTGTGCTCGCTGACGATGACGGCGAGATCACTGGCTGGATATAAAAATACTTGATTTCCACTTACGCCTAAAACGGACTCCATCGGGACTGGCTTGCGATGGCGTGCTAATTCAGGAAAAGCCTGTTTTTCTCCAATGCAGTAGGCATACCATGCCATGACGAGACACTCCATTCGCGCGCGCTTTTGCCGGCAAGCGCGGCTTGTTGGTGAAGCTCTGTGAAGCTGGGAACAACTGCACGCATAGGTTGGTCTTAAGCCGGGGTGGCGATAGGTAGCAGATTCAAACTACCGGGAATACTAGCCCGCCAAAAATACGACTGGCAAGCGCTGCGATCACAAACTTACCTAAAGTAAGCAAACCTTAGTAAAGTTATGTTTGTCAAACCAAAAATAGAATTGACAGGATCAAAAGACACGGGCGCTCGAGCGACCCTGGCGCGAATGCGCCGAGGGCGGAACGCAAGGCCAGCGCGAGCCGACGCGGCTTTATCTCAAGACCCGGCTAACGTGGGAGTCGCTGGAAGTGCAGGAAAAGGAAGAGGTTGACCGCCACGGAGAAAGCCAGCAGGCAAAGCGCCAGAATGGCAACGCGGTTGGCCTTTCGGCCGGCGGATTGGAGGCCTTCCCGTAGCTCCTTTTGTTCCAATGCGTTGCGGTCGGCGGCTGCCTGCACTTGGCCGAGACCGTCTTCGAGCCGGTCGGTCATGCGCTTCAGAGCGGCAGACTGCTCGGCCAGCCTGCCCGAGAGCTCGGCGTGCCGGGTGCGCAGGTCGGCGAGGCTGTTTTCGAGGGGTGAGAGGTCGGCCGGCGGCGCGGTGGTGTGCGGCGCGAGAAGGTTAGAGACCGTGGTGAAAACCTGGCCCTCGAGCAGGGGAAGGACCTTTTGCACCAGAGGCAGGGCGGCGCGCAGGCCGCGCATGGCCCGCTGCGCGCCGGTGAGGCGCGGGTGAGGCTGATGCTGCTGGCCGGCCGATGGGAAAGCGGACGAAGCGGATGGGGAAGCGCGGCCCGGTAAGATTTCCGGCGCAGGCAAGGGCGTCACGCGGCGCGGCTCGCCCGGATTCGGGGCCGAGTCCCGAGCCGGGTTGGGAGCGGAGGCGAGCGCAGGATCTTCAACAACTTGTCGTGCGGGATTCGCCGGCTCGCCCATCGATTCCTTCCTCTTTCATTCTAGCGGGCGGCGCTGGGCAGCCCGCGCCGTGGTCGCGTATTCTCTGAACGCGTATTCTTTAGGCTTAGGAGCAGCGCGTGAAAACCGTACTTTCCCGGCCACTCCGAAGCATTCAGCGCAATATTCTCGCGGGGATCATCACCATCGGCCCGCTCTTTGTCACCTACCTGATCTTCAGTTTCCTGCTTACCACGCTGGCCAAGGCGGGGTTGCCGATTGTGCAACTGCTGGGCGCGGTATTTCCCATGGGCCGGTTCGGCAATCCGTTTCTGCAATCGGTGCTGGCCATTGTGCTCACGCTGGTGGTGCTGTACGTGGTGGGGAGGGTGACGTCGCTGGTGGTGGGGCGCGAGGCCTTTGACCTGTTCGAGTCGGCGCTGGAGAAACTGCCGTTCGTGGCCAAGGTGTACACGTCGGTGCGGCAGCTTATCGACACCATGATGGCCAAGAAGCCCTCGAGCCAGCGCGTGGTGCTGGTGGATTTTCCCATTGAGGGGCAGAAGAGCATCGGGTTTTTGACCCGCACGCTCACGGATTCGACTACGGGCGAGCTTCTGGCGTCTGTGCTCTTGCCGAATGCGATCAATCCCACCTCGGCTTTCCTGCAGGTTCTCCCCCTTTCGCGGGTAATCGAGACCAGCCTGACCATGGAGCAGGCGATGAGCATGCTGATGACCGGCGGCGCGGTGGGGCCGGAGACCATTCGCTACACGGCGGAGCCGGAGACGAAAGAAGCGGAGCCGGCGCTTCCGCCGCGGGCCCCGTAAAGGGACGCCGGGTGAGAGGCACAGGAAAAGAAACGCGACGAGAGGGAGCGGCGGAGACGCTTCCCTCGGGGACCGCGAGCCTGTATGCTGATATTTCCAGAAGAATGAAACGACCCATCCCCGTGACCGTTGTCGGCGTGCTCTTCATCCTTGTGGGGGTGTTGAGCACCGGTTACCATGTGCTCGAGTTCCGCGTGCACCCGCCCACGTGGCTGATGGCGGTGGGCATCTGCGCGGTGGGCGTACTCGCCGTAGTTGCCGGGCTGTATTTGCTGCAAGGGCAGAACTGGGCGCGCTGGCTGGCGCTGCTGTGGATGGCGTTCCACGTGGCCATCAGCGTCCGCGATCCGATGGGTCAGCTGGTCTTCCACTCGGCGTTGTTCATTTTATTCGCTTATATTCTGCTGGGGCGCGAGGCGCGGGAGTATTTCCGGCAGGATGAAACCGGCGTGGCGTAAGGCGCAGTCAACCGGCGGCGCCGGTTGAATCTTCTGCGGCCAACTCTTCTTCCGCGTGCCCGCTTTCCGCGGTTACCGTACGCAGGCTTATGTGGTCGACCTGCGCCCACACCAGGCCGACGGGCACAATGCTGAGGAACGTGGCCAGCAACAGTGCGGCGGCGCAGGCCGTGGCCGCTTCAGGCGATGCTCCCAATACGGCGACGATGGCAACGGCAACCAGGCCGATCTGCGAGAACCACCCCAGCACCGGGAGCTGGAGGACGCTGGCGCTGCCGCTGGCAATCATGAGCAGGATGCACTTGGATACGCTGATGGAGGCCAGCGGCGGGCTGGCGACGAAAGCGCGGGTTGTGACCAGATAGGCGAACGCGATCACCATCCACATGCCCACGGAAAGCGAGGCCGTGGCCGCAAAATCAGAGAACGAGCGCATGATGTCGAGCCCGGCGTGAAAGGCGCGCACCTTGTGCCCCACGGAATGCGCCAGATGCTGCGAGATGGGCCGGAGGATGTGCTCAAAGAATGTGGCCACTGCATTGCCGGCGAGTCTGACCGCGATCAAGAACAACGCGCCCGCGAGCGTGAGCGCCAGGCCGCCGAAGCGGGCGATCATCACCGCCAGCAGCGGGCGGTGCAGCGCGAGCCGGGCCACCAATCCTGAATGTGCGGTCACGCGCAGGATCTCGTCGCTGGGCACCCAGATCATGGCAACGGAGAAGATCAGCGCCATGGAGCCGGCGTCCATCAGCCGCTCCACGATGTAAACGGCAATCTGCGAGCTGAGCGGGAGGCCGGTTTTTTTCGCAACCAGGTAAGCGCGCACCGGATCGGCGACTCTTCCGATCAGGGCGACCGCAGTGAAACCCATTACCTGCGTGCCCAGCAGAGCGAATGGAGCGACCTTCTTGTTGTGGCGCAGCAGCAGGGCCCAGCGCACGGAGCGAAAGGCAAAGGCGATGTAAATGCAAGCGGCGCCGAGGGCAATCATTCTCCAGTCGGCCAGCGCGATCTGGGCGCGGAAAACGGCAAAATCGAAGTGGATGCGATGGCGTCCCCAAATAATGAGCGCGGCCAGCGCAGCGACGACCACCAGCGCTCCGATCCATTGATGCTTCTTCAAGCCTGCTCCCCGGGAAGATTTGTGTCGCGAGTCTCGTATTGAGTGTATAGGAGGAGCGCGAACGCAGCGGCGGGAAGGGATTTACCGCGCGGTTTCCTGCGGGCCGGTATCGGCCTGGCCCGTGGATGGGCGCGCAGGTGGGCCGGCGCGGCGAGCCTGCGCCTCACGCGCGAGCACGCGGAGGTTGAACTCATGGATCACGCGGGCTACATAGGCGCGGGTTTCGACATAGGGAGGAATGCCATGGTACTTATCCACGGCCGCAGGGCCGGCGTTGTAAGCGGCGAGCGCGAGAGCGAGATTGTCGCGGTAGCGGGTAAGCAGCGCATCAAGATACGCGGAGCCGCCGCGAACATTGTCTTCGGGGGCGAAACTGTTGCGCACGCCCAGCTCGGCCGCGGTCTGGGGCATAAGCTGCATGAGGCCCTGGGCGCCGGCGCGGCTCACGGCCTGCGCGTTGCCGCCGCTCTCGGCTTTGACCACGCTCAAGAGCAGATCGACGTCGAGGTTATGCGCCTGGCCGGCGCGCGCAAGCATTTCGTTCAGGTCGCCGGGGTTGAGGTTTGCGGAAACCGGATGCTGCGTTGCTGAGGGCGCTGGGTTTGGCCTAGAAGCTGCCGCGGATTCGTCCGGCGGAGCGGGCGGGTCGGCAACCTGCTCGACCGTGGCAATCTCTTCGGGCGCGAACTCGATGTAGTTGTCTTCCCCGGCGGTGAGGTAGAGGCGTACGCGGCCGTCGACCTGCGCGTGGTGATCGCAAAGCTGCACAAAGCCGTTGCGCAGAGTGACGCGCTCGGCGGCGCGGCCAGCGGACACGAAGGCGGCGAGAACTGCAAGCGCGAGGAGAAGCGTCCGCATTTTGCGCAAAATCAACCGCACGCAATCCATCCTAATTCGATTTCAGCCCGCAGTGGCCAATGGCACGGCGGAGACTTTCCTGAGCGCAGCCTCAAGCACGCGGGCTACGCCGTCCTGGTCGTTCGAGGGCGCCTGCTTCCAGCCGCGCATCTTGGCGAGCGTGCGCAGATCGGCAGGCGCGTTGGCCATGACCACGGCCTGCCCGGCCCACTCAAACATGCCCACGTCGTTCCAGTTGTCGCCGATGGCCATGGTCTCGCGGGGGCTGACGCCAAGGCGCGCGGCAAGCCGCTCGAGTGCGCGGCCCTTGGTGACGCCCTGGGGTAGCAGATCGAGGATGGAGAGATCGCGCGCGGGATACTCGGTGCGCACGGACTCGCATGCCGTCGCCCACGGGCTTGCCTTGAGGGATTTTTCCGCGGCGCGCATCTGCTCCACGGTGCCGGCGGCCATGCCCTGAATGGGATCGTCATCGTCTTTCAACGCGTCTTCGAGCGGCTTGACCACTTCGATGGCGTTGCGGTTGGCCTCGACCCAGAGAGCGATGCGCCGGTGCGCCTGCTCGAGATCTTCGAGGGCGAGCTCTCCACGGCCGGGACGATCGAAAGTAAAGACGACGCAGCCGAAGGGACGCAGCATTGCGCAGAGGCCGCGGGCCACGCGCGCCGGCATCTGGCAGCGGTCGAGAATGGGGCCGCCGTGGGAGATTCCGCCGGTATCGCTGCCGAGCCTGCGCGTCACTGCACCATTGGACGTAATGAGGGGCGTGTCCGCTCGCAGAGCGAGGCCGTCGAGCAGGGGAATGGTGTACGCCGCACGGCGGCCGGTGGCAATGGCCACGGTGACGCCCGCCTGCTGCGCGGCCCTGAGCGCCTGCGCATTGCGCGGGCTTACGCGCGTGGAGAGCGTGGGCAGGAGGGTGCCGTCCATGTCGATGGCCACGAGGCGGA
>DATJRT010000224.1:0-5002 GCA_035504495.1 Occallatibacter sp.
ATCGGTGTCCCTACGCGCTCCGGGAAGCGCTGCGAGGAGGTCCAGGGGATGGCATCCGCCACACATGCCGCAATTGCCCGCCGCAAGCCCGCGTTCACCGGCCGGAAAGGGCTGGTTGACCGGTATTTTTATCTCTTTGCCTCATTGCTCTTCGCCGCAATCGTCGTCTGGGGATTCAGCAAGACCGTCAACCAGAACCTCTTTCATGCTTCGCCGCCCCGCCCTCTGCTGCTCTGGTTTCACGGCGCCGCGTTTTCGTCCTGGGTGCTCTTCTATATCTTCCAGTCGGCGCTGGTGCGCACGCATAACGTGAAACTGCACCGCTCGATCGGCTGGTTCGGCGCAGGGCTTGCGGCGGTCATGGTGGTGCTGGGTTTCGCCATCGCCGTCATCATGGCCCGTTTTGACTGGTATACCCTCCACTTGACGGGCACCGACGTCTTTCTCAGCGTTCCCTGGGGCGACATGTTCGAGTTCGGGCCGCTTGTGGCGCTCGCCATTCTCTGGCGCAAGAAGCCGGAGCTGCATCGTCGTCTGCTCTTCATTGCCACCTGCTGCCTGCTCGATGCTCCTTTCGGCCGAAGTGATTTCCTCTTCGACCACAACCTCTATTACGCCTGCGTCGACGTGGTCATTCTTCTCGGCGTGGTGCGCGACCTGCTCGTCGACCGCAGCGTTCACCGTGTCTATCGCGTCGCGCTGCCCGTACTCATTGTCTGGCAGGCTTTCCTGATTTACCTGTACCGCGGCGCTCCCGCGTGGTGGCACACCTTGACCAGCCGCATCGTCGCCTAGCCGGCACCCGCGCGCAGGCGAGTCCTCTGGACAGAACGCCCAAAACGACATACAATGTAAATACAATTTGACCCGGACACGGCTCCGCTGAGGAACGCTCATGCCCAATGGAGTGCTGGAATTCGATTGGGACGCAGGCAATCTCAATCACATTGCCAGGCACAACGTAACGCGGGAAGAAGCCGAGCAGACGATAAGTGGAGAATCCCTCGACATTGAATTGCAAATCGCAGGCGATGGCGAAAGCGAAGGGCGGCTGCTGCAAGTCGGAGAGACGGACAACGGACGCATTCTGCAATTGCTGACAACATGGCGTCGCGGAAAAGTAAGAGTGATCTCCGCTTGGGATGCACCGAAACAACTCAGGTCCTACTACCTGGCTGAAATGAGGCAGCGACATGGATCCAGTGAAGATTCCGAAGTTTGATAACGAGGCAGACGAGGCCAACTGGGCCTACGAGCACCGCGAGGATTTGGCCTCGGCGTTTCTGCAGGCCGCAAAGAAAGGCTTGGTCCGTGAGGGAACGTTGAAGCAGCGTGGCGTCACGCCGCCAACCACCATTCGGCTTGCGCCGGAAGACATCTCCCGTGCCCGCGCACTGGCTGAGCGCCGCGGCCTGCGCTACCAGACCTATCTGAAAATGTTGATTCACGAAGCGCTCGAGCGGGAAGAGAAAGCGAGCTAGCCGCCGCGGTGCTTCAGTCGGTTTTCGTCACGGCGTGGTTGATTGCGAGACGAGTTATGGGCTACTGCCACTACTGGGAGATCGAACCGGAAATCGACCAGGATTTGTTTTCCCTCGTAGTCGCGGACCTTCAGAGAATCGTGTTGGCCCTCGACGACCTTGGCGTCCGGCTCGCAGGACCGCTCGGCGAAGGCCTCCCCGAGATCGACAACGATCATATTGCCTTCAACGGCCTATGGCACTGTGGTCACGCCAAAAGCGAAGAGATCGTTATTCCTTTCCCAACCCAGGATGCGGCCGGAGTTGGAAGCTCGGCTGACGCGGTCGAGGGCTCGTATTTTGGAATGGGTACGTTGCTCAAATATCGCGCTTGCGACGGCAACTGCAGCTATGAGACCTTCAGGCTCTTGCGTAGATGCGACGATCGGGCCAAAGTCGCCAATGGCCGATACGCAGATTCGTGCAAGACCGGTTTCCGGCCTTATGACCTGGCGGTGCAGTGCGTGCTCCTGATAAGCAAGCACTACCTGAAGGACCGGATTCGAGTTTGGTCGGGCGGCACTGACTTCCACTGGAACGACGCGCGGCGGTTGTGCTACTTACAGCTTAACTATCCGCTCGTACAGTATCGAATCGACCGCGACGCAGGCCTGATTCTGACCTGAGCAAGGCAAGGCTTGTACAAACTGCTCCTGCGGCGAGCCGCCATTTAAACTAGACAGGTTATGGCCACCCTGAAAGCCGTGCGCGGCACGCGCGATCTGCTGCCGCCGGAGACGCCCCTCTGGAACCGCATCGAAGCCACGGCGCGCGCGGTCTTTGCCCGCTACAACTTCGGCGAAATCCGCACCCCCATCTTCGAAGACACCGCGCTCTTTGCGCGCAGCGTGGGCGAGGAGACCGACATCGTCTCCAAGGAGATGTACACCTGGGAAGATCGTGCGCGGGCGCAATCGGAAAGGGCGCAGTCGCTCACCTTGCGCCCCGAAAACACCGCCGGCGTGGTCCGCGCTTACATCGAGCACAAGCTGGGCGAAAGCGGACAGTTGCAGAAGCTTTATTACATCGGCCCGCAGTTTCGCCGCGAGCGCCCGCAGAAAGGCCGCTACCGCCAGTTCTGGCAGATCGGCGCCGAAGCGATCGGCCCGCCTTCGTCGGGCAGCGAGTCGCCCCTGCGCGACGCGGAGGTTCTTGAGATGCTGGGCACGATTCTCGATGAGCTTGAAATCAAGGGCTGGACGCTCGAGATCAACTCCGTGGGCTCAACCGAGGACCGCGCGCACTACAACAATGTGCTGCGTGCCGCGCTCATCCCGGTCGCACCAAGAATGTGCACCGATTGCCAGCGCCGCGCCGTCACCAACCCACTGCGCGTGCTCGACTGCAAAGTGCCGGAAGACCAGCCCATCATCGAAATGTTACCCAAGATCGTCGATTCCCTCGATGAAGAATCGAAGGCGCACTTCGCCGCCGTGCTCGCGGCCCTCGACGCCGCCGGCGTGCCGTACACGCGCAACTACCGGCTCGTTCGCGGCCTCGACTACTACACCCGCACCACGTTCGAATTCACCCACGGAGGACTCGGAGCGCAGAACGCACTGCTCGGCGGCGGACGCTACGACGGCCTGAGCGAAGCCCTCGGCGGACCGCGCGCTCCGGGCATCGGCTTCGCCATCGGCCTCGACAGGCTGGTGCTGACGCTGGAGGCGCAGGAAACGGTCAAGGGCGAGAAGATCGAAGCCTACATCGCGCCTCTCGGCGAAGCGCTCAATGCAGCCGCGCTCGTACTGGCCCGCGAACTGCGCCGCGCCGGACTGCGTGTCGAATTGGGAGATGGCAGCTTTCGACTCAAAAAATCCTTTGAAACCGCGGACAAGGCCGCCCGCGCCATCGTGATCCTGGGCGAAGACGAACTCCAATCCGGTATCCTGACGGTGAAGAACTTCTCCACAGGCAGCCAGAGCAAAGTGCCGCGCGGGAGGCTGGTCAACTTCCTCAAATCTTAGGCGCGAACCGATGCGGGTTCGTGCTGTCCTGCCCTTGCAGCAAAGATGAAAACGCCGCAAGCATGGGCACCCGGCCCTCTCAGGGCAACGAAGGAACAGATATTGTGCTCGACTTCTTAGGCAGTCTCGAACGTACGCATCTCTGCGGCACGCTGCGCGCCGCCGATGCCGGCAAGCCCGTGGTGGTGATGGGCTGGGTCAACCGGCGTCGCGACCACGGCAATCTCATCTTTCTCGATCTCCGTGACCGCTCCGGCATCTGTCAAATTGTTTTAGACAAGGAGCTCACGCCCGCAGGCCACGCCCAAGGGGAGCATGTCCGCCCGGAATATGTCGTCGCCGCAGTCGGCAAGGTGCGCCTGCGCTCGGCCGACGCCATCAATCCCAAGATGGAGACCGGCGAGATCGAGATCGAAGCCACCGAGCTGCGCGTGCTCAACGACGCACGGCTGGCGCCGTTCTCGCCCGCGGAAGAAGCCATCCAGAACGAGGAGGTGCGGCTCAAGTATCGCTACGTCGATCTGCGCCGCCCGGAGATGCAGCGCAACTTCCGCCTGCGCCACGAGATCACGCTCGCGATTCGCGAGAGCCTCAGCCGCCAGGGCTTTCTCGAAATCGAAACGCCCATCCTCACCAAATCAACGCCCGAAGGCGCGCGCGATTTTCTGGTGCCCAGCCGCGTGCATGCGGGCGAGTTCTACGCCCTGCCGCAGTCACCGCAGATTTTCAAGCAAATTCTCATGATCTCCGGCTTCGACCGCTACTTCCAGATTGCCCGCTGCTTCCGCGACGAGGACCTGCGCGCCGACCGCCAGCTTGAGTTCACCCAGGTCGATCTGGAGATGAGCTTCCCGCGGCGCGAGTCGGTCTTTGCCGTCGTCGAGCAGTTCATGGCCGCGGCCTTCGCGGCGGCGGGCGTCGCGCTGCCCACCCCGTTCCCGCGCATCACCTACGACGAGGCCATGCGGCAGTTCGGCACCGACAAGCCGGACCTGCGCCTGCCCGGCCTCACCGACGTACGCGCCGCCTTCACCGGCGAAGCGCTGGCCACGCTGCAGATCGATCCCGCGCTGCCCGTGGTGGCGCTGCGCATCCCCGGCGTGGGCGAGCTGAGCCGCAAGGAGCGCGAGGACAACCACCCCCTCTTCGACCAGAAAAAGGGCGCCAAATTTATCGACGACTTCAAGCGGCTGGCCAAGAGTTTTCCCGCCTCCGCGGCGCAGGTGCGCGAGATGGCCAGCGCGGCGGAGGCGGATTTCGTCATCATCGTAGCCGGCGACCCGGCGCACCCGGTCAAGGCCAGCGACACCAAGTTTCCCGGCCGGCTCTCCGAGCGCGAGATCAACGTCTACGCGGCCGCCGGCAACTTCCGCTCCGAGCTCGCGAAAAAATACGCTGACAAGCACGGAGCATTCGGCGTTACGGAGCAGGCAGTCGAAGCCGCGCACGCGCACGGCGCTGCAGATACGATCGACGGATCGAAGGCTTTTCACCCCATCTGGATTGTCGACTTCC
>DATJRT010000225.1:0-15092 GCA_035504495.1 Occallatibacter sp.
AGCTACTTCCTCCGTCCCAGCGACGATTGCCAGTTCTGCGCCGGCGGCTCGCCGCCCTTCCCTTATGTCTTCGCCGGCCCGCCGGCCAGCGTGGTCAAGCCCGGCGCAGTCGAATTCGCGCCCAACTTCCGCAATCCTGAAGTCCATCAGGCCGTCGCCTCTCTCGAAGAATCGCTCCCCGGCCACATCCAGCTCACGGGCGCGGCGCTTGTGAGCCTCGGCCGCCGTCTGCCCAGCGCTGTCGACACCAATCTCGATGCGCCCACCGCTACGCAGACCATTACCTACGGCGTCGTCGACGGCACCGGCGCAGGTCCCATCAAAGCCGCGCAGATCACCGTCCCGTTCTATGCCTCGTGGCCGGCAAGCGCCGGCTCCTGCCCGTACTACCAGCCAACCACCCCAACCCTTCCCGGCCGGCCCTGTCCCGACTACCAGCAAATCTCCGAAATCTTTTCCCGCGCCAACTCCACTTATGAAGCCGCCATGGTGAAATTCACGCGCTACGGCCGCCGCGGCCTCACCTTCCACGCGCATTACACTTACGCGCACGCCATGGATTGGAATCCCAACGAGGCCACGCTCGTCGCCGGCAGCGATGTTCTCGACCCGCGCGACTTCAATCTTGAGTACGGCACCAGCGACCTCGACGTCCGCCACTCCGCCGCCGCGTTCGTCATCTACGAATCGCCCTGGAAGCTCAAAGGCTTCGCCGGCCGATTCGCCAACGGCTGGATGCTCTCCGGCATCGGCCAATTTCGCAGCGGCCTGCCTTTCACTATGCGCACCTCCGGTTCCCTCGCCGAGGAGTTCGACCAGACCACCGGCGCGGCCATCGTGGGCCTCGCGCCCGGCATGAACGGCTCCGGAGGCGATAACCGCGTCTACGGCATTGGCAGCGACGGCCGCTCCTACAACATCGGCCGCAACACCTTCCGCTACCCCCAAACCTGGAAGGCCGACCTGCGCCTCGGAAAGCGCTTCGGCCTCGGCCACATGCGCGATCTCGAATTGTTGGCTGAAAGCTTCAACCTCTTCAACCACCAGAACGTCACCGAGCTTGAAACTACCGGCTACTATGTCGAGCCCGGCAGCCAAACCTCCGTCCCCACCCTCAACTTCCTTACCGGCCTCGAGCCCAACACCACCGCCTTCGGCCAGCCCCTCAACATCAACGCCACCGACTTCTACCGCGAGCGCCAGATCGAACTCGGCCTGCGCATGCAGTTCTAGCGCTGCCTGTCAATCGCCGCACCCTCTCGCGCGCAGCCTTGACAGCCAGCCTATGCGCACAATAGTTTTCTGTTCGTACTAACGCAGAGCCCTGTATGCGCATCCATAACTTCTCTCTACGCTTCCCCCGAGCACTCTCGTTCGCTGCGAGCGCTCTTGCCTTGCTTTTGCTGGGTGCGCCGCCTGCGTGCGCCCAGCGCGCAAATGTCGCGCCTCCCGGAGACTCGCCGGCAACCGCCGGACCTCTGGCCCATCTGTCGCCCAGGCTCTCCCACCGCGATCTCGCCAAGGCCATTAAGCTCGTGGCCAACTGGCAGCTCGCGCGAATGCCGGCCGAAGCCCAGTACGAGTGGACCTGGGCGGCGCTCTATACCGGCTTCCTGGCCGTTCCCGATAAGATTGCCGACGGCAAATATCAGCAGGCCATAATGAACCTGAGCGGGCGTCTCAACTGGCAGCCCGGCCCGCGCGTGATGCATGCTGACGATCAGGCCATCGGCCAGACCTATCTCCAGCTCTACCGGCTCCATCAGGACCACAAGATGATCGAGCCCATGATGGCGCGCCTGAATGAAGAAATGGCCGCGCCCGGCCCCACCGATCCCCAGCGCCCGCTCTGGTGGTGGTGCGACGCGCTCTTTATGGCCCCGCCCGTCTACGCCGAGATGTACACCGCCACCGGCGACACGAAATATCTCGCCTTCATGGATCGCCAGTGGGACATCACCACCAAGCTGCTCTACGATCCCGCGAAACACCTCTACTTCCGCGATGCAAGCTACCTCGATAAGAAGGAAAAGAACGGCCAGCCGCTCTTCTGGTCGCGCGGCAACGGCTGGGTGATGGCGGGCATCGTCCGGGTGCTGAAGGAACTCCCCGCCAACTCGCCGCTGCGGCCCAGGTTTATCGCCTTGCTCAGGGATATGGCCGCCGAGATGCTCTCGATTCAGGGATCCGACGGTCTCTGGCGTCCCGGCCTGCTCGATCCCGGCGCCTACCCGCTGCCCGAAGTCTCCGGCAGCGCCTTCATCACGTATGCGCTTGCCTACGGCGTGAACGAAGGCATTCTCGACCGCGCCACGTATTGGCCCGCCGTCGAGAAGGCCTGGGCCGGCCTGCTCACCCACGTCTATGCCGACGGCCGCCTCGGCTCCATCCAGCCCGTCGGCGCAGCCCCCGGTGCGTACACTGAAACCTCAAGCTACGTCTACGGCGTGGGCGCGTATCTCCTCGCCGGCTCGGAAATCTACCGCGCCATCAGATAACCGCGGCCTTGCCTCCCTTGTTCCCTTGTTCCCTCGTTCCCTTGTTCCCTCGTTCTCTCCGTTCCCCGCATCACTTCACAATCTCCGACGCCCCATTCAAAAACCCTGGATCCATCTCCGCGATGTCCACGCGGTAGCTCACCGTTTTCGCCGTGGGAAAATCCGCCGGAACCGGCTGTGTCACGCGCCCCGCCGCCGCCCATTCCGTTCCGCGCTGAAAAAGGGTGATAAATCCTACGCAGCTCATCGCGAACACGTCGTGGCCCAGCGTGGTGTGAAACACGCGCCCCTTGCCGTAGCGCAGCACCATCACCATGGGCTCATCGCGCCCCGTGCCTTTGTTCTTGGGATCGGAGTGCGCCGTCGCCAGCACCGTCATGTTCTCGCCCGGGCCGCGCAGCCCGCCGTAGAGCTCGTCGTCCGCGTGCATCCACACGAGTGGCAGTCCCCGCATGATGGGATTCTCGGCGTCGCGCACCGTTACCTGGAACGGCAGCCGCGCTCCGTGCTGGCCCGCCGGTCCCGGCGTCGTGTCCGCAACCATCTTCCCGTCCTGCCAGTACCAGTGCGGCCCCGCGTGCTCGTCGCGCTTTCTCCATCCGCCAATGCCGGTCATCCGGTTGTAGGCCGGCCAATCGGGAAATGCATTGTCGGCCGCGTGCACAATCACCAGCCCTCCGCCATCATTCACGTACTTTTCAAACTGCGCGCGCAGCTCGGCGGGCCAGTCGGGCGCGTCGTAGTTCATCACGATCGCCCGGTACTTTGCAAAGTCCGGCTTGAACTGGCTGAAGTCCTCGCCCCACGCCGGCGCCGTAATCACCGTCACCTCGAACAGCCCCGTCTCTTCGAGCTCCCGCTTGAGCACCGGCGTCGTCAGCCGCCAGTTGTGATACGCGCCCGCGCTCTCGCCGTCGAGAATCGCCACGCGCATCGGTCCCGCCGCCCGCGCCAACGGAACCCACAGCAGAGTCAGGAATAAACCAGCCCACGCCATCCGTCTCATCGTTCGTCCTTCCGGCATCGCGAGAAGAATACCCCGCCGGCGAGCCCTTCAGCCAGGGCCTCTGCCGCAGTCCGCTCACGACAACACCCAACCCTCGCGGGCCTGCGCGAGCAACCGGCACCCCCATGCCGTACAATTCCGCCAGTCTCACCCTCAACGGTTCGCAAGCGTCGAAAGGAGAGCGCCATGCCAGCCGGTCCACTCAGAGTGCGGCAAAACTACCTCGCCATTCTCGTCGCTGCCGTCGCCTGTTTTCTTTTTGAAGCCGTCTGGTACTCCTTCTTTCTCAACGCCTGGCTTCAAGGCATCGGCCGCACGCGCGCGTGGCTTGAGGCGACCGGCGTCAATCCGCTCCTGCAGTACGGCACCGCCCTGCTCGCGGCCGCGCTCCTTGCCGCCACCATCTCCACTTTCACCCAGCTCACCGGCGCGCAAACGGCTCTGCGCGGCGTGAGGATGGCCGCCGCCCTCTGGGCCGGCTGCGTGCTCACAACCTATGCCACCGAGTATGTCTTCGAAGTCCGCACTTACTCTATTTTTTCCATCAACGCCGGCTTTTGGCTCATCGGCATGATGCTCATGGGCGCCATCGTCGGCGCCTGGAAGAAAAAACCAAGGATCGAAAACACCGCAAAGCGCTAATCCCTCGTTCCCTCGTTCCCTTGTTCCCTTGTTCCCTACTCCCTGCTCCCTGCTCCCTGTTTCTCTCACTCCGGCGGCGGATAAAACGGCAGCTTCTCGTTCTTCTCGTTCGCGCGCCGCACCGTCGCATCGTCCAGCAGCAGCGCCGGCGCCAGCACCGTTTGCGGCACGTCGCCAAAGTAATTCGCCACCCACAGCGTTTTGCCTGCGGCCTCCACGCTTGTGCGCAGCGCCCGCTGGTCGATGTCGTCGAGCACCGCGCCGCGCACCAGTTCGCGCGTTCCATCCAGGTTCACGCGGTAAAGCAGGCGCGGCGTCAGCTCCCCGCCCAGCGTCTCCACGTAATACACGCTCTTGAGCCCGCGATCCCTGGCCATTTGCAGCAGCTTCTGGCTCAGCTCCTCGTCGCTCAGCCCATTTTGCGCGGTGATCTTCAGCACCCCGATCGTCGGCCTCGGCGCGCCCGTCACGCCCGCGCGCCCATGCCCGTTCGATTGCGGGAAATCCTTCACCGGCTGCCGCCCGATGAGGTAATTGGTGAGCCTTCCATCCTCCACCAGCTTCACCGCCTGCGCCGGCACGCCTTCGTCGTCCACGTCGTAGGCGCCCAGCAGGCCCATGCCGGCGTAACTCCTCAACCCCGGGTCGTCCACCACGTCCATGAACTCCGGCAGCACGCGCGTCTGGTAGCTCGAGGCAAACGCGCCGTTGGTGCGCGCCTCGGTTCCCAGATTCGGCCGCGTGGCCGTCACTGCTCCGCCCAGCAGCGAGTACATTGTGTCCGCCCCCGCGTCCGCGCTCAGCAGCAGCGGACCGTGATACTCCTCCTCCACCACCGGCGCCTTGCGCAGCGCGCTCAGCGACGCAATCTCCTCAACCGCATGCTGCTTGAATTTCTGCTCGGAGTCGAGATCCGTCAGCTCCGGTCCTGCCGAGCCAAACGACCGGTCGAGCCTCATGCCATCGTCGGCCTGCGTGCCCACGCCAAAGGTTTCGTCGAACTCGGTCGCCGTCTTGCGCACGATGGTGCCCTCGCTGTTCACCAGCCAGGTGGTCTTCGCGCGTCCGCGAAAGCTCGCGGTCGAGTACTGCACGCTTCCGGCGTCCGCTTTCACCGTCGCCTCCGTGCGGTACAGGCCGCTCACGCGCGCCACGCGCTCCGTCCACGCGTTCTCGTCCAACATGAGCCGCGCCGGCTCTTCCAGCAGGATCAGCGGCTTCTCATGGCTAAAGTCGTCGGCCTGCGGCGGCGTCTGCACCTGCTTGAGCTCCGCCTGCTTCTGCGCGTACGCGGCCAGCGCGGCCTTGTACGCCTCGTCGGTTGCATTCCACAAAGCCGAGCGCAGCGCGATCGGGTCGTCGTCCAGCCCCGCCAGCTCCAGCGTGCCGTCACCGCGCTCGCCTGAGCTGTCGGTCTTGTAGTCGCCCATGCGAACCGTCACCCGCGCCACCCGTTCGCGGCTGCGCGTCGAGCCTTCGCTCGCACCGTACTCCGCCTTGGTCTCGAACTCATCCACCTCCTCAATCCGGTACTGGATGAA
Organism: Occallatibacter sp.; assembly: GCA_035504495.1. GTDB lineage: Bacteria > Acidobacteriota > Terriglobia > Terriglobales > Acidobacteriaceae > Telmatobacter. The sequence goes on from DATJRT010000225.1 coordinate 5,688, forward strand.
GAACGGCTTCGCAAACCCCGGCAATTGCAATTGGCTCATGCTGCGGTCGAGCTCCTCGAGCATCGCCTTCAGCACCGGATCTCTCTCCGCATCCGCCCGCGTCGGCTGCGCACGGCAAACTCCCGGACCGGCCATACACGCAGCAAGCAGACCAATCCCGGCAACGTACCCCACGGAACGAATCGCCCTCATTGCGCACCGCCAGTCTGCGGTTCCGCGCTGTTCCCTGTTCCCTGGCTGGCGCTCGGAATCGCCAGAATCGGCGGCCTCGCCGTTCCCTGCGGCTGCCGCTGCGTCTCCAGATCCTTGAGCAGGATCGCCGGCGCCACCGCGCTCACCGGGATTGTCCCCGACTCCGCGCCGCACTCGCCGTTGAATACCTCGCTCTTGTCGCCCGTGGCCAATATGCTCTTCATCGCCTCCAACGGCGTGCCCACAATGCTCACCCCGCGCACCAGCTCATCGGGCCGCCCATCCACATAAACCCGCCACACCACCAGGGGAATTACTTGAAACGCCTGCGGCGAACTCCGAGTCGTGACCGCGAACCCCGAAGAGATGTCCTCAAAATAGAGTCCGTACGGCTTGCCCTGGCTCTTCGCTTCCGCAATCAGCTCCTTGCGCAGCTCCGCCTCCGGCACACTCTTGGTCGAAGTCACAATCAGGTTGCCCTGCCTTCCCGTGGGTATGTGGCCCGTCTCCGCGCGCCCGTGCCCGTTCGACTCGCTGAAGTTCGCAATCGGCAGGCGCGACATCAAAAACGTCTTCAGCACGCCGTCCTCGATCAGGTCCACGCGCTGCGCCTTTTGCCCTTCGTCGTCGTACTCGTAGCTCCCGCTCAGCCAGGTGTTGCCGAACTTCGTCATCGTAGGATCGTCGGCCACGGAGAGAAAGCTGGGCAGCACCTCCTTGCCCACGTCCTTCGTGAACGTCTGCCCCTCCTCGTCGCCGCGCTGGCGCTGGCCTTCGAGCCGGTGGCCCAGCACCTCATGGAAGAACACCGCCGCCGCGCGCCCCGACAAAATGGCCGGACCGTCGAACGGCTCCGTCACCGGCGCCTTGCGCAGCGCCTCCAGGCTCTCGGCCAGGTCGCGCATCGCCGCCTCCAGCAGCTCCTGCGGCGGCAGCCCGTCCGCCGTCTCGGCCTCGAAGGTCTGCTCGCGGAAAAGGTCCATCCCGTCGTCGGCGCGGGTCATGGCAATCGCCACCAGCCGCGCCCTGAGGTGCGGCGTCACGATCCGCGAACCCTCCGACGAGGCAAAATACTCGGTTCCGTTCTCCACCGTCAGCATCACCATGTTCTGGTAAACCTCGGGATAGTCGCGGAACACCTGCGAAAGCGCACGCACGCGCTGCTCCCACGCCGCGCGGTCGATCTCCACCGGCGGCGCCGGCGCGCCGATGTGCATCTGCGCCGGCTCCCGGCTGAAGTCCGGCGACGTGTCTTCTTCCTTGGCCCGCACCTGCTCTTCCGTCTTCACGCGCAGGTAGTTGTCCAGCGCCGTGCCGTAGCCGCTGTTGGTTGCGTACCAGAGGGTCCGCCGGAGTGCCTCGCCATCGTCGCCCAGGGGAAGCTGAATGCTGGTTACGCCCGAGGCGCGATGGTCCCCGTGCGTGTTGTCCAGCTTGGGATCGCCCACGCGCACCTGCACGTCGGCCTCGCGCACCCGTTCGTGCTCGCTCGCAACCAGCGCGCCGTATTGCGCCTGAATGGAGGCATAGTCCGCATCGCTGACCGAGTAGCTGATGAAGTACGGCGGCTGCTGTTTGTCGGCGCCCTGCTTGCCCAGTTGCGCAAAGGCGCGCTCAAGCTCCGTCGTCATCGCGTCCAGAATTACCGGCGTCTTGTCACCGGTGGCCGCGCCAGCGCACGCCGGAAAAACGGAAAGAAGAAGCGCCGCCAGAAGGAGAGATCGCTGCGAAAAGCCGCGCCGGCCCATGCAAACGCGCGCCGGGACTGGCAGGAACGGGGAAGAATCGGGTAAAAGCATCTGTATGCTCGATTGTCGCAGAGAACTCTGCGCTATGAGGTGCGTCCGATGCGATTTGCCTTCCGCTGCCTGCTTCTGCTCGTTTGTGGTCTTTTTGTTGCGCCGCTGCCTCTGTCCGCGCAATCGGCCGCGCCCCTGCCCATCGCCACACAGGCCGCGCCCGCTCCCGCTTCATCGACCACGGCCACGGCATCCAGCGGCGCAAGCCAGCCCGGCAGCCCCGCGCAGGCGTACACGCTTTCGCCGGACAAGCTCGCCCGCGCCATCGCCCTCACCCGCATCCGCAACATCCTTGACATCGCCGGCTCCGTCTGGGGCATCGTCTTTCTCTGGCTCCTGCTCAGCCTCCGCGGCTGGTCCCGCATTGAGGCCTGGGCACAACGCCGTTCGCCCCGCCGCTGGATGCAGGGCGCCTGGTTCTTCTTCGCGTTTTTCCTGCTCACCTGGCTCGCCGCCCTGCCCCTCGACCTGATCGGCCATCACTTCGAGCGCAGTTTCCAAATCAGCGTGGAGGGCTGGGCAAGCTGGTTCGCCGATGAAGGCAAGGCCCTCGCCCTCACCCTCGTCGTCGGCACCCTCGTTCTGCTCTTCTTTCACTGGATCGTGCGCAAATGGCCGCGCCGCTATTGGTTCGGCGTCTGGCTGGTCACGCTGCCGCTTCTGGTTCTGTCCATCTTCGTCGAGCCGCTCATCGAGCCGCTCTTCTTTCAGTTCCAGCCGCTGTCCAGGAATTATCCGGCTCTTGTCCAGGAGCTGGAAAAAGTTGTCGCCCGCACCGGCACCGATATCCCTCCCGATCGCATGTTCCTCATGTTAGCCAGCGAAAAAACCAACGGCCTGAACGCCTACGTCACCGGCCTCGGCGTCACCAAGCGCATCGTGGTGTGGGACAACACCGCCGGCCGCATCCCCGACGACGAGATCCTCTTCATCTTCGCCCACGAGACCGGCCACTACGTTCTCAACCACATTCCCAAAATGATCGCCGGCTACGCCGCCGGCCTTTTCTTCGTCTACTGGGGCTGCTCGGCCTTTGCCGCCTGGCTCATCCGGCGTTTCGGCGCGCGCTGGGGCGCGCTTGACCCGGAGCACGCTTCCGGATCAAAACCGGCGGAACTCGCCCTCGCTTCGCGCACCGGATTCGTTGTACTCCTCTTCACCGTCTCCATCGCCGCCTTTCTGTTGGAGCCGGCCGGCAACGCCTTCAGCCGCCACTTCGAGCACCAGGCCGACGTCTACGGCCAGGAAGCCATTCACGGCATCGTCCCCGACCCCCAGAAAACCGCCGTCGCCGCCTTCAACGACCTGGGCAAGGCCTGGCTCGACGACCCCGACCCGAATCCACTAATCGAATTCTGGCTCAGCTCCCACCCCAGCACGCAGGCGCGCGCCAACTTCGCTCTCCACTACAATCCCTGGGCCAACGGCGGGCACGGCAAATACTTCATCCAGTAGCGCACAGCCGCGCCACCATGGAGCAGAAAATGGGAGAGCTGTGATCCTGAGCGGAGGTCTGCCGTGGGGCGGAGGACCGAATTCGAAGGACCCGCGGCTCGTCCTCAATAAGAAGCGAGCCGGCTACGCGTCACTCCGCCGGCGCAATCGGCTTCGGCGGCGGCTTGAGCACGAATCCCTTGCGCACCAGCGCAAACCCCTCCTGCGGCAGTTCGGCCTGCAGGAGCTGATTCTCGGGGCCGGAAAAAAGGTCGGTGTGCGTTCCCGCAATCGTCGCCACCAGGTGGTGCACCGCGATCGTCTTTCCCCCCAGCGTTCCCTGCTCATCGGGATAGGTCGCCAGTTGCACCGGCTCGATCGACGCCGGATGATCGGGCCCGGCGTTCTTGGGCAGAATGGCCCACAAGTCGCGGTTGTTCTGCGCAACCGCCAGCGCCAGCAGCGTCTCCAGCGCGCCCGGGTCAAAGTCGGGCAAAAACACCGCGCCCGTATGCGCCGCCAGCCGCGTCGTCGTGCTCTTCCCGCTGGCGGAAATGTTGAGCAGAATCTGCGCGCCCCCACCGGAATTAGGGGCCGGCGCAGCCACAACCGTTACCGCGGAGCCGTTCACCACCGCGCTCAAAGAAACATGCCGGAGATGATTCGCAGCGGAGAGCCGTTCGCTCTTTGAGAGCGCGTAATCCAGTCCCTGCATGGCCACGCGCACCAGCGAACTCGAATTGTAGCCATGCGGCGTGGCCGTGAATTGATAGGAAGCCGTGCCCACCGCATGGCCGTGCTGCGCTATGGTAAAGCTCCCGGACTGCGCCCCAAGACGCGGCGTCGAGCACAAGGCAAGAGCTCCCGCGAGCGGGAGTAAGGCAAAAGTCCGCACAGATTTCTCAACCACTCCTGCCCGGTTAGACTCGGAAACTGCGATCAGGGATCAGTTTGTCCCTATTCCCCAGTCCCGGCCTCTATCCCTTCGCAATCCCGAACCGCCGGTTCACTTCCTCCCAGTTCACCACGTTCCACCACGCGGCCAGGTAATCGGGGCGCCTGTTTTGGTACTTGAGGTAATACGCGTGCTCCCACACGTCGTTGCCGAGGATGGGAAACAGTCCCTGCGAAAGCGGCGAATCCTGATTCGGCGTCGTGATCACCTTCAGCTTGCCGCCGGTCAGCACCAGCCATCCCCACCCCGAACCGAACTGCTTTGCGGTAGTCTCGTTGAATGTTTTCTTGAAGGCCTCAAAGTCGCCGAAATCGGCCTTGATCTGACCCGCGATCGCGCCGCTCGGGTCGCCGCCGATGCCGGGCGAATTGGCCGGGCCCATCAGCTTCCAGAATGCGCTGTGGTTTGAGTGCCCGCCGCCGTTGTTGCGCACGACGCCGCGAATCTCTTCCGGCACCTTGTTCAAATCGCGAATCAGGTCGTCCACCGACTTCGCGGCAAGGTCGGGATGGTTGGCCAGCGCCGCATTCACATTGTTGATGTATGCCTGGTGGTGCTTGTCGTGGTGCAACTTCATCGTCTCGGCGTCGATATACGGCTCAAGAGCGGAGTAGTCGTAGGGAAGCGGTGCAAGTTCGTAGGCCATACGAATAATTCTCCTTGGTTTCGATTGTACTGTGCGCGTCCGCCCTCTTTGCGTTGCCCGCGCCCCCAATGGATGAAAGCACGCAGGCCAAAGCGGGCGCACGCAGCCAACCCATTTGCTTCGATGCCCGGATGCGGCCCCGGGTCACAAAATCAGGCAGTCTCAGCGGGCGGCAGGTCCGCGCACCTTCCGCTCCCCGCCGAGCGGGCGCGCCTGCGTCCCCGTCGCGCCGCCGCAAAGGGCGATTACAGAAATCGTTTAAGAAAACAAGAAAAATTGAACCTCCCCCCTCTGCCCGGCGTCATAGACTACGGATGAGCGCAAGACCGTCTTTTCGTCGCGTTTTTCTCGAAACCCTCATTCCCGATAACCCCCAGGAAAGTAGCCCCGCCCGATGAGCGATGCACCCTTGTACCAATGGCTCGAACAGCAGGGGGAAGCCTTCGGCGCTCCCGGCATGCAACCGCGCTGGACCTCGAGCGTCAAGGACGCCGTGGGCACAGCCTACGCCGCCTCCAGCCGCATCTGGTTTACCTGCTCCCACGGAATCCTGAACGAGGTCTACCACCCCACCATCGATCGCGCCCAGGTCCGCGACATGGAGTTCCTCATCACCGATGGCGAGACCTTCGTCCACGAGGAAAAGCGCGATCTCCTCTCCCGCTTCGAGTACATCCATCCCGAGGCGCTGGGCGTGCATTACATCAACTGCGACCCCGAAGGCCGCTACGCCATCAGCAAGGAGATCATCTGCGATCCGCACCACTCCGTCGTCCTCACCCATGTGCGCCTCACCGGCCACGCCGACCTGCTCCCCCGCCTCAAGGTCTACGTGCTGCTCGCGCCTCACCTCGACGGCGGAGGCGCCGGCAACTCCGCCCGCGCCCTCGACATCGCCGGCCACAGGGTGCTCATGGCCTGGAAGAACCAGTGGTCGCTCATGCTCTCCGCCAGCAGCGGCTTCTCCCACATGAGCTGCGGCTTCGTCGGCTTGAGTGACGGCTGGCGCGACCTCATGGACGACTTCAAGATGGACTGGGAGTTTGGCTCCGCCACCAACGGCAACGTGGCCGTAACCGGCCAGTTGAATCTCGCCGGAAAAATCGTTCAGGGGGAAGGCTCGGAAAGCGCGGTCGAATTCACCGTCGCGCTCGGCATCGGCGCGGGCCATCACACCGCGGCCCAGAAGACCATGGGCGCTCTGGCTACGCCTTTCGCCGAGGCGCGCGAGCGCTACATCTCGCAGTGGAAGCGCGCGGCAATTCCCCAGTGGCTGGCCAAGAAATCCCTCGACGGCGGCAAGCTCATGCGCACCAGCCACAGCGTTCTTCTCGCCCACGAAGACAAAACCTTCTCCGGCGCCTTTGTCGCCTCGGCTTCCATCCCCTGGGGACAGATCAAGGGCGACGACGACCTGGGCGGTTATCACCTGGTCTGGACCCGCGATATGGTGCAGACCGCCTCCGCCCTGCTCGCCTGCGGCCGCGCGGAAACCGCCCGCCGCGCCCTCGTCTACCTCGCCTGCACCCAGCAGGAGGACGGTGGCTTCGCCCAGAACTTCTGGATCGACGGCACTCCCTACTGGAGCGGCAAGCAGCTCGACGAGGTCGCTTTTCCCATCATCCTCGCCTGGCGTCTGTGGAAAGCCGACGGCCTCGGCGAGTTGAACATCTTTCCCTTTGTGGAGCGCGCCGCCGGCTGCCTGGTGCGCAATGCGCCCATCACCCACCAGGAGCGCTGGGAAGAAAACGCCGGCTATTCGCCTTCCACGCTGGCTGCGGTCATAAGCGGCCTGGTCTGCGCGGCAGAGATGGCCCGCGCCCACGACTCGGCCGAGCTCGGCCAGTTCCTCGAGGAGTATGCCGACTGGATCGAAGGCCATCTCGAAGACTGGACCGTCACCAACAACGGCGTGCTCCTTCCTGAAGTCAAGCGCCATTACATGCGCATCCGCCCGCCGGAGTGCGGTGAGACCTACGCCCATGAGGGATGCGGCAAGGAACACATCCACATCGCCAACCGTCCGCCGGGCGAGCCCTCGGAATTCGAAGCCCGCGCGATTATCGACGCCGGCTTTCTCGAGTTGGTGCGTTACGGCGTCCGCCGCGCTGACGATCCTCTCATCATCGATTCGCTCAAGGTGGTCGACGCCATTATCAAGCGCGAGCTGCCCCAGGGCCCCGGCTGGCTGCGCTACAACTTCGACGGCTATGGTCAGCGCCCCGACGGTGGTCCCTTCAAGGGCTGGGGGCAGGGCCGCGTCTGGCCGCTGCTCAGCGGCGAGCGCGCGCATTACGAGCTCGCCGCCGGCCGCGACATCGAGCCCCTCATCCGCACCTACGAGAAATTTGCCACCTGCGGCCAGATGCTCCCCGAGCAGGTGTGGGATGAGCCCAATCGCCCTGAGCGCCGCATGCGCTTCGGCCAGCCCGCAGGCTCCGCCGTTCCACTCGTCTGGGCCCACGCCGAGTACCTCAAGCTCCTGCGCTCGGCTGTCGACGGCAAGGTCTTCGACCGCATCGAACCCGTCTTCGAGCGCTATTCAAGCCGGAGCGAGAGCACCTGGGCGAAACGCGGGCCCAATCACGGCATCGAAATCTATAGCCGCGTGCGTCCCATCCAGAAGATGGATGCAGGCCGCACACTGCGCATTCTGGACGACCAGAACTTTGAAGTGCTTTGGACCGGCGACGGCTGGCAATCGAAACAGACCACCCCCAGCCGCTCTCTGGGCAACGCCGGCTTCAGCGCCGATCTCGTCCCTGCGAAAGACTGCACCGAAATCGAGTGGACCCTTCACTGGCCCGATCGCCAGAGTTGGCTTGGATACAATGTGAAGGTCAGGATTGACGCCGTCGCCTAGAGCTTCTTACCCCGGCCGTGCGCATTCCCTTGAAAGGAAGACTTCAACCCGCCATGACTTCCAGCCTCGCGTCTCTTTCCCTCGATCAGCTTTCTATCGACACGCTCCGGCTGTTGGCCGTGGACACCGTGGAAAAGGCCAACAGCGGCCATCCCGGCGCTCCGCTGGGTTGCGCGCCCATCGCCTACCTGCTCTTTCACAAGCTGATGAAGCACAATCCGGCCCATTCTAAATGGGTTGACCGCGACCGGTTTGTCCTCTCCAACGGCCACGCTTCCGCGCTGCTCTATGGCTCGCTCTATCTCTCCGGTTATAAGCTCACCCTTGACGACCTCAAGGGCTTCCGCCAATGGGGATCGCTTACCCCCGGCCATCCCGAGTCCGGCGAAACCGACGGCGTGGAAGTCACCACCGGACCGCTCGGCCAGGGCATCGCCATGGCCGTGGGCATGGCCGCCGCGGAAAAGCATCTGGCCGCCGTCTACAATCGCCCCGGCTACGAAATCGTCAACCACCACACCATCGCGCTCTGCGGCGACGGCGATCTGATGGAGGGCGTCTCTCACGAGGCCGCCGCGCTCGCCGGCACCCTCGCCCTGGGCAAGCTCATCTTTATTTACGACGACAACCTGGTCTCCCTCGATGGGCCTACCGAACTGAGCTACACCGACAATTATCTGGAGCGCTTCGAGGCCTACCACTGGCACGTGCAGCGCGTGGCCGACGGTAACGACCTCAACGCCATCGAGGCCGCCATCGAAGCCGCCAAAGCCGAAACTGCGAAACCCTCCTTCATCGCAGTGCGCACCGTCATCGGCTACGGCAGCCCGCGCGCCGGCACCAACAAGGCGCACGGCGAGGCCCTCGGCCCCGTGGACACCGCCGCCACCAAGAAGTTCTTCGGATTCCCTGAAGACAAGAATTTCTACGTACCCGACGACGCCCTCGCCAACTGGCGCAAGACCGGCGAGCGCGGCGCGGCCCTGGAAGCGGATTGGAATAAGCTCTTCGCCGCCTACGAGCAGGCCTTCCCCGATCTGGCCGCTGAGTTCGAGCGCACCCAGGCAGGCAAGCTCAAATCCGGCTGGGACAAATCCATCCCCAGCTTCCCCGCGGAAAAGCCTGTAGCCACGCGCAACGCCGGCGGGGCGGTCATGAATGCCATCGCTGAAGTGGTCCCCGAGCTCTTCGGCGGCGCTGCCGACCTCACCACATCCACCAAGACCATATTCAAGCCCGGCGCCAACTTCCACGTCGACCCCGCAGGCCGCAACGTCTACTTCGGCGTGCGCGAGTTCGGCATGTGCGCCGCGGTCAACGGCATGGCGGCCCATGGCGGCCTGGTTCCCTTCGGTTCCACCTTCTTCACCTTCTCCGATTACTGCAAGCCGGCCATCCGCCTGGCCGCGCTGATGAAGAGGCACTCGCTCTTCATCTTCACCCACGACTCCATCGGTCTCGGCGAGGACGGCCCCACGCATCAGCCCGTCGAGCATCTCATGATGCTCCGCGCCGT